>JAICZH010000007.1 GCA_025933775.1 Chitinophagaceae bacterium
AAAAAAAACAGGTGCCCGGGACTGGATTCGAACCAGCACATTCTTGCGAACGCTGCGACCTGAACACAGTGCGTCTACCAATTTCGCCACCCGGGCTATAAAACAAATTTGAAAATAGGAAAATTAGCAAATTTAATCTTTCATATTTTCAAATTTTCACATTTTCACATTTTCACATTTACACACTCACATTAAAATCGCGCAACGCATCATTGAGACTTGTTTTTTTATCGGTGCTTTCTTTTCTTTTCCCAATAATTAAAGCACAGCTTACATTATATTCACCTGCAGGAAATTTTTTAAGATAGCTGCCTGGAATTACAACACTTCGCGTTGGAATTACACCTTTACTTTCTTTTGGCTCATTTCCACTTACATCAATAATTTTTGTGGATTGTGTAAGCACTACATTGGCGCCGAGCACAGCTTCTTTTTCAACTCTTACTCCTTCTACTACAATGCTTCTGCTGCCGATAAAACAACCATCTTCAATTACAACAGGGCTTGCCTGCAAAGGCTCCAGCACACCGCCAACACCCACGCCACCACTCAGGTGTACGTGTTTTCCTATTTGCGCACAACTGCCTACGGTTGCCCATGTATCCACCATAGTTCCTTCATCTACATAAGCACCGATGTTTACGTAACTTGGCATCAGCACCACATTTTTTGCAAGATAAGCTCCGTAACGTGCAACAGCATGTGGAACTGCACGTACACCCAGACTTTTATAGTTTTTTTTCAATTTCATTTTATCATAAAATTCAAATGGAGGCAATGTATAAGTTTCCATTTGTTGTATTCCGAAATATAAAAGTATTGCCTGTTTTATCCATTCATTTACTTTCCATCCGTTACTAACGGGCACGGCTACACGAAGATCGCCGCTATCGAGCTTATCAATCACATTGCGCACCGCATCTGTATAAGTTTCATCTTTTAATAATTCGCGATTGGCCCACGCTTCATTTATCTTTTTTTCAAAATCCATAATTGCTTTTTTTGCAAACATAATGTGTAAACGCAAATTATTGCAAATGATAATTGATAACTTTGCCGCCGCATGAAAAAATTTTTGGTTATCCAAACAGCTTTCACCGGAGATGTAGTACTGGCAACTGCATTGGTTGAAAAGCTGCATCAGTTTTTTCCTGATGCCCAAATAGATTTTTTATTGAGAAAAGGAAATGAAGGTTTGTTGCAGCATCATCCTTTTTTGCATGACATATTAATCTGGAATAAAAAAGAAAAGAAAAATAAAAATCTTTTTTTGCTTTTGAAAAAAATAAGAAAAGAAAAATATGATTCAGTCATCAATTTGCAACGGTTCGCTTCAACCGGCATTCTGACTGCATTTTCGGGTGCAAAAGAAAAAATTGGCTTTGATAAAAATCCATTCAGCTTTTTATTTACAAAAAAAATAAAACACAATTTAATGAATGGCCTACACGAAGTGGAAAGAAATAATGAACTGATACAATCCTTTACAGATAAGAGTTTCGCAAAGCCACGCCTTTATCCTTCTGAAAAAAATTATGAAGAAGCCGACAGCTATCGGCTAAAATATACATCAGTAAATTATGTGTGCATCATGCCGGCGAGTGTGTGGTTTACCAAGCAATATCCTTTGGAAAAGTGGATTGATTTGATTAATAATTTTCCGGAAGATTATAATATTTTTTTATTAGGAGCAAAAGATGATATACCGCTTTGCAAAAAAATAAAAGAAAAAACTATTAATCCAAATATAGAAATACTTTCAGGAAAATTAAATTTTCTTTCATCTGCTGCTTTAATGAAGGGTGCGGTTATGAATTATACGAATGATTCTGCCCCCTTACATTTTGCTTCTGCTGTGGATGCGCCTGTAACAGCAATTTTTTGTTCTACCGTTCCATCATTTGGATTTTTTCCTTTATCAACAAAATCATTTATTGTAGAAACAAAAGCAGCGCTTGCCTGCAAACCATGTTCGCTCCATGGGCTGAAAGCCTGTCCGCTCGGGCATTTCAAATGTGCTTATACCATTGAAACTTCGCAATTGTTATCAACACTTTCTTTATAAATAAAATGAAAAATTATAATAACGATACTGTTCATTGCATAAATGTTATCAAAGAAGGAGGCATCATCCTCTACCCTACCGATACTATTTGGGGAATTGGATGTGATGCAACGAATGCTATTGCCATCAAAAAAATTTATGATTTAAAACAACGCGAAGAATCCAAATCATTAATCATATTGCTTTCATCAAAAGATGAAATTGAAAAATATGTTTTGCATCCTTCAAAAAAAATTATTGATTTTATTGATGAACAAAAAAATCCTACTACTGCAATTTTTACAGAAGCAATTCATTTGCCCAAAGAAATTATCAGCAGCGATGGAAGCATTGCGATAAGAATTGTACAAGATGATTTTTGTAAAACACTTATTCAGCGTTTGCAGCTTCCGTTAGTTTCCACATCTGCAAATATTTCGGGCGATTCATCGCCCAAAAATTTTTCGGAAATAAATGATGCAATAAAAAACGGTGTTGATTATATTGTTCAACACCGTCAAAAAGAAATGCAAGCTTTTCAACCTTCTTCAATCATAAAACTAAACAGCTTAAATGAAATTGAAAAAATAAGATGATTAAAAAATAGATAACCCCACGCCGAGTTGTATTGCTGTTGGTTTCCAGGTATAACTGTTATTGATGTGATTAATATCCGTAACGCCGCCAACATACCTTCCGTAAATTCTGAATTTTAAAAGATTTAATTGCAAACCGCCAACCAAAGAGAAGTCTCCCGGTTTAAATGCGTTCTCACCATTTTGAAGAAGATTATCATTTTTATTGAGTAATACGCCAAACTGCGGACCCACTTGTATGGATAAAAATTTACTCAAATTATAATTAAGCAAAATGGGAATACTTAAATATTTCAACTGAATATCTTTTGCATTTTGAACCCTGAACACATCGCTGAAATGAGTGGTGGTATCATTATTAATCTGATTAAATAATACTTCGGGCTGAATGGCAAATTTTTTTCCCAAGCCTATTGTAGCAAAGCCGCCCACATGATAGCCGAGTGCAAATTCATCTTTAAATGCGTGGCCTTCAATTTTTCCAAGATTAGCGCCGGCCTTTATTCCCAAACTAAAAGATTGCGAATATGCAGATGAACTAATAAATAAAAATGATCCAAAAAATAATAATGCAAATGCAAGGAGTTTCGTTTTCATAATACGTTTTTTAAATTTAGTTTTCAATTAATATGCCAAGAAAATCTTAAAAAGTTATTCCTGTATTAAAATTAAAAATTTGGGTAAAGCGGTTATCTTTTGTTTTTGGTAAATAATAGTTAAGATAAATATCCGGCTCAAAATAAAATTTACCAATCGAATAATTTATATCAAGATCAAATCCTGCAGATTGCAATTCAAAATCCTTATTATTTGCCTGCGATTGAAAATGCCTGATACGGCTCAATCGTATTTTTGTAAACTGTGTAAAATTGCTCAGGCTGCTGGTGTGGCTTATATTATAAGTGTTCATTCCGCCAATTAACAAAAGCTGTGGTGTAATGCTTAGCCCATCTTTTATTGAAAACAAATTGAAAAATAAAAAAGAATGTTCGAGGCTCGCTGCAACAGAAAAAGTGGAAAGTTTTGTGGTAACTGTATCAATATAGTTTATATGAAACTGTTGAGTTAAAACGGTAATCGTTGTATCTACTTTTATTATTTCATTGTATTTGCCAAAAGAATAACCTGTTGAAAGGCCTGGCTTAAGCCAGGGTTTTTTAAAAAGAATATTTCCATAAAATTCATTTTGCACGGGAGAAGTATTTCGGCTATATTTATTTTTTTCAAAATAGTGTGTATAAGAAATTAAAACATTCGCAACATTTCCGCTGGTATAAGCATAAGATGGCGTGATGGTGTATTGATTGAAAAGAGTTTTATTTTTTTCTTTCAATAAAAATCCGGTAAAAGAAATTCCTAATCCGCTTTTATGATAATAACCTAAAGATGGCGTAACAATAAGGTGCGAAAAATTTTGCAAAGACTCTATCGCTTTATCGCTACCGCTATACAATTTATTTCCAAGCCCGATATCAATTCTGAAATAGCTGGAAGGTTTATCAAAATCATTAATCATTTTAAGCATCGGGTCATTTTGTATCAATGAATCAAGTAAGTGTTTATCGGATGGTGTTTGCCCAAACGATTTTAAAAAAATAAAAAGGGCAGCCAGAAAAAATAAAATTTTTCGCATAACAATAATTTATATAAACGACCTTGCAAACAGGAACCATTTTATTTTTTCAAATTAACTCCTGTAACTGACATTAAAATTAGAAATAAGTTTAATTATTAACGATGCACTGAAAACAGTATTGTAACTCATCATTAAGTTAAGATTTCAAAACATCACGCCCAATAGCGTACCTTTGCGCCCAAATAAAAAATAAATGAATGCATTTGAAGGCCTTGGATTAAATGAAAATCTTGTAAAGGCCGTTACTGATCTTGGTTTCGATACGCCCACTCCCATTCAACTTAAAGCAATTCCAATATTATTATCGGGCACTACTGACTTTGTTGGACTGGCACAAACAGGCACCGGAAAAACGGCGGCATTTGGTTTGCCTTTATTACAATTGGTAGAAGCAGAAAAAAAATATCCGCAGGCATTGATTGTATGCCCCACGCGTGAACTTTGTTTGCAAATATGCAACGACCTGCAGGAATATAAAAAATATGCGCGCAATATAATTGCAGAACCCGTGTACGGCGGAGCTTCCATCGTAATGCAAATGCGTGCACTTAAAAAAGGCGTGCACATTGTGGTGGCTACGCCGGGAAGGCTGATTGATATGATCGAAAGAAAAGCTATTGACTTGCAAAAAGTAAAATATGTAGTGCTTGATGAAGCTGATGAAATGCTGAATATGGGTTTCAGAGATGATATTGATTTTGTTTTAAAAAATACAGTGAACCGTGAAAGCATTTGGTTGTTCAGCGCTACGATGCCGGCTGAAGTAAGAGCCATTTCAAAAAATTTTATGCATCATCCGCAGGAAATAACAATAGGTAAAAAAAATACCGCCAATGTAAATATAGATCATCAATACTTTATTACCCCTGCTCAATCACGTTTTGAAACTTTAAAAAGATTGGTTGATTTTAATCCCGGTATTTACGGAATTATTTTTACCCGCACTAAAGCCGATGCACAGGAAATTACCGAAAGGCTTGTGAAGCAAGGTTACGACATTGAAGCATTACATGGTGATCTTACCCAACAACAACGCGATAAAGTAATGCAACGTTTTCGCGAAAAAAGTATTCAATTATTAATTGCAACCGATGTGGCAGCAAGAGGTATTGATGTGGAAGGCATCACCCATGTTATCAATTTTGAATTGCCCGATGATATGGAAGTTTACACTCACAGAAGCGGGCGTACAGCCCGTGCAGGCAAAAGCGGTATTTGTATTTCTATTTGCCATAGCAGAGAAGTTTTTAAAATTCGCCAGCTTGAAAAAATGGTGAATGCACAATTTCACAGGCTGGATATACCGAGTGGGAAAGATGTATGCCGCAAACAATTTTTTTATTTTATGGAAAGGCTCATTAATGCCGATACATCTAACGGCGATTATGAAACATACCTGCCCGATCTTCAAAAAAAATTTGCCAACATCAGTAAAGAAGAAGTGCTTAAAAGAGTGGCGGCGCTTGAGTTTCATCAATTTTTAAAATATTATGAAAATGCTGATGATCTTAATGCAAGAAGTGATTTCAGGGAAAAACGTTTTGATAATACTAACGGCAGAAACGTACACGAAAAAAGAGAAAAAATATTTTTTCGTAACGACACCGGATATACCAGACTGTTTATAAATGTTGGTATAAAAGATGGATTTTATAAAGCTAGTTTTTTACAATTTATTTTAGATGAAAGCGATCTCAAAAAAGAAGTGGTTGGTAAAATTGATCTACGCGAAATGAACTCATGGGTTGAAATAGATAAAACCGTTGCCGGAAAAATGATAAAAAGTATTGATGGGAAAAAATATAATGGCCGGCTGGTAAGAATGAATGAAGCCGATGGAGGTTTTAAAAAAACAAGCGGAGAAAGAAGAAGAATTGTAAACAGGCAATAGGCAATAAAAACAAATTGACAATTGGCAATAGAAAATAAAAAATAAGCAACAGGTATAAAACAATTGGCAATTGGTAATTAACACTTGCAACCTGTAACCTGCAACCTGTTTATATTCTTCCAAATTTTTTATAATATGCCATAAGCGTTGCGATTACTTCATTATAACTGCGAAGGCCGTTGGGCTGTTGATTCACCTGCAGATATTTTCCATACAACCAACTGATGGCAGGCTCAAAAACACTAGTATATTTTTTATTAAAACGCCGCCATTCCAAAATATCACCCTTTACTTCAGGGCTTAATTGTGTGGCTGCTAACTTGGATGCTGTGGAATCAAAATAATACACTTCACGATTGGCATACACAAAAAGATCAAGATAAGCCGAGTATTGAAATAATGTATCATTTGAATTAACCGCAGCAAGATAACCTGAAAAATTAGCTTCGTCTTCCTTTGCATATCCAATCTGGTGGCCCATTTCGTGCAATGTAATATAGGGAAGTAAAAATTTTGGAACGGTGGCATTCACCTGAGCTTCGCCTGTAAAAGGATTATAATATCCTGTAAATCCCAAATAATTTCCGAGCCATCCATACAAAGAAGATTTTACAGATTGGATTTTATATTTCATAAAAGGATAAAAAACCGCAGCCTCATCGTAACATGATTTCGCTCTTTTAAACAATTCTTTTTTACCAGGATAAAGAATTTTTTTTGCAACAAGTATTTTTTTTGTTTCATTTACTTTTTGCAACAATAATTGCTGCATTATTTTTAGATGCATTGTATCATACTCAATTTTTGGTAAATGCAATTGCCAGGCAATCCCTTTGCGATTATAATTTAGCCCCCAAAAAATATTAAAAACAATATAAATAATTATAAAAATGAAAACAAGCTTTCTTGTTTTTTGCAGCAATAATTTTTTTGTAAATCTTTTTTTAAAAAAAGGAGAAATATTTTTTACCAACTTCCAAAACAGCCAGCAGCCTGCAACAAAATATAAAACATCACCAATACTAAATGGAATCCATCCGAATAAAAAGCGCAGCGTTATTGCAAAAAAATAATAAAAATTGTTTGTATAAAATTTTTCAACATGATAATGATTTTGCGCAAATAGCCTGATAATTATTATTAGTAAAACAAGTATCAGCCAAATCCATTTTCTTTTTTTTAAACCGTTATAAAATTCATATCCTTTTGCCATAATAATTCAATCAACTATTTGCCGAAGATATGTGAAAGGGTGAAGCATCTTATTATATTCATCAATAGAAATTTTACTTTCATTTTTTTAGTTTGATTTTATAAAATAAATCAATTCATTTTTCATACCTTTGCAACCCTTTAATTTAATATCATGGGAAACAGGCGCAGGTTTGATATTGCTTTTGTGGGGTTAAAGCCTGGAATTCACGAGTTTAATTATGAGGTAGATGAAAAGTTCTTTGCAGATTATCAACAGCCTGATTTCGATAGTTGCATGGCAAACGTAACGCTAACGCTCGAAAAAAATACATCCTTTATGATGTTGAAATTTGAAATTGGCGGCAGCGTAAATGTGGTTTGCGACAGATGCGGAAATACTTTGCCATTGAGCCTTTGGGACGAATTTAATATGGTAGTAAAGCAGGTGGATAATCCTGATGAAATGAATGAAAGCGAGGAAGACCCTGACATTTTTTATATTTCAAGAACCGAAAGTCATTTGCATCTGGCGGATTGGATTTATGAATTTGTTTCGTTAAGTGTGCCCATGCAAAGAATGTGTACTGAAGAAGAAATGGGTGGACCGCAATGCAACAAAGAAATACTCGACATGCTCAAAAAAATGGAGTCGGGAGTAATTGAAAATAATCATCCTTTACAAAAAGGATTAGAGCAATTTAAAAAAAAACAATAATTAATTTTAATTTATCATTATGCCAAATCCAAAACGCAGACACAGTCAGCAAAGAAGCGCAAAAAGAAGAACGCATTATAAAGCAGATGCTCCTACATTAAGCGTGGACAGCGTTACAGGTGAAACTCATTTGCGTCATCGCGCTCATGTAAACGAAGGAAAATTGTATTACAAAGGAAAAGTAGTTGCCGAAAAAGCTCCTTTAAAAACTCCGTAAGCAATTAGAATATTTTTATGGAATCCAAAAATAAGTTTGATTAATTTCAAACTTTGTTTTTGGATTTTTTTTTGTGCTATAATAAATTCCTGTTCTTACTTTATTTAAAATTGATTCATTTAAATAAAACTTTTATGAATATTGCATTGGATATGATGGGTGGCGATTTTGCTCCATTAGAAGCGATAAAAGGTGTTGAACTTTTTTTTTCGCAACCATATCAACAAGTCAATTTAATTTTAATTGGCGATGAGCAAAAAATAAATTTTCTTTTATCGGAATATAAAATACCAAACGAAAATATTAAAGTAGTTCATGCTTCGCAGGTAATTGAAATGCACGAGCATCCTACCAAAGCGTTGAAAGAAAAACAACAATCTTCTATTGCCATTGGCTTTCATTTATTGGCAACCGGTAAAGCAGATGCCTTTATCAGCGCAGGTAATACCGGTGCTATGATGGTGGGCGCATTGTTCAGCATCAAAACTATTGAAGGAATACAACGACCAACCATTGGCGCATATATGCCAAAAGAAAATGGAGAACTTTCTTTGCTGGTAGATGTTGGGCTGAACAGTGATTGCAAGCCTGAAAACTTAAATCAGTTTTCGGTGCTCGGTTCTTTATTTGCAAAACATATTTTAAATATACCGGAACCAAAAGTGGCGCTTGTAAATTTGGGTGAAGAAGAAGGTAAAGGAAACTTGCTTACACAAGCGGCATATATTTTATTAAAAGAAAATAATCAAATTAATTTTATTGGAAATGCCGAAGGGCGCGATCTTTTACACAGCAAAGCGGATGTATATGTTTGCGATGGTTTTACAGGAAACGTTATTTTAAAATTTGCTGAATCAATTTATGATATTATTCAAAACAGGAAAATTGATGATGAACATTTCAATCGTTTTAATTTTGAAATCTATGGTGGAGTTCCCATACTTGGCGTAAACAAGCCCGTAATAATCGGGCATGGCATTTCGCACGCAAACGCTTTTGAGAGCATGCTTACTATTGCGAAAAAAATGATTGATGAAAAACTCATTGATAAGATGAAAAATAGTTTTAAGGCTTCCTGAAAAAATTTGCATTTTTTTCACTTAGTTCTACAGCGCTTTCTATCGCTTTTCTTTCTCTTTATTGATTATATTTACTTCTGCCATTTTACAAAAAAACGGATGATCTGTAACAAGAAAACTTTACGATTACTGTTGACCTGCATCTTTTATTCGTTGCAACTTTACTTACATGCGCAATCAGATAGCATTCCTAAAAAAAATACTGATACCACTTTACAAAAATCCGAAACTGATACAACTCAAAGAAAAACTCTCGATGAATATTTAAAAACAAGAAAAGGTTTTATTGGTAAAATGTTTAAAGGCCTTACCAGAGATACTACTGAAGTGCAAAAAGCAAATGACCTGCAAAGAAATGATGCGCCTTTTAAGCAATTTGAAGGAGCTGCCATAAAAAATATAATTATTATAGACCTGCCTTTTGGAATACCGCTCACCGATACATCAGTAAAAGTAGTAACAGCCTTAACCCGGCTGGCTAATACAATACATCACACCACACGCCGGATGGTAATAAGAAATAATCTTTTCTTTAATGAAAATGAAAAAATAGTTCCTTATCTGCTGGCAGATAATGAAACATATTTACGTCATTTGCCTTACCTGCAGGATGCCACTATTGAAGTGCAGCCTGCAGATGGTGTGAACCCCGATTCTGTTAATGTGATTGTTGTTGTGAAAGATTTATTTTCATTGGGATTATCTGTGCAATCTATCGGATTAAAAAATACTGATATTGCTGTAAGAGAAGATAACATTCACGGCTCGGGCAATGGTTTTGTTTTAAATGGATTGTACGACATGAGCCGTAAAGAAAATTTTGGCGCTGGTGTTGAATATATTCGAAGAAATATGGGAGGCAGTTTTGTTAATTTGGATATGGGATATCAAAGTTATTATCCAAGTATTGTAGGTCTAAAAGAAGAAAATTATTATTACACCCGTTTTACAAAACCACTTATCAATCGCTATATGCACTGGACGTATGAGTTGGACGTTTCTTATCATTCTACCAAAAATATGTATTCATCCGACTCAATTTATTTTAGCGATATCAGGTATAGGTTTTCTAATGTAGATATGTGGGCAGGATACAATATTAATGCCACCGGTTTTAGCGCGGAAGCAGAAGAAAAAAAGTTAAGAAAATTAATTGCCATAAGACTTATTGATCAGCATTTCCAAAAAATACCAAACAAAAATGATACCCTTTACAACTGGCGATATGCAAATCTTACCGGAGCAATTGCATCTATTTCTTTTTACAGGCAAAATTTTTATAAATCGCAATACATTTATGCATTTGGCATTAATGAAGATATTCCGGAAGGATTAAACCTTACCCTGACTGGAGGATATACTAAAAAACAAAATTTATCGCGGCCCTTTATAGGCTTCAATTATCAGCGTTCTACTTTCAATTCAAGAAATAATTATTTTAATTATACTTTTCGTGCAGAAGGTTATTTAGATAATAAAAAAATAGAAGACATCAATCTGTTTGCCACTATCAATTATTTTGATCATCTGAAAGCGCTTGGCCAAAAATGGAAGCAACGAACTTTTATTGATATTGGCGTTGCCAAGCAAATAAATACCATTCTCAATGAGCCATTGTATATTGATAGTAAATATGGATTGCCAGAGTTCAGAAATGGTCCTGTGGGCGGCTCTTTGCGTGCCTCCATCCGCGCCGAATCGGTTTTTTACAGCCCATGGTGGTTGGCTGCTTTCAGGTTTGCTCCATTTATTTATGGCAATACAGGTCTTTTTGCGCCGTATAATACACGAATTAATACGAGCAATATTTATTCAATTGTTGGCGGAGGAATACGAACCCGGAACGAAAGTCTAATTTTTGGTACACTGGAACTTAAAGGTTATTATTTTTTGAAAAAAAATATTTATAAATCACACTGGGGGTTTGATGTAAGCACAGATATTACTTTCAAAAAAAATATTCCCTTAGTGGCAAAGCCCGATTTTATTGAAGTAAACTAAAAGTAAGAATTATAGAGGATATTAAAAGAAAAAGCACCTGATTTTGTTCTTGTCACAATCCCAATTGCTTGAAACTATAATAAAAACTAACCCGATGCTTTTTTGCTGAAAACTTTCGTCTTTTTAAGGATTCCTGTTTCCAACTTTGTACTGCTAAGATAAATATAAAGAAAGCTATTTCGCAAATTTTTTCGCTTCTTGTTCTGCACCTGTTTTACACAAAGTTATGCACAATAGCCAGACAAAGAAGAAAAATAAACATGTAACAAGCGGTCGCGAAATAACACACATTTTGCACGAATAAAAATTTAGTAGATAAGAAGTAGATATTGAAAAGTTGAAGTAACTAACGGTAACGCATAAACGCAATTTTTTAATAAAAATTTTTTTTATTGCTTTATTAAAAATTATACTTTGCTGCAACACACATGATGAAGTACATTTGCAAAAAAATATTGTGAAAAATTCTATGAAACAAAATCCCATTACAGAAGCGATAAGAATACAAACAGAACGTACCAATGAAATGGAGCATTCCACGCCATTATTTCTTACCAGCAGTTTTTGTTTTGATAACGCAGAGGAAATGCGTGCTGCATTTGCAGATGAAACCGATGATAATATTTACAGCCGTTTTAGTAACCCGACTGTAAATGAATTTGTAGATAAAATGATTGCGCTGGAAGGCGCAGAAGCAGGCGTAGCCACCGGAAGCGGCATGAGCGCTGTGTTTGCAGGCTTTATGGCCTTATTAAAAAAAGGTGATCATATCATTTCGTGCGATGCCGTATTTGGCAGCACGCACAATATTTTAAAAAAATATTTACCCAATTATGGAATTGAAAGCAGTTATGTAAGTGTTGAAAAAACTGAAGAATGGGAAACTGCAATTCAACCAAATACTAAAATGATTTACCTGGAAACACCAACGAATCCCGGATTGGAAATTATAGACCTCGATTTTGTATGCAACCTTGCCAAAAAACATAATCTTATTGTAATTGTTGATAATTGTTTTGCAACGCCCGTAAATCAAAAGCCAATAGATTTTGGTGTACATCTCGTTTTACATTCAGCTACTAAATGGATTGACGGGCAGGGAAGAGTTTTAGGCGGCGTAATTGTTGGTGATAAAAAATTAATTCAAACGATTTATTTATTTTGCCGAAACACAGGCCCATCCTTATCTCCATTCAATGCATGGGTATTAAGTAAAAGTTTAGAAACATTGGATGTACGTATGGAACGTCATGCAAAAAATGCTTTGCATATTGCAACAGCATTAGAAAAACATCCGAAAATTTCATGGTTAAAATATCCCTATTTGCCCAGCCATCCGCAACATAATATTGCATTGAAGCAAATGAAAAACGGCGGTGGAATCATTTGCTTTGAATTAAAAGGCGGATTGGAAAGCGGAAAAAATTTTTTAAACAGTTTGAAATTACTTTCGCTTACCGCTAATCTTGGCGATTCAAGAAGCATTGCTTCTCATCCTGCAAGCACCACGCATGGAAAACTTACGGAGGAAGAAAGATTGAAAGTGAATATAACGCCGGGGCTTATACGCATTTCAGTAGGGCTTGAATATGCGGATGATATTTTGAATGATATTTTGAAGGCATTGGAAAAATGTTAGTTGAGAAAACTAACGGTCACGGATAAACGCAGTAATTATACCAAATATCCAAATGCATCATCATTATTTTTCAATTCCGTAAATTGTATATGATAACGTTTAAGATTTTGAATCAGCCTTTCATAATCTTCTTTCGATTGCAGCTCAATGCCCACTAATGCCGGCCCGGATTCTTTGTTATGTTTGCGAATGTATTCAAACCGGGCAATATCATCAGTAGGTCCCAGCACCTGGTTTACAAATTCTTTTAATGCACCGGGGCGTTGTGCAAAGCTTATAAGAAAATAATGTTTTAACCCTTCGTATTGTAATGAGCGTTCTTTTATTTCCTGCATCCTGTCAATATCATTATTACCGCCGCTCACAATACACACTACATTTTTTCCCTTTATTTGCTGCGCATAATCATCAAGTGCAGCAATGGCAAGCGCTCCGGCAGGTTCCGCAACAATGGCATCCTCATTATATAAATTTAAAATTGTGGTACACACTTTTCCTTCGGGCACCAAATGCATATCATCCAACACTTCTTTGCAAATTGAAAAAGTGATATCGCCAACACGTTTTACGGATGCGCCATCTACAAATTGTTCAATGTTATCAAGCAACACAGGATGTCCTGCCTGCAATGCACGAAGCATGGAAGGAGCGCCTTCAGGCTCTAATCCAATAATTTTTGTTGCCGGTGAAAATGATTTAAAAAAAGTTCCCACTCCTGCGCTTAATCCGCCGCCGCCTATCGGAATAAATATGTAATCAACTTTTGAAAGCTCTTCTAAAATTTCTACGCCCACTGTTCCCTGCCCTTCTATTATTTTATAATCATCGAAAGGCGGAATAAAAATCATTTCATTTTCTTCAGTAAATTTTTTTGCCGCAACAGAACATTCATCATACGTATCGCCCACTAATTTTATTTCAATAAAATCTTCCCCAAACCTTTTTGTCTGATTTACTTTTTGATTAGGAGTTATCACCGGCATAAACACAATCCCTTTGCATGCAAGTTGTTTGCATGAATAAGCAAATCCCTGCGCATGATTACCGGCGCTGGCACATACAACACCACATTTCAATTGTGCGTCCGATAAGCTGCTCATCATGTTATAAGCGCCACGCAATTTATACGAGCGCACGACCTGCAGATCTTCTCTTTTTAAAAAAATATTGCAATCATATTTTTTTGACAAATGATGATTGTAAACTAACGGTGTACGATATACAATTTTTTTCAGTCGCTCTGCCGCTGCAGCAAAATCAAGATTCCATTTTTTATACAAAGGCTCCTGAACTTTTTCTTTATTTGAAATTGATTCAATCATTTGAATAAATTAATTATACGGTTTCCATTTTAGATACTTTCTTTTCTGTTTCTTTTTTATCCGGTGCAGCTTGATTTTCGGGGCGTAAACTTCTTACTGTTTTACCTGCCTGCCACATTTCGCTATCAGCTAATTCTTTTAATTCTGCTTCCAGTTTTTCTCTGTAATCGGGTTTGCTATTGCTTGCGATTGATCGGCCTGCTTCTCTGCCTTCCGCTACTTCTTCATACAATTCAGTAAACACGGGTAATGTAGCGTCGCGAAATTTTTTCCACCAGTCCAGGGCGCCGCGTTGCGCTGTGGTGCTGCAATTGGCGTACATCCAGTCCATTCCGTTTTCTGCAACCAACGGCATCAATGATTGTGTTAATTCTTCCACTGTTTCATTAAATGCTTCTGATGGCGAATGACCATTTTTTCTCAGCACTTCAAATTGCGCTGCAAAAATTCCCTGAATGGCGCCCATTAAAGTTCCGCGCTCTCCGGTAAGATCGCTATATACTTCTTTCTTAAAATTGGTTTCAAATAAATATCCCGAACCAATTGCAATACCCAATGCAATAACCCTGTCGAATGCTTTGCCTGTTGCATCCTGAAAGATAGCATAACTGCTGTTTAAACCTCGTCCCTGTAAAAACATTCTTCTTAATGAAGTGCCCGAACCTTTAGGGGCTACTAAAAATACATCTACATCTTTCGGAGGAACAATCCCTGTTTGATCATTATAAGTAATACCAAACCCATGAGAAAAATATAACGCTTTGCCGGGCGTTAAATGTTTTTTTACAGTTGGCCACATAGCAATTTGCGCCGCATCGCTTAATAAATAACAAATGATAGTTCCTTTTTCCAAAGCTTCTTCAATATCAAATAAAGTTTTGCCTTCTATAAAACCATCCCGAACCGCCTTATCCCAACTTTTAGAATTTTTACGCTGACCCACAATTACATTGATACCATTGTCTTTTTGATTGAGCGCTTGTCCCGGGCCTTGTACGCCGTAACCGATTACAGCCACTATTTCATTTTTCAATACATCCTGCGCTTTTGATAAAGGAAACTCTTCGCGTGTTACCACGTTTTCCTGAGTGCCGCCAAAATTTAATTTTGCCATTTTTTGTTTGTTTTTATTTTTAAAAAATTTTACTTCTAATTATTATAAAAAAACTTTCGTCTATGCGTAACCGTTAGTTAGTATTTTTTGTTATACTATTTTCTTTTCATTAAATGATAACTTGTTACCAAATGGGTCTATCACTTCCACTTGCCACGAATCATAAAATGTTTCTTCAAAACCGGGCCGGTTGTTTTATATTTTTTATTTACCAGCATAGAGTGATATTCTTTTAATCCTTTGCACCATAGAAAAACTCTTGCGCCGATTTAGAAGTTTTTTTTACATACTAAATACTTCTTCCTGCTTATTCAAATATTCATTTTCTATTACTTCTTCGCCGGGTTGTCTTTTTTCAAATTCTTTTACTTTCTCATGAAAGCCGCTACTGTCTTTGATTATAGCAATACGTGCGCTTCTTACAAATTCTATTAAACCATAAGGCTCTAAAAATTTAATGAGCTTATCTGTTTCTTCGCTATGGCCGGTTACTTCAAAAACAATAAAATCTTTTCTTATCGCAATGGCTCTTGCGCCAAACTCGTGAAGCAATCTTTCTACTTTTAATTTTTCTGTAATGGCATCGGAAGGCATTTTATACAAAGCCATTTCCTGCCACACGATTTCATCGTTGGTATTATAATATGCTTTTAAAACATCAACTTGCTTTTCTATTTGCCGAACAAGTTTTTTTACCACTTCTTCCGTTTCATCAATTACAATATTAAACCGGTGAATGCCGGGAACTTCAGAAGGTGAAGTATTGAGTGTATGAATATTAATTTTTCTTCTTGAAAAAATAATAGAGATGCGGTTCAGCAAACCAATCTGATTTTCTGAATAAACCGTTAATGTGAATTCTTTTTTCATCTGAATAATTTTTTATTTTATTTATCTTTTTATAAGATAGTTATGAAAATTATTTCAATCTTATCTCCGCAACACTGCATCCCTGCGGTACCATCGGAAATACATTATCTTCTTTACCAACTCTCACTTCCAACAGATAAGAATTTTTATTTTCAAGCATTTCTTTTAATGCATCTTTTAATTTTTTTCTTTCTAAAACCTTTTGCCCGTCAATGTTGTAAGCTTTTGCAAGCGCAACAAAGTCGGGCCCTTTCATATCAGTAAACGAATAGCGTTTATCATGAAAAAGTTCCTGCCATTGACGAACCATTCCTAAAAATTCATTATTAAGAATTACAATTTTTATATTAATATTTTCCTGCATGATGGTTCCTAATTCCTGCAACGTCATTTGAAAACCGCCATCGCCAATGATTGCAATTACAGTTCTGTGTGGCGCTCCATATTTTGCGCCGATGGCCGCTGGCAATGCAAAGCCCATTGTTCCCAAACCACCTGAGGTAACATTACTTTTTGATTGATTAAATTTTGCATAACGGCAAGTAACCATTTGGTGCTGGCCTACATCAGAAACCATTACTGCATCGCCGTTTGTTAATTCATTTAAAATATTTATTACTTCACCCATAGTTATTTGTCCGGTTACAGGATTCAATTCTTTTTCAATACATGCATTCATTTCTTTTTGTTTATAATCAGCAAATTTTTCTAACCATTCTGTATGATTTTTTTTATCAATTAATTTGGTAAGCAACGGTAAAGTTTCTTTACAATCGCCCCACACAGGCACGGTTGTTTTTACATTCTTATCAATTTCTGATGGATCAATATCGAGATGAATAATTTTTGCCTGCTTTGCATATTTATCGAGCCTTCCTGTAACCCTGTCATCGAAACGCATACCCACTGCGATTAAAACATCGCATTCGTTCGTTAAAACATTTGGCCCATAATTTCCATGCATGCCCAGCATTCCTACATTCAAAGGATGATCAGTTGGCAATGCGCTAAGCCCAAGTATTGTCCACGCTGCAGGCAATCCACCTTTTTCAATAAAATTTTTAAATTCTTTTTCTGCTTTTCCAAGAATAACTCCCTGGCCAAAAATTACAAAAGGTTTTTTTGCTTCATTAATTAATTTAGCAGCTTCTTCAATATATTCTATTCTGACAATTGGCTTGGGGCGATAACTGCGTATATGCGTACACGTTAGATATCCTTCAAAATCGAATTTTTGTAATTGAGCATTCTTAGTTATATCAATCAACACAGGGCCTGGCCTTCCGCTCTTTGCTATATAAAATGCTTTAGCCAATACAGTTGGAATTTCAGTTGCATCAGTTATTTGATAATTCCATTTAGTTACAGGAGTTGTAATATTGATAACATCTGTTTCCTGAAATGCATCTGTTCCTAAAAGATGTGCATACACCTGGCCGGTTATACAAACTATCGGAGTGCTGTCAATCATGGCATCAGCAAGCCCGGTTACCAAATTGGTAGCGCCGGGGCCGCTCGTTGCAAACACCACTCCCACTTTCCCTGATGTTCTTGCAAAGCCTTGTGCAGCGTGAATTGCGCCTTGTTCGTGCCGGGTTAAAATATGATTCAGCTTATTATGATAGTCGTACAATGCATCATACACGGGCATTATAGCGCCACCCGGATAACCAAAAATTACAGCAGTTCCTTCGGCGATAAGTATTTTTAAAAGCGCTTCGCTGCCGCTGATGTTTTCTGTTGTAACCTTATCTTTTTTTTCTTTTGTAAGTTCTAATGTTTCCATAAAATGTTTTTATAGTTTACATTTATTATTTAAAAATATTTTTTATTAAATGATAATTTTTATTTCATTTAATTTTTAAAACCAATTTTTTCACGGTTGTCCCATTTCTTTTGAGCGGCTTTTTCATCTAATAAAAATATTCCGCGGTGCTTTTTTGAACTGGTCACAATTTGTGACCAGTTACTTTCGTTCTTTTCAGTAAGTTGTGGATATGTGGTCACAAATTGTGACCGAACACTATTCCACTCAGCAATGGTGAGTCTAAACATGAAATCTTTAGGAAAACGTTTTATATTTCTCTTTACCGATTGATTTAAAACTTTTGTTTCCACTTCATACAAAGCAGCTAAATCGAAGTCCGGCATAACATGTTCTCCACGTATTTCATATATTCTGTTTTGGATACTTTGTATTATTTGCATGATTTATTATTTAGCTAATTGTACTTGCAAATTCATTTGTTTATTTCTAAGGTTTCAATTTGAAACCTCAAAGAATCATGTTCTAAAAAACTATTCCTCATCCGTTACACAACCTTCACTTGCTGTTTTCACCACTCTTGCATATTTATATAAAATTCCTTTGGTTGCTTTTAATGCAGGTTGTTTCCATGCTGCTTTTCTTTTAGCAATTTCTTCTCCAGAAATTTTTAAATTAATTGTATTTTTTACAGAATCAATTTCAATAATATCATCATCATGCACCAATGCAATTAATCCGCCTTCATACGCTTCCGGAGTAATATGTCCAACAACAAAACCATGTGTGCCTCCGCTGAATCTTCCATCCGTTATTAATGCAACACTTTTGCCCAAACCCGCGCCAATAATGGCTCCTGTGGGTTTCAACATTTCGGGCATGCCGGGCGCTCCTTTGGGCCCGATGTATCTTATCACTACCACATCACCTGGTTTTACTCTTCCGTTTTCAAGTCCTTCAATTAAATGTTTTTCTCCTTCAAATACTCTTGCAGTACCTTCAAATCGCTCGCCTTCTTTACCGCTGATTTTTGCAACGCTTCCTCCTTCTGCAAGATTTCCATAAAGTATTTGCAAGTGCCCTGTTTTTTTTATAGGATTTTCTACAGGATGAATAATATTTTGTTTTTCAAAATTTAAATCAGGAGCATCTTTTAAATTTTCAAAAATGCGTTTACCCGTAACCGTTATACAATCGCCATGCAATAAATTTTTACTCAATAAATATTTCATCACAGCCGGCACACCGCCATATTGATGCAAATCTTCCATTAAATATTTTCCGCTGGGCTTAAAATCGGCAAGCACCGGAATTTTATTACTGATATTTTGAAAATCATCAATCGTCAAGGGCACACCAACACTTTTTGCCATTGCGATTAAATGCAACACAGCATTGGTGCTGCCTCCCAAAGCCATTACAACAGTGATTGCATTTTCAAATGCTTCACGTGTCATTATATCTTTTGGCTTAATATCTTTTTCTAATAAATTTTTAATTGCATCCCCAATCGCTGCACATTCTTTTTGCTTTTCTTTACTTAATGCAGGATTGCTTGATGAATTGGGCAAACTCATTCCCAATGCTTCAATAGCGCTTGCCATAGTATTAGCTGTGTACATGCCGCCACATGCGCCTGCGCCCGGGCAAGCGTTGCGAACAATTCCTTTAAAATCTTTTTCATTTAAATCACCGGCAATTTTTTGTCCCAATGCTTCAAATGCAGAAACAATATTTAAATCTTCGCCTTTATAATGGCCCGGCGCAATGGTACCACCATACAACATAATTGCAGGGCGATTTAATCTTCCAATTGCCATGATACAGCCCGGCATATTTTTATCGCACCCCGGGATGGCAACGATTGCATCGTAATATTGTGCTCCTGCATTTGTTTCAATACTATCGGCAATTACATCGCGGCTTACTAAACTATATCGCATTCCGTCAGTGCCCATGCTTATGCCATCACTTACGCCAATGGTATAAAAACGCAAGCCCAGCAAGCCTTTCACGTCATTAATACTTTTTTGAACATCCGTTGCCAAATCATTTAAATGCATATTGCAGGGATTACCATCCCATCCCATACTTACAATGCCAACCTGCGCTTTATTAAAATCTTCTTCTTTAAAACCAATGGCATAATACATTGCCTGTGCGCCGGGTTGCGTTTCATCCTGGGTTAATGTTTTTGAATATTTATTAAGTCCCGTTCCATTATTTTTTGAAACGGTAGATGAATGCACATTGATATTTTTTTCTTTATTCATCAAAAATTTATTTCAGCAATTTTTATTTTATGCTGTTTGTAATTTTTTTATATTTTCTTTTTCTGTAACGAGATTTTTATATGCTTTTTGAATTTGTATTCCTAAAGTATCATTCCAATGTTTTTTAAATGAAATATTATCAAGCGATTCAATTCCGATTATTTCAGCAGCAGTTCCGCAAAAGAATGCGCTGTCTGCATTATGAATTTCATCTTCTGAAATTTGTTTTTCAACAACGGGAATATCAAGCCCATCGCAGATTTCAATTACGGTGGCTCTTGTAATTCCGGGTAAAATATTTCCGCATTCAGGCGTATATACTACACCGTTAGTTTCTATAAAAACATTTGCCCCGGGCGCTTCTGCAATAAATCCATTCATATCTTTCAGCAATGCTTCATCAAATCCTTTTGCTTTTGCTTCCTGGCTGGCGAGAATAGAATTTACATAATGGCCGGTTGCCTTTGCTTCTATCTTAAATCCTTTGGGATTGGGCCTTTCAAAAGAAGACGTCATTACGCGCAATAATTTTTCGCCAAGAAAAGGTTGCATTTCCCAAGTTTCAATTACAATAAAAGATTGCAGATTGGGATTAAAACTCATGTTTGCCGGTGAATAAACCAACGGCCTGATGTATGCATCGCTCAGATTATTTTTTTTTAATACTTCATAAGTTGCTTTAATTAATTCCTCTGAAACCCAGTTGTATGGCATATTTAGCGCATGTGCTGAATTTTTTAATCTTTCAAAATGTTGATCTTCTTTAAAAATTTTTGTTTTGCCTGATGCAGTTTTATAAGAGCGGACTCCTTCAAACACACCAAATCCATAATGAAGTGTTTGACTGTATAAATCAATTTTTGCCTCAGATGCTTTTACAATTTCTCCATTCCAATAAATAAAAGTATCGTCATTATAATAATTCATAATTTTTATTTCTTAAAATTTTAAATGATAGTCGCTTTGCTCAATGCAATATTTTTTGCATTAATATTCGGGGGTAAATCATTGCTTATAAAATCGCTTGCAAATTCTCCAACCGTAGAAGTGTAATGCGGATTTTCAGGATTAATATCCTGGGTAACAAATCCATTTCCCAAAGTCCATGCAACTGCTTTTCTTACTTCTGCGGCTTCATCTTTTAATCCAAAATAATCGAGCATCATGGCGCCTGATAAAATAGATCCAATCGGATTGGCAATATCTTTTCCTGCAGCCTGCGGATACGAACCATGAATAGGCTCGAACAATGCAGATGAAACTCCAATAGATGCAGATGGCAACAAGCCCAATGAGCCACTGATAACGCTTGCTTCATCGCTTAAAATATCGCCAAACATATTTTCTGTAAGCACTACATCAAACTGTTTTGGATTCACAATTATTTGCATGGCAGCATTGTCAACAAACATATAATCCACTTTTACATCAGGATAATTTGATGAAATTTCTTTCACTGTTTTTCTCCAAAGCCTTGATGTTTCCAATACATTTGCTTTATCAACCAATGTTAATTTTTTTCTTCGCAGTTGCGCTGAAACGAAGGCCAGTCGTGCAATGCGCTCAATTTCATTTTTATTATAAATACAAAGATCAGATGCTTCTATGCCATCTTCACTCGTTTCTTTTTTACCAAAATAAATACCTCCGGTTAATTCGCGATACATAATAAAATCAACACCCTTCAATTGTTTTTCTTTTAAAGGAGATAAATGATGCAAAGAAGAATAAGCAGTAACCGGTCGAATGTTTGCAAACAATTGCAATTCTTTTCTCAGCTTCAATAAACCTTGTTCGGGACGCACTTTTGCATTGGGATCATTATCATATTTCGGATGGCCGATGGCGCCGAATAAAATTGCATCGCTCGCATGACAAATATCAATAGTATGCTGTGGCAGAGGTTCGCCGGTTTTATCAATGGCAACAGCTCCCATCAATCCATAGGTATAAGTAAAATTGTGGCGATACTTTGTTGCAATTGCATTCAATACTTTTATGCACTGATGCGTAACTTCCGGCCCAATTCCATCTCCCAATATAACTGCGATCTTTTTTTCCATTCTTTAATTTTTTAATTTTTTTTTTGATGCAATTAAAACAATGTTGCTTCAAATGCTTCAATATCTTTTTTATTGTTTATTAAATAATCAATATCATCATAGCCGTTGAGCAGGCATGTTTTTTTATAAGAATTAATTTCAAATTCTTCCTGTTCACTGTTTGCATCAATTGTTATTGTTTGCGCATCCACATCAATGGTAAGCGTTGATGTATTATCAAGTTTAAAAATTTTTTGAAGAAAATTATCTGAAACCTGCACCGGAAGTAATCCATTGTTGAGCGCATTGTTTTTAAAAATATCTGCAAAAAAACTAGACACGACTACATTAAAACCATAATCAACAATAGACCACGCTGCATGTTCACGCGATGAGCCACAGCCAAAATTTTTTCCTGCAACTAAAATAGTTCCGCCATATTCTGATTTGTTTAATACAAAATCTTTTTTAGGCTGATCAACATCATCATTATTATAGCGCCAATCGCGAAAAAGATTTTTACCAAAACCTTCTTTAGTTGTTGCTTTTAAAAATCTTGCAGGAATGATTTGATCAGTATCAATATTTTCCAAAGAAATTGGAACAAAAGTATTATGTATGATTTGTAAAGGTTGCATTTTTTAATTTACTAATTCGCGAACATCAGTAACAACGCCGGTAATGGCTGCTGCTGCTGCTGTGAGAGGGCTTGCCAGCAAGGTTCTTGCACCTGCGCCTTGTCTTCCTTCAAAATTTCTGTTGCTGGTAGAAATACAATATTCACCTGCGGGAATTTTATCTTCATTCATGCCAAGACATGCACTGCAGCCTGCCTGGCGAATTTGAAAACCGGCTTCTTTAAAAATAGTATCCAGTCCTTCTGCAACAATTTGCGCAGCTACTTGCTGAGAGCCGGGCACAATCATCACTTTTACATTTTCATTTTTCTTTTTACCTTTTATAACGGTGGCGACTAAACGCAGATCTTCAATTCGTGAATTGGTGCAGCTTCCAATAAAAATATTTTGCACAGGCATGCCCTTAAGCTTTTGCCCAAAATGCAATCCCATATACTGAAGTGATTTATCAAGATTTTTTCTTTCACTTTCATCCGTTATATCTTCTGTTTTAGGAATATTTCCATTGATAGAAATGCCAAGGCCGGGATTGGTTCCATAAGTTATCATTGGCTCAATATCATTTGCATCAATAAAAATTTCTTTATCAAAAATCGCATCTTCATCGCTAAATAATTTTTTCCATTCATTTAATTTTGAAATCCATTTTTCTCCAACAGGTGCAAAACGCCTGTGTTTGATGTATTCAAAAGTTGTTTCATCAGGCGCTATCATTCCGCCACGTGCGCCCATTTCAATGCTCATATTGCAAATCGTCATTCTTGCTTCCATAGAAAGTGAGCGAATGGCAGCGCCCGCAAACTCAACAAAATAGCCTGTTGCGCCACTTGCTGATATTTTGGAAAGTATATAAAGAATAATATCTTTTGAAACAACACCTTTTTGCAAAGTGCCTTCAATATTTATGCGCATCACTTTTGGTCTGCTTTGCAAAATACATTGCGATGCAAAAACCATTTCTACTTCGCTGGTGCCAATACCAAATGCAACAGCGCCAAATGCGCCATGTGTAGATGTATGACTATCGCCGCAAACTATCGTCATTCCTGGTTGTGTAATGCCAAGCTCCGGGCCAATTACATGAACGATGCCCTGATACGGATGTCCAAGCCCATACAATTCTATTCCATGTTTTTTACAATTTTCAATCAATTGATCAACCTGCAATTTTGAAAGACGATCTTTTATTGGAAGATGCTGATTGATTGTAGGAACGTTGTGATCGGCAGTGGCAACAATTTTATCGGGCCTGAAAATTTTTAAACCTCTTTTCTCAATTCCTGCAAATGCTTGTGGGCTGGTAACTTCATGAATAAAATGTTTATCAATATATAATACATCGGGGCCGTCTGGTATTGATTTTACCAAATGCTTTTCCCAAATTTTTTCAAATAATGTTTTTCCCATTTTTCTTTTTGTTAAAAAAGTGGGGGTTCCCCCCCACGATAAAACTAAAACCGCATGAAACTAAGTTGTAACAAAATTTTTCTTTGTATAATTTTTTGCGAGTGTATTAAGATCGCTGTCTTCTATTTCTTTTTTACTATCTGCAACCTGCAAAAACCAATTGTATAAAACATCTACATCATTTCTTGTAAAATCATATCCTAATTTTTTAAAACGATGTGCCAGCGCGCTGCGCCCGCTCCTTGCGGTGAGCACAATCTTTGAATCATCTGCCCCTACTTCAACAGGATTAATGATCTCATAGGTTTCTGCATTTTTTAAAAAACCATCCTGGTGAATTCCGGAAGAATGTGAAAATGCATTGCTGCCAACAATCGCTTTATTAGGCTGCACGGGCATTCGCATTACATCCGAAACTTTGCGGCTCATTGGGTTCAATTGTGTTGCATCAATATTTGTAGAGAAATTTAAATCTTTATGTTGTTTAATTATCATCACTACTTCTTCGAGTGATGTGTTGCCGGCTCTTTCGCCCAAACCATTTATGGTACATTCAATTTGTCTTGCGCCATGAATAATTCCTGCAATAGAATTTGCAGTTGCAAGGCCAAGATCGTTATGGCAATGACATGAAATAACTGCTTTATCAATGTTGGGGACATGATTAATTAAATAAGCAATTTTTTCTCCGTATTGATGCGGAAGACAATAGCCGGTTGTATCAGGAATGTTTACCGTTGTTGCTCCGGCTTTAATAACTGCTTCAATAACTTTTGCGAGATAATCGTTATCAGTTCTACCCGCATCTTCTGCATAAAACTCAATGTTATCAGTAAAATTTCCTGCCCACTTTACGCATTGAATTGCTCTTTGTAAAATTTCTTCTCTGGTAGAATTGAATTTACTTTTTATATGCAAATCGGATGTGCCAATGCCGGTGTGAATGCGCGGGCGCCTTGCATATTTTAATGCTTCACCTGCAACCTGTATATCTTTTTCAACAGCACGGCTCAATGCGCAAACAGTGGCATTAGTAATGCTTTTTGAAATTTCATTCACTGATGCAAAATCGCCCGGACTTGAAATAGGAAAGCCGGCTTCTATAACGTCAACGCCTAAACGCTCGAGGTCGAGAGCGAGCTCAATTTTTTCTTTAGTATTTAGTTTACAACCGGGCACTTGCTCGCCATCACGAAGTGTTGTATCAAATATTATTATTTTGTTCATAATAAATTTACTTTAGTCATTGCAATCAGTGAGAGTAAATAAGATTAAAATAATAATCTGTGTTTATTATTTATGAAAGTAAAATTTATAACACAATAATTTCAAACAAAAAAACAGAAATTTACATTGCCGAAATAGATAGTAATTTTCTGAAACACTTGCTGTTACTACTATTTGCGCTAAAATTATTACGATGCCCAACAGATCAACAGACGCCGTATATCAATTGATTCATTCACTTCAAAAGAGTGAAAAGCGGAATTTTAAATTGTATGTTCAAAGAAATTCATCTTCGCCCGATCTTAAAATTGTTCAGTTGTTTGATGCGTTGGATAAAATGAAAGAGTATGATGAAAAAGAATTAATCAATAAAACAGTTTCTATAAAAAAGGAACAGCTTTCAAATATGAAAGCGCATTTATACCGGCAAATACTGGCAAGCCTTCGCGTACTCGACAATGAAAATATAGACATCCAGTTGCATGAACAATTAGATTATGCAAGAATTTTGTACAACAAAGGATTGTATTTGCAAAGTTTAAAAATATTAGACAGAGTAAAAGAAAATGCCACCAAACATAACCAGGTAAGTTTTCTTATTGAAGTTTTATTTCTCGAAAAAAAAATTGAAACATTGCACATTACGCGCAGTATGCAAGACCGGGCGGATGCACTCACCCATGAATCGAACAGCACGAATGTACAGCTGGAGCGGGTTACAAAACTTTCTAATCTTGCACTACAATTATACAGTTGGTACATTAAGAATGGCCATGCAAGAAATAAAGATGATGAAAAAGAAATTGAAAATTATTTTAAAGAACATCTTACCGATGATATAAAAACTCCAAAAACTTTTTATGAAAAATTATATTACAGCCAAAGTTTTTGTTGGTACGCTTTTATCCGTCAGGATTTTTTAATGTATTATCGTTACGCTCAAAAGTGGGTTAACTTATTTATTGATGAACCCGGTATGATAGAAATAGAAACCGGCAATTATATAAAAGGATTGCACAATTTATTGAACGCACATTTTACTTTAAGGAATTATAATGGGTTTAATAAAACCATTCAACTTATGGAAAATTTTCGCAATTCGGATGTTGTAAAACAAAACAACAACAATGAAGTGCAGGTTTTTATTTATTTATACATCGCAAAAATTAATCAGCATTTTTTGGAAGGAACTTTTAAAGAAGGAATTGAAATAGTTGCTGAACTTGAAAAGCAATTGAAGGAATTCAGCATTTATATGGATTTGCATCGTGTATTGGTTTTTTATTACAAGATTGCATCACTATATTTTGGCGCAGGCGATTACAGTACTGCCATTGATTATTTAAATAAAATCATCAACTGGAAAGTGGACTTGCGCAACGATTTGCAGTGCTATGCACGGTTGCTGCATCTTATTTCGCATTATGAATTGGGCAATTTTCAATTACTCGAATATTTAATAAAATCGGTATATCGTTTTATGGCGAAGATGCAAAACCTGAGCCTTGTAGAAGAAGAGATGTTTAAATTTTTACGCAAATCATTTTATCTTTCTGCACGAAAGCTACAGCCCGAATTTGAAAATCTTCTTAATAAAATAAAACATTTGGAAAAGAGCCGTTTTGAAACGAGAGCCTTTGCCTATCTCGATATTATTTCATGGCTGGAAAGTAAAGTGTATAATAAACCGGTGTATGAAATTATAAGAGAAAAGTTTTTGGATGATAAAAGAGTTGCCTGATTGATTAATGAATTATTGATTATTCATTCTACAGATTAAAATTAAAACGAAACTGCAATAAATGATCTTCGCCAGAAAAGCCATAAGTAATATCAGCAAATATTTTATTAAACGGCGCTAACACAATGCCTCCGCCATATCCTACATGCAATGTATTTGATTCTTCGCCCGGCATCCAAACCCTTCCATCATCTACAAATGCCAACAGGCCTGCTTTTCCATTAAAAATGTATGTTCTTACCTTGCTTATAAAACGAAGTTCATTACTGTTATAAAAAGCAGTTTTACCATAAAATCTTTGCTTGATAAATCCACGCAAATCCTGTCCACCGCCGATTTCGGGATATTGGTAAAATTCTGGATTGCCATCAACGGTTTCAATTCCATTCCATATCGCTAACGAAAATTTTGAAAATAAAGGAACATACAATTGCAGTTTGCCCCCATATTTCCAAAACGATTGAGAAGTGAGTTGTACATTTTGAGTATAAGAAACATTTGCTCCAAACGTAATACCAAAAGTTGGTATAATGGGATCATTCAATTTTGAAAAAGTATATTTTGCTGCACCTCCTGCAAAATTTTTTGTACTAAAAATTTCGGAATCGAAAGGCGCAATGTTTTTAGAAACATATCGTTCATTATCGTTTACAATTTTTACTGATTGATAAAAACCATTTATTTCAAAAAAACTATTTCCAAATTTTTTATTAAGCCCGATAATGCCGATGGCTTCTCTTGTTCTCATCCGGTTGTAATTTTTATTTTTAGTTGTAAGTATAGAATTATTTCCAAGCCCATAAAAATTAGTCCATCGGATGGCGTCATAATTGGCAAGCAATGAAAGATTCCATTTACCAATCGTATTGGGAAAAATTGCAGAGTAGGTATAGCTGAATGCTTTTTGTGAAATGGAATAATGAACACTTACATCTTGTTTAAAAACAAAAGGGTTTTTTCTCCAATGAAAATGTTGCCAGTCATACCCCAATCCTACATAAAAACGATCGGCGTCGCTGTAAAAAAAAGTTTGTTTTATTCCATTTTTATCATTTACATAATCTTTGTATTCATATTTGTGAATCGCGCTGTCGCCTGAAATAAAGCGTCTTATTTTTTCGGTATGCGAAACATAATCATCCTGCCCGTCGTAAACGTAAGTGCGGGCAGTGTTGGTTATAATAGAATCTTTATCATAACCACCAATAATGCGAATTTTTATTTTGTTATTGGCATCTCCTTCTGTGGTGTACACATCGTTTCCTGATAAACCAAACAAGCGAATTTCTTTTGTTTCATTTGCAAGAAATGTTCGCGAATAATAAGGAACGTTTTCTTTTATTCCTTCTTTAGTAATGTTATAAACATTCACCGATGTTGCACTATCATTTAGCCGGTTTACATCAAAATAATCGGTTCCTTTTGTTCCAACAATTTCAACTTCTTTTGTAAGAAACAAATAATACTTCATGCCGTAATCCAAAATTTTATCACGTCTTGATTTTAAATCTTTAATTATTTTATTTCCTCTTATGGCAAAAATTTCAGGAGGAAACTGTTGCACCGCTTTTTCGATTACGCTGTCCGCTAATGATTGCTGCAGATTTTTTGCAATCGAGTCCCAATCGTTTTTATTTAATTCATTTAAAAAAAAACGATCAAGTCCTCTTTCTTCAAAATTCCATGCAATTATATTTTTTATTTTACCGGTAAACTTTTGCATGTAATTTAATCCGGATGCGGATATGAGCAAATTAAGAAGCACACCGTGATGCGTAGAATACGCCTGATCTCTGTCTTGCGGAACGGGCACAAAAATATGCTGGCTGTCTTTTTTTGTTTCGCCCCACTGCCATTGGTCTTCATGCCTGTCCCAATCACCGATGAACATATCAAAAAGCCTGTCTTTTAAAAAAGTTATTTGATCAGCACGATTTTTTGATTCATCTTCCATTTTTTGTATCACATCTTCCGTATTAAAAAAATTTTTAAAATTTCCAAGATTATCGGCGTTGCTCCAATCTCCTTTTAATCGTTGTTCAAACAAGTAAACGTTATCAGCAAGCGGCAGGTTGAATGTATCAAGCGCTTGTTGCCTTGGCAAATAAAAAAATTCAGGAGTGGTATGATAAATACCCGCACTTTGCGCCATCACAGGTACGGTAACTGCTCCATAAGGATTCGACATCGAAACTTCATCGTTTGCGATGTCTTCTAAAAAGGTTCCTTTTACAATTTCGGGCAACACTTTTCCCAATCGCTTGTCAACCGAACGCAGGGTATAATCTTTCCCATCTTTTGTTTTAAGATGCAGAGATTTAGTTTGGTGGCCGCCTCCTAATTCAGTGGCAGTAAGCCCTCCCATCACACTATCCAATAAAAAAACCGGCAGCTTCACCGGAGTGCTCCATTCTTTGCGATAATTTTTACCCCAAAAAAGATTATGCCAGCCAGAGCGTTTATATTGAGGCCCGGCGCTTACTACTTTAAATTTTTGAATGGTATCATTGGAAATATTTTCCTGTCCAAAAGATATTTTTATTGAAAAAAATATCACAAACAATAAAAGAGAAAGTTTATACAACAATTTCATTTAAATATTTACACGTTACAAAAAATCTGCCAATGATGTTTAGCTAAAAAAATTCTCTTATTATTAAATTCAATGAATGCGTTATTTATTATTGAAAAACTTATTGAAGTACAGTATATAATTTTTTTCCCGATGCTGATAGCGCTATTTTAAATACCTTCAGTTAAAAATATGTGGTGGATATATGCTTTGCTTGCGGCGCTGTTTGCGGCGCTCACAGCCATCTTTGCCAAAGTGGGCATTAAAGGTGTGGACAGTGATTTGGCAACAGCCATACGAACAGTGGTTATTTTAATTATTGCCTGGGGAATTGCTTTTTTGAGAGGCGGAACCGCTACCATTGCAACGCTTACCAAACAAAATATTTTATTTCTTTGCTTATCAGGAATAGCCACCGGGCTTTCATGGATTTTTTATTTTAAAGCTTTGCAACTCGGCGAAGTATCGCAGGTGGCGCCTATTGATAAACTGAGCGTGGCGCTGGCTATTATTTTTGCAGTTATTTTTTTGGGAGAAACCCTTACGCTTAAAATGGCTATCGGCGCTATGCTTATTATTGCCGGCGCAATTGTTCTTATTTTATAATTGTGTAAAAAAAAAAATCAAAAAAAATTTTTTATAAAATATTAATCGTAATATTGCGATAGAATTATGGGAACAACCAAATCACATATTTTTAAATCAAAAGAAAATAAGCTGGCTGCGTATGCAAAAGCGCTCGGGCACCCTGCACGCGTTGCTATTTTAAAATATCTTGCAAAAACGCAAAGTTGTATTTGCGGTAACATTGTGGACGAATTACCTCTTTCTCAAAGCACCATTTCGCAACACTTAAAAGAATTGAAGGAAGCCGGTTTAATAAAGGGAAATACAGAAGGAGCCACCGTTTGTTATTGCATTAACGAAAAAGGATGGAAAGAAGCGCAAGTGTGGCTCAACAATTTTTTTGATGCATTTAAAGGCAATGATTGCTGTTGATTTTTTTTTCAATAAACCTATCGGTATATTACGATAAATAAAAAAATAAAATAAAATAAAAATGAAAACTCAAAACAATTTAAAAGAATTGGTAAAACAAAAATATTCAGAAATAGCTTTGCAGGATAAAGAAACCAATGATGCCTCCTGCTGCGGTTCTGGCTGTTGTAGCGGTGAAATAACTAATATAATGTCAGAAAATTATAATGAATTGGATGGATACAATCCTGATGCAGACTTGGGTTTAGGCTGCGGCTTGCCCACTCAATTTGCCAAAATTAAAAGGGGTGATGTAGTAATTGATTTGGGAAGCGGTGCCGGCAACGACGCTTTTATTGCACGACATGAAACGGGTGAAACGGGAAAAGTAATCGGCATTGATTTTACACCCGCTATGATTGACAGAGCAAGAAAAAATAATGAAGTAAGAGGATTTAACAACGTTGAGTTCAGGCAAGGCGATATTGAAAATATGCCGGTTGCCTCCAATATGGCTGATGTGGTTGTAAGCAATTGCGTTCTCAACTTAGTTCCAAATAAAGATGCAGTTATTAAAGAAATTTTTCGTGTGCTGAAGCCTGGCGCTCACTTTAGTATTTCTGATATTGTTTTGGAAGGAGAACTTCCACAAAATATAACGGAGGCTGCTGAAATGTACGCCGGCTGCGTTTCCGGGGCTATACAAAAAAATAATTATCTCGATTTAATAAAACAAAATGGATTTATAAATATCATTATTCAAAAAGAAAAAAAGATTATTATCCCCGATGATATTCTCATCAATTATATGTCTGATGCAGAAATTGTTTCGTTCAATGAATCCGGTGCAGGTATATTCAGTATTACGGTATATGCTGAAAAGTCAATTGCATGTTGCGGCCCGGATTGTTGTAATTAATTTTTATGAAAAAAATTTTAGTACTATGCACCGGCAATAGTTGCCGTAGCCAGATTGCAGAAGGTTACCTGAGATATTATGCGAAAGAAAAAGCAGTTGTTTATTCAGCAGGGATAGAAACACACGGCGTAAACCCGAAAGCCATTGCCATAATGAAAGAAGATGGAATTGATATTTCTCACCACACTTCTAATAACGTAAATGAATACCCGAAAATTAATTTTGATTGGGTGATAACCGTGTGCGATAATGCAAAAGAACATTGCCCCGTTTTTCCTGATGCAGTAAAAAAAATTCATCATAATTTTCCTGACCCCGCCAAAGCAACCGGCAGTGAAAAAGCAGTTATGAATGAATTCAGAAAGGTGAGAGATATGATTAAGGAATATTGTAGAAATTTTGTAGAAAAAAATATCGGTAATTATAAATAAAATCATTCAGCAACCTTTATGCTTTTTCCCTGCAAACATTCAGCACGGCTTCTATTTTTTCAACCAAACTATTTATTCCGAAAGGCTTTTCCAAATAATCATCTGCTCCATACGATGCATAATTTTCAAGCGCTTTGGGAGATGCGGAAAATATAATTATGCATAGATATTTACCGATGGCGGATTTTCTCAATTCCTTGCACATTTCTCTTCCATCCTTGCCGGCAAGAAAAATATCAAGTATTAAAAGATCAGGGTTAAAATTAGTAACCTCTTTTAAAATTACGCTGCAATCAGTTAAGGTTTTTACTGTATATCCCTTTTGGATAAGGATAATTTCCATTGCTTCTAACAAATCCTTAGAGTCATCTACTACGAGCAACTTTTTCATAAAGGTTTTGGGGGTGTTTTTATTTAGTAAATATATATTTTTTTAGATTAGAATCAAATTCAAAAAAAATATTCTTACCAATTTTTACTTAAAAAATACAAACGTTTTGCTTTGCTTTCAAAATAAATTTCGTAATTGAATTTCAGATTCTGCGGATTTTGATTTTCGTTTTAAAAAGGATGAAGATTAATTGCTAATTTGCCTGTTGAAATAAAAGAAGGCATGCACGAATTGTTGTATAAAAAAATTACGGAAATCATTTCAATATCTGAAGAAGAATTTAATTTTTGCAAAACTCTTTTTGTACCAAAGAAATTAAGAAAAAGACAATTCCTGCTGCAGGAAGGCGATGTATGCAAATACACAACGTTTGTAACAAAAGGTTTATTGAAATCGTACACCATAGATAATAAAGGCACAGAACATATTTTGCAATTTGCTTTCGAAGGCTGGTGGATTGCAGACCTGTACAGCTTTCTTACTGAACAAGCTTCTTTATTTAATATCGAAGCGATTGAAAATTGTGAGTTATTATTAATTACCAAATTTTCGCGGGAACAATTGCTTAATAAAGTACCATCTTTTGAAAGATATTTTCGGATACTTGTTGAAAATAATTTAATTGCCACACAAAAAAGATTGATGGGAAATTTGAGCGAAACCGCTGAAGAAAAATATACCAATCTTATCAATAATTTTCCCGGATGCATTCAACGGATTCCGCAACACATGATTGCTTCTTATCTTGGCATTACACGCGAAACCCTTAGCCGTATTCGCAGCCAGATAGCCACCCGCAAGTAATCGCGTGATTTAGATCAATACAATTTATTATCTCATCGCAATGGAAGCAAGCTTCATGTGGTAGTAGCTTTGTGTTATAAAAAAAGAGCTTTGAGCGCAAAAAAAACAATAGCAATTATTGCATCATCAGCAAAAAAAACAATAGCCGTTGCAAATAAAATTTTATTAAACAACTTCAGGTTATTGTTGCTATCAAAATATCCGCATCAATTTATGAAATTATCAAAAGCCATTCGTGAAGGACAGATTGATTCGGAAACAGAATTGATTCATTGTGTGAAAGACGGGTGCTGGGAAGCAGATATAATAATGATTGACATTCCACACGACGAAGAAAAAGAAATAGCTGAATTAATAAAAGAAGTGGCTACGCAAAAAATGGTAATAAGTTTTTCTGAAAATGAAAATGATTTTAAAAATGAAGAACTATTTAATTTATTGAAATACGCTAAAGTGATAAAAATTCTTAGCAATAGCGATGCAAATTATATTTCTGTTTTTGGAAAAAACAAAGGCGCCGTTTTAGAAGCTTTATCAATTATAAAAAATATAAAAACAGTTAATGAAATAATTTATAACTAATAAACAATTAAAATAAAAAACAAAAACAATTAAATTAAAAAAATCATGGCAAACATCAAATGGGCGCTGGACCCCGTTCACAGCGAAATAAATTTTAAAATAAAACACCTGATGATTTCAACCGTTACAGGCAGCTTCAACAAATTTGATCTCGTAGCAGAAACACAAACGGATGATTTTAATAGCGCTAAAAAAATTGAATTCACAGCAGACATTGATTCAATAGATACTAATAACGAGCAACGCAACGGGCATCTTAAATCTGCAGATTTTTTTCATGCTGAAAAATATCCGCACTTAAAATTTACAGGAAAAAAATATGAAGTAAAGGATGATGAAGGTTTCCTCAGCGGTGAATTAACCATGCATGGCATTACCAAACCTGTAACGCTGAATGTAGAATTTGGAGGAGTTGTAAAAGATCCGTACGGACAAACAAAGGCCGGCTTTACCGTTACCGGAAAAATAAACCGCAAAGATTTTGGATTAACATGGGGAACCGTTACCGAAACAGGAAATGTGGTTTTGGGCGATGAAGTAAAAATAAATGCAGAAATACAATTGGTAAAACAGGTGGAAGAATTAGTGGAAGAAGAACAATTTTCGTAAGAAAGAAATAAAAGCACACACACATTAACTTCGTGTAGCCTTCACCGTTAGTAATGAATTATAACAGTGAAGGCTACACGATTTTCTTTTGCCTGGAACGCAAAAAGAATTTAATCTTAATTTTTTATAAAAAACAAATTGTGTTTTTTTCAATTTATATTAGCGCAGCTTTATTACAAGCGAAATAAAATTGATGAAATATTTAAAGGTTCTTTATGTACAGGTAATTATCGGCATCCTTGCCGGAATCCTTGTGGGCTGGCTGTTTCCATCATTCGCGCCAACGGCAAAGCTCATAGGCGACACCTTTATTAATATGATACGAATGGTGATTGCTCCTGTAATTTTTTTTACAATTGTAACAGGCGTTGCCGGAGCAGGCGATATAAAAAAAGCAGGGAGAGTTGGCGGCAAAGCGATCATTTATTTTGAAGTGGTTACTTCGCTTGCCTTAGTGATTGGGCTGATAACAGCCAACATAGTAAAACCCGGCGCAGGCATTAATTTTTCGCAAGGCGCCACTACAAAGGTTGCTGAAATTACTGCCGAAGCAAAAGCAATGAACTGGGGCGAATTTTTTTCTCACATTGTTCCTGCAAATGTTGTGGATGCATTTGCAAAAGGAGATATACTACAGGTTTTATTTTTCAGCATTTTATTTGCGATAGGTTTAAAATGGATGGGCAATAGCGGCCATAGCCTTTTTGTTAGTTTTGAAAAAATAAACAAAGTACTTTTTAATGTTTTAAAAATTATAATGAGAGTAAGCCCGCTGGGCGCTTTTGGCGGAATGGCATATACTATCGGCAAATTTGGATTTGCTACACTTGCAGTACTCGCCAAACTAATGTTTACTTTTTATCTCACCAGCATATTGTTTGTATTTATTGTTTTAAATCTTTTATGCAGGTATTATAAATTTAGTTTGTGGAAATTGTTGGGTTATATAAAAGAGGAAATTTTAATTGTTCTCGGCGCAAGCAGCAGCGAAGCAGTGTTGCCCTCTGTAATGCAAAAATTAACGGATGCCGGTTGTGAGAAAGAAGTGGTAGGTCTGGTAATTCCTGCAGGCTATAGTTTTAATCTCGATGGCACTACAATTTATTTAAGCATGAGCGTTATTTTTTTGGCGCAGGTATTTCATATTGATCTTTCAATTGGGCAGCAACTAATGATAATAAGTATTTTGTTGCTTACCAGCAAAGGCGCTGCAGGCGTTACTGGTAGCGGGTTTATCGTGCTTGCATCTACGCTTGCGGCTTTAAAAGTAATTCCATTGGAAGGCCTTGCATTGCTGATAGGTGTTGATAGGTTTATGAGTGAAGGAAGAGCCATTATTAATTTTATCGGAAATACAATTGCCACCGTTATTATTGCAAAAAGCGAAAAAGCAATTGATATGAAAATTTATAAAAAAGTAGTGGAAGGTAAAGAAACGGATAAATAATAAATCTCGCAAACTTCGTTTAGCCGTAACCGTTAGTTTAGTTTTTTATTGGAATAATATTACAAACAAGCTTTAATAATTTGTTACTGTCTAAACTATTTTAAATTTTATTTTAAAATAACCGCTCCAATATCTTTGGTTATCCTTGTTTCAAAATCTTTTAGTCGCACATGAGTTTGCATCAGCAGTAATTGTCTTTCGGGAGAAGTAGTTGTTTCTAATTCTTTTTGGTTTAAATCAATGAGCTTTTTTATTTTTTTTAATTCAATATAATTAAGGGCGGAAATAATTTCTTCTTTATAATTTTCTTCTCTTGTAGGAACTGCTACTTCGTAAAAGTTTTGCCAATTCTGGCTTATTTCATAAGGAAATTCAATGAGCGATACCACTATGCTGCTCATCGCAAGATCATCGCTGTATAAAAAATTTTTGGGAGTGGGTTCCAGTTTTTCTTCATACCATATTTTGTACGTATCTACAATTTTTGCAAGCGATTGATTGGTGATCATTTCATCATCAATACAATCATACAATAAATAATCGGCAACTGTTTTTGAGGGTTCCCATTCTTTATGTCCGAATTCTAAAAGACATCTTACTACAGCTCTTTCATTGAGTTCATCTTTATTCAATAGCTCCAGCGCATCGATGTCTGCTTCAGTAAAATCAGTTATTTCGCTTCCTTGCTGCTGAAATATTTTTTCATTTGCAACCAAACGCTTTTCATCTTTACTTAATTTTTCCCTGATGTATTTATTTACCAAAGTATGCAATCCGCTTTCATCTATTTTTAAAATTTCGGATGTTTTATGAATGTAATCCTGTTGTTTGGTAAAATCCTCTGCTTTATTAATTTTTGCAATCGTTTCGGCAATTTGATTTACTGCATGTGAACGTTTGTTAGTGTCATTTCCCGCATCTTTTAATAAATATTCCAATTGAAAAAGAACAAAATCTTTTTTATTTCCTTTTATAAAATTTATAAAAGACGCAACCCCGTTTTTATTTATAAAACTATCAGGGTCTTCTTCATTGGGCAGCATTACCAGCTGCACATTCAATCCTTCTTCCAATGCCAGATCGAGGCCACGCAACGCAGCTTTTATTCCTGCATTATCGCCGTCGTATAATATGGTAAGGTTTTGCGTATATTTTTTTATAAGCCTTAGCTGATCGGCCGTTAATGAAGTACCGCCGCTTGCTACGGCATTTTCAATGCCGGCCTGATGCAATGCAAGCACATCGGTATAGCCTTCTACCAAAAAACATTCATCGGCTTTATCAATTGCCTGACGTGCAAAATAGGAGCCGTATAAAATTCTACTTTTTACATAAATTTCATTTTCCGGGGTGTTAATATATTTTGGCGCCTTATCATTTTTACGAATAAGCCTTGCGCCAAAACCTGCAATTTTTCCTGTTTGATTATGAATCGGAAAAATAATTCGTCCACGATAATTATCCTGCAATCCGTTTTCTCTTAATACAACAATTCCTGTTTTTTGCAAAAGATTTTCGTTGAATTGCGCACCGATAGCGGCTTTGGCAAATATATCTTTTGCTTCAGGATTATAACCCAGCTCAAATTTTTTAATAATTTCTTCCCGGAAACCTCTTTGTTTTAAATAACTTAAACCAACATTTTTTCCTTCATCCGTATTAAATAATTTTTCTGTAAAAAATTGTTTTGCAAAATTATTGATGATATAAAGACTATCTGATATTTGTTGTTGCTCTTTAAATTCCGGTGATGTTTCTGTTTCTTCAATGGCAACGTTATATTTTGCAGCAAGCCATTTCAAGGCTTCTACATAACTGTATTTTTCATGCTCCATTAAAAAACTAATGGTATTGCCGCTGCGGCCGCATCCGAAACATTTATAAATTTCTTTGGATGGTGATACGGTAAATGATGGCGTTTTCTCATTATGAAAAGGACAAAGGCCAATATAATTTACGCCTCTTTTTTTAAGCTTAACAAACGAACTGATGATCTCAATTATATCAATTCTGCTTACAATTTGTTGTATCGTTTCCTGAGAGATCATTTTTTAAAAAAAATAAAACTAAGCAAATTTAGTGAAGGAATTTTTGAAAGAAAATTCATTTATAAATGCAGCACAAACATTTCTCATGCACACTTACCAATAGAAATTAGTTATGAAAAAAATCAAAAAAAAATTTATGATAAATAATAACTTACAATGTTGAGATCAATGATATTATTGCCAGAAGAATCATTAATGCAGTTGTTATTACCGAAACAACGATGAACTTTTTTGATGAGAATTTAGCCATCAGTGAGGGATTTAATTTTAGGTAAAATAAAATAAATTCATTCATTTTAAAAAATAATAAAATTCAATAAGATAAACTTAGCTTTACTTTCGGCACGGTTTTATATTATGAAACATCAAACTTATTAGTATGAATAAAATAATTGATCTTAAAGATTTATTGAAATATGAAATTCTCGATTTGTATTCGGCAGAAGAACAAATTATTGAAGGTTTGCCGGCGATGATTGAAAAAGTAAATAATCCTAAACTGAAAGAGACGTTGAGCAATCACATTGAAACTTCAAAAACACACAAACAACGGCTGGATACAATAAAACAAACTTTAATGACTGATGATGATGTAAAAGATACTGAGGGTTTTTTTTCAGGATTGTTTGGCGGAAGCAATACGGTTACTTCACGCGGAATTGAAGGATTATTAAAAGAAGCTGAAAAAATGATGAATGAAGACATGACCGAAGAAGCGATGGATGCTGCCATAATAGGCGCCGCTCAAAAAATAGAGCACTATGAAATTGCGGGCTATGGAACAGCCGGTGCTTATGCCAGGGAGTTGCATCTTGAAAGTATAAAAAATGATTTGGAAAAAACTTTGCAGGAAGAATATGATACCGATGATGCCCTTACTAAACTGGCCGTTGGCCGGGTAAACCCGATTGCTGAAAATGCGGTGGATACTGATGATCAGGAGCGCAGCGATGAAGAAAGTTACGACCGGCTCACCAATTCCGTTTCTATAATGACTTCTTCCGATCCTTCACCAGATGAAGAATAATTATTTTTTTTATTTCAATATATTTAATGGCAAATAAACGGGGGTTTACTATTCTCACACCTTGGTAAGTTTACCAATCCTTCCGTAATTTCATAATGCCTGAAATTGGGCAGTACTGCTCTTTGCAGGTTTCAGCGGCCCTTTATCTTTGTACCAGAAGTTGATTGATGTTCAAACAAACATTAATCAAAATATCCAAATCCATTGAAAAAAAGCCATTCCTTAAATCCAGGAAAAACCAAAAATCCGATATCAGTCAACTTCTATTTTTTTATCCAATACCTGTAACAACCAAATATCCAAAAGAAAACTAACCGCAAGGTCGTTTATCCAAAGTATCCTTTTAAAAACAGTTCCCCTGGAATTAAGAAATTATTCCATAAAAGCCTGCAAGTGTATTGCGGGCTTTTTTAATTTATTGGCTAAGTTTTTTTCAGGAATAATTATTTAATAAAAAAAAATGACGTAAGGCGTTTCCCAAATATTTTTAACTTTCTTAAATAAAAAATTGTTGATAATTTAAATCCGAATGTTGATAATTTTTATAGCCATGCATGGTTTTTGATTGACACTTGCATGTAAATTTAGAGAATGGAAGAGGAATACCTTACGCTTCAAACAATTTTTGATATTGTAAAAAATGATGCCCATCCACAAACCTACTTATGTAGCGCTCGGGAAATAATTTTACACCAGTTAAACGGATGGGATGTAATTCAAAAACATTTGCAACTATTGGCTGAGAAAGAATTTATTGTTATAAAACAACTCGATAAAATTGCCATCTCAATAACTCAAAGCGGCATTGACCGGGTGAAATCCGCTTCCTCTTCGCATGGCTTATTAAATGCTAAGTTTAATGAAGTGTAGATAAAAAAAATTGAGGAATAATTGCTCAAAATCCTTATAAGCTCAATTTCTATTAATAAATAAAAAGAACAGAATAGCGAGACCTTGTAATAAAGTAACTATGAGAATTCCTTTTATGGCTTCTTTTTCTTCGTTGTTTTGATTTTCCACTTTTAAATATTTATTGCCGCAAAGTTAAAGGCAAGCATTTACAATCCCAAAAGTTAATGTAAGAACTTTGAGTTATTAACAAGGAACATTTATTTTTTAGCTTGTCGTTTTTCCAACAATTTTTGAAAGACGAGCGAGTGTAAGCGCTCCAATGCCCATGGTAATGTCTCTCACAGCTACATCAAGATAGTTGCCGGAAGCAACTAAAGTAAGCGCAATAAGAAAAAGCCACGCCATCACAATATAGCCGCCCACCGCAGGTTTGGCAAGCACTATGATTCCTGCAATAATTTCTATTACACCCACAATCATCATAAATACATGCGGCGAAAAAGGAAGCATGGATGCAATTTGCGGATTCAAATAATTTTCCCAATGCGTAAGCAGGTTGGTAAACTTATCCAGTCCAGCAACAATGGGAACAATTCCATAAGTAACCCGAAGCGTTCTGTGCACCTGCGATAATATTACATTGTAATTAAGAGTCATGTTAATTGGTTTTTATTTTGAAAAAAAAAATTAATCCTTACCGTTGTTATTCATTTTCTTAGAGTGAAGGAGAAACAAAAAGGTTACAGCAGATTAAATTTAAAAAAATATTTATAAATAAAGATCATTTATAAATAAAAAGGCCGGATGAATGCAATCTCTTATAAGTGCCCGGAACAGGAATCGAACCTGCACATCCTTGCGAACGGCAGATTTTGAGTCTGCTGCGTCTACCAATTCCGCCATCCGGGCATTGTAATTGAAAATTAAAAATGGATAACTGATAATTCAACGTTATTCAATTTTTCGGGCTGCAATAATACACATTCCGGCTAATCTATCCAAAATACACTGCAATATTTCCTGGTGCATTTCAAATTGTCGTTTGGGCTAAAGCCCATATTAGCCCAATGAAATATTTCAATAGCGACAATTTAAAATGCAGCAATATTTCTTTATTGATATAAAATGTAAATTGCCGCAATTGAAAAAAAATTTATGATAAAAATTGGTTTAATAAGAGAAGGAAAAATTCCGCCCGATAATCGTGTAGCGCTTACACCGGCTCAATCCAAATGGGTTCAGGAAAATTTACCTGTTAGTATAAAAGTGCAACACAGCGAAACAAGATGTTTTACAAATGATGAATATGCCCAGGCAGGAATTGAAGTAAAAGAAGATGTAAGTGATTGCGAAATTTTATTGGGAATAAAAGAAGTGCCGGTGAATATGCTGATACCTGAAAAAATATATTTGTTTTTTTCTCACACAAAAAAAATGCAACCCTATAACCAAAATCTGTTGCAAAATATTATCACCAAAAAAATTACTTTGATAGATTACGAATGTTTTGAGCATGATGATGGCACACGCATTATCGGGTTTGGATTCTTTGCCGGCGTGGTGGGCGCACATAACGGAATGATGGCTTATGGAAACCGTACCGGCGCTTTTAAATTAGAAAGAGTTTACCAGCAAAAAAATTTTCAGCATTTAATTCATACCTATTTCGGATTAAAACTTCCCTTGCTTAAAATCGCTGTAACCGGCAGTGGACGGGTTGCGCATGGAATTTTGGAAATTATGAATCTCATGGAAATTCATGAAGCGGAGCCTGATGAATATCTGGAACAAAAATTTCATTACCCTGTGTATGTTCATTTAAAAGGAAATGATTTATATGAACATAAACTAACGGGCAAGTACACACGAAATGATTTTCATAATCATCCTGAAAATTATAATTGTCTTTTTAAAAAATATATTAGTGAAACAGATATTTTATTAAATGGTGTGTATTGGGAAGAAAAAATACCGCGCTTGTTTGAAATGGCCGATTTAAAAAATCACAATTTTAATATCACAACCATTGCCGATATTTCTGATGACAGAAACGGATCTGTGCCTTGTAACATCGGTGAGGGAAGAATGGAAGATCCTATTTACGGAGTTGATAAATTTACCGGAAAAATTACACCGCCTTATCTTGCAAACGCTGTAGATGTAATGGCGGTGGGCAATTTGCCCAATGAATTGCCGAGAGATGCATCAAGATATTTTGGCGAGCAATTAATAAAATTTATTTTAAAAGATTTAATTAACGAAGGTTCAAAAATAATTGCAGATGCAACTATTGTAAAAAAAGGAAAACTAACCAATGGCTTCAGCTACATGAAAAAATATGCAGGTATTTAATAAATATATTCATAAAATTTACAGGTATAAATAATAATCTTTCAGCAAGCCTTTAAACTCTTGCGTATATTCATTTCTACCATTTTTTATTGTTATTTCTTTTGTTGATGGCTCTGTCTTTTGTTTTTGCAAAAGATACATTACTCTGAAATAATTAGGTGACGGTGTTTGCTTCACTTTTATCTTTTCTTTTATAAATAATGAATACATTGTTGCAGTTTCTTCAAAAAATTTTGATCTGTGCCATGGAAGTATTGCCGCTAAAGCCCCACCATTACTGAGTAAATTGTTTGTAACAACAATTAGCTCTTCTAAATTTAAAGCGGCGCTATGCTTTGCAATATTTTTTCTTTCATCTTCAGGCAACAAATTATTTTCATAAAAAGGCGGATTGCAAATAATAAGCTCATATTGCAAAGACGGTTTCCAATTTTTTATGTCTGCATGAAAAATTTCTATTCGTGTACCCATCACCGCCTGCCTGTCCGGTAGGCAGGTTAGTTTACAATTTTCAATTGCTTGTTCACAAGCATTTTTATCTATTTCAATTGCATGAATTGTTGCATTACATTTTTGTGCAAGCATCAGGCTGAGTAATCCCGTGCCTGTTCCAATGTCTAAAATATTTTGGGGATTAATTTTTTTCTTTTCAACAGCATTGGCAATCCATGCTCCGAAAATGCAAGAATCAGTGCACACTTTCATGCTGCATTTTTGCTGATGAATAACAAATTTTTTGAATTGAAAATAGGAATTAGGCAAAGGAAATTTTATAAAGAATTCTTTTTTGAAATTAAAAAATTGCTCTTGCGGATGGCACAACAGATAAGTTATCAAACATTTTATTTAAATATTTATAATAACCGGTTATGGCAATCATCGCTGCATTATCCGTACAATATTCAAATGCAGGAATAAAAGTTTTCCATCCTTCTTTTTTTCCTAATTTTTCAAATGCATTGCGCAAGCCGCTATTGGCGCTCACTCCACCAGCAATGCAAATATTTTTTATCCCCGTTTCATCTGCGGCTTTTTTTAATTTATTTAATAAAATAGAAATGATGCGTGATTGAATAGATGCACAAATATCTTCCATATTCTCTGCTACAAAATTTTCATTTTTATTTTTTTCATCTCTTATAAAATAAAGTATAGCTGTTTTTAATCCACTAAAACTAAAATTTAATCCATCAATTTTTGGTTCGGGAAATGTATATTTTTCATTACCGTTTTTTGCATATTTATCAATCAACGGGCCGCCGGGATAAGGCAAGCCTAAAATTTTTGCTGACTTATCAAAAGCCTCTCCTGCTGCATCATCCAGCGTTTCACCGATTACTTTCATTTGTAAATAATCTTCGCATAAAACAATTTGCGTGTGGCCACCACTCACTGTTAAACATAGAAAAGGAAAAGATGGAATCTTATTTTTTTTACCGGGCGATTGAATCAAATTGGCCAATACATGGGCCTGCATGTGATGTACTGCAATCAATGGTTTGTTGCAAGCAAGAACCAATGATTTTGCAAATTCAGTTCCAACTAATAAAGCGCCGATTAATCCCGGAGATTGGGTAAATGCAAATGCATCTATTTCATTCAAATTTACATCAGCTTTTTTTAATGCCGTATCTACCACCGGAACTATCGCCTGCAAATGCGCTCTGGAAGCCAGTTCGGGAACTACTCCACCATATTGCTCATGAATTTTTTGGCTGGCAATAATATTGCTTAAAATAATTCCATCATTGCATACTGATGCTGCAGTTTCATCGCACGAAGATTCAATTGCTAGAATATAAGACATAAAAAATAAAAATTATTTAGAACGAATAGCAACTACAGGATCTAAACGTGAAGCAGAATATGCAGGAATAATTCCTGCAAGAATTCCTATAATAATACATATTGATATGGCAAGCGTAAGTATGCCTGCAGAAATATAAACCGGAAAATTAAAAAGGCTTGAAAGTATAAGGGTAAGAATATATACCAATAGCAAGCCCATAATGCCTCCAAGCACACAAATGGTTGCTGCTTCCAATAAAAATTCTGAAAGTATGCTTCTCTTTTTTGCACCGATGGCTTTTTTTAATCCGATCATTGCGGTTCTTTCTTTTACCGTAACGAACATAATATTAGCAATGCCAAATGCGCCAACGATGAGGCTTAAAATACCTATTGCCCAGCCGCCAAGATTAATGCTGTCAAAAAGAGAGCTTACATTATTGCTGAAAGAAGTTACCTGATTCAATGTAAAATTATCTTCTTGTTTCGGGCTAAGTTTTCTTATGGAACGCATCACACCTTCCAGATCATCGTCGAGAGCTGCAGAACTTACATTGTCTTTTCCTTTCACAATAATTACAGGATGGGTATTTTTTTCATTAAATATTTCTCTTGCAAAACGATAAGGAATCATTAAACATTGATCATAATCCGGACCTATCATAGGCGTTCCCATTTTTTTGATAACGCCAATAATAGTGGCATTGGTTCCCTTTATTTTTATTTGTTTGCCAATTGCCAATGCAGGATTAATAAATAAATTTTCCGCATTGGTATATCCAATAATCGCAACAGCATTGCCCGATGCAAATTCAGCTTGTGAAATAAAACGACCGTATCCCATCGTTACGGGTTGTATGTCGTTTTCTTCTTCACTTATGCCGAGTGTTGAAACGCCCTGCAATGCATAATCCTGGTACTCTACAGTAACTCTCGTATTAATTTCAAAAGCTACGTTACTTGCTAACCGGCTTCTTTGTTTTATTAAACTAACTTCTTCAAATTTTGGCACTGGCCGGTTCACATATTTCCACCATGGATAATCAGCGCCACCTGCATATTGCCACTTATCAATATAAATTGTATTAGTGCCCAGACTTTTAATTTGATTTTGAATATTTGCTTCCAAACTATTAACGGTTGCCAACACACCGATGATGCAAAATATACCAAATGAAATTCCGATTAATGAGAGCGCTGTGCGCAATTTATTTACCATAAGCTCCTGCATGGTGAGCCGAAAAGAACTGGCCAATATGTTGAGCGTTTTGCGCATGAGGCAAATTTAATGTTTTTTAAAATTAGGTTACTAAAATGCAAATGGCAAATAAGTAAAACGGAAATAAGCAATAGGCAATTGATAAATTTATAATTCAATAATAAATATTATCAATTCTTTCCCTTCAGCATTGGTACAAAAGAAAAATTAGAAAAAGTTTCTTCGTTGTAACTGCCCTCTTCATTTTTAGTAATGCGTTTCATTTTTTGAATTCCATCCTCATCAAGTGGAATCACCATTTTACCGCCGGGCTTTAATTGTTCAATCAACTTTGGTGGAATAAAAGGCGCAGCTGCTGTAATAAGAATTTTATCGAATGGGGCAAACGTTGGAAGGCCTTCAAATCCATCGCCATAAAAAAATTTTATATTGGGATATTTTTTTCTGAAAATAAATTCTTTGTTCAAATCAAACAATCCTTTCTTACGTTCAATGGTAAAAACAATGGCACCCATTTCTGCTAAAACCGTTGCCTGATAAGCGCTTCCTGTGCCAATCTCTAAAATTTTTTCGTAAGGTTTTATTTCCAAAAGCTGGGTTTGATAAGCCACCGTGTAAGGCTGAGAGATAGTCTGCCCTTCCCTGATAGGAAATGCCCGGTCTTCGTATGCAATATGGTCAAGCGCAGTATCCAAAAAAAAATGACGCGGAATATTCATCATGGCATCAAGCACACGCTCATCAGTAATTCCTTTTTCTTTTATACTGTTGATTAATTTTTTCCGCAAACCTTTATGGCGGTAAGTGTCTTCGTACTTTCGCATGAATGCAATTTATAAATGTTAGTGAAACATTTCAAAAGTAGTTTTAGTAAAAAGCTTAGGCATGTGTTTTGTAATCTGTTCAACTATGAAAAAAATCTATATCCAGTTATTTATCTTTTCAATTTTTATAGCAGCGTGCCAGCAAAATAATTCTTCTGAAACAGTTGTTTCAAAAAAAGAAAAAAAAATCAGCAAAAGAGATTACAGTATTCATAAGCCAAACGCTTATAATGATATTTTTTTAGACAGTGCTAATGTTGAAAAATTTATTCTGAACAATAAAATACCCGATTCCATTGCAACGCGTATGCGTAGTTTTTATAATACACGCAATTATGAATTTGCTTGGTTTTCTTCGCAGGGTTTAGCTGAGCAGGCATATGGTTTTTGGAGTCTTCAAAATTATGTAGGAGATACTGCCACCAAAATTAAAGGCATTAAAAAAACGATGGAAGAGCTTATGGCCAACGATAGCCTTGTTATTAACCAAAACGATAGCAATGCAATTCATACCGAACTTTTGCTAACAGAAAGTTTTATAAATTTTATTAATGATAATTATGAAAAAGGATATGTGAAAAGAAAAGAAATGGAGCGGTTTATTCCTTTCAAAAAACAAGACCCGATTTATCTTTCAGATTCATTATTAAATAAAAAACATAAAGACGATAAATATTTTTCTGATGTAAATGAATCGTATAAATTACTTTCCGATCAATTAAAAAAATATACCGACATTGCTAAAACCGGCGGCTGGCCTGTAATACCCCCTGCTGCAAAAAAACTGAAGAAAGGAAAAACATCTCCTGAAATAAAATTGCTAAAAAAATATTTTACCATTACCGGCGATCTTACCGTTGCTGATACTACAGATATTTTTAATGAAAACCTTACCAATGCCATAAAAAATTTTCAAACACGTTTTGGCAACACAGTTGATGGAAAAATTTCTGAAACACTGCTCAAAGAAATGAATGTGCCGGCTATTGAAAGAGTAAAACAAATTCTTATCAACATGAACCGGGTGAGGTGGATGCCGCAGGAACCCGGCGGCAAGCTAATTGTGGTAAATATTCCTGAATTCATTTTATATGTTTACGATGGAAAAAATAAAATTTTTGAAATGCCTGTGGTGGTTGGAAAGGACGGGCATAACACTACTATATTTTCAGACAGGCTTACTACAATTGTATTCAGCCCATATTGGAACGTTCCTGAAAGTATTGTAAAAAAAGAAATTGTTCCGGCTATGCAAAAAGATACGGGTTATTTAAATAAAAATGATATGGAAATAACCGGAGAGCGTGATGGATTGCCGGTTGTAAGGCAAAAGCCCGGCGACAAAAATTCATTAGGTAAGGTAAAATTTTTATTTCCCAATAGTTTTAATATTTACTTTCATGATACGCCGGTCAAAAGTCTTTTTAATAAAAACGTACGTGCATACAGCCATGGATGCATTCGATTGAGCGAGCCCGAAAAATTAGCGGACTATCTTTTGAAGGATAATAAAAACTGGACGGATGAAAAAATTAATGAAGCCATGAACAGTGGACATGAACAAAGCGTTGATTTAAAAAATCCGGTTCCAGTTTTTATAACTTATTATACAGCGTGGGTAAATGAAAATGGGCAACTTAATTTTCGCAATGATATTTATGGGCATGATGCAGATATTGCAGCGAGAATGTTTAAGTAAATGTTACAACTGCGCATAAATCAATCGTACTTTCTTTCGGGATTGTATTTTTTGAACTGTCACTTTTTTGTGCAGACGAAGACCCAAAATCAATCAAGAAAATTATAACTATGAAAATTATTTTCATGATGTTATCCGAAATTATGATTTATTGATTGGGAAATGTCATGCTATCCTATCTTTTTTCTTTTGAAACATTATAAAATAATTTCATGCTTTTTCCGTTTTAAATACTAAAATCGTAAATTAAAATTGTGGCAAACTTTTTGCCGTTTCGTAAAAATGGCCTAATCGTTTTCATTATTTTTGTTTTCTGAATTATTTTAACCCACACTAAAACCACATTATGAATTATAAAAATTTTGCCTCGCTTCTTTTCACTGTTTTTGTACTTGCTGCCTGCCACAAAGATAAACCCAAAACAAGGGAAGTAAAGTTTACTTCAACTACTTATCAGACTTTGGGAAGCTATGATGCGATGGGAAAACCAAATTATTTATCTGCCCCAGATACCATTTCTCCCAACTTAATATCATTTCTGGATAGTATTCTCGTGGAGGGAGTGGATTTAAGAACCACACATCCCGAGCTCCTTTCAAGTTCAGCGATTGCTGATATTAAGATTACACAAACGTCTGATGTATATATAACTTTTGTATCAACAAGTGGAGGATATACCAATTCATTTGGTTTTTATACTTATCCTTCAACTCAGCCGCCTGCAACTGCCGCGGATATAAAAACCATTACTGATATTTTCCCCAACTCGGGAAGATACACCACATTACATCGTGGAGATAAAGTAAAAATAGGCAGGTTCGATCCGGGAACATCCATAGGTTTTGTTTTAATGCAAAAAGGATGGGATACTACTATTCATAATCTCAATACCGATGTGGTTCATTTTTGCTCCAACGATGTTTTAAATCCTGAAGTGGATCCGAGTTTGAAAAAGCATGCCGTTTTAATTAACTATCCTGCTGAGAATAAGGTTTTGATCGGTTTTGAAGACCTCGACAGAACGAATCCTTATTGTGATAATGATTTTAATGATCTGGTAGTGTATGCTACTATTACTCCGTAAAAAAAAATTATTCAAAAGTATTTTCGTATAGCCGTTACCGTTATAATAGTCAGTTTCGATCTTACATCGTATCTAATTTTCTTACCACATCTTTATGCAATAAAATTCTTACCAACATAATGATGGCTGTGAATGCGAAGATGCCCCCGATTACCCAATTCAAAATACTTTGATTGGCATTCAATTCCTGTACAACATATTTACCGCCGAAAATAAAAACACAATTACCGGCTAATGTTCCCAGCCCGATGCCTACAATATAAAAATTATAAAAAGAATTTTTAGGTTGTAAAATATTTTTTTGAAATAAAACCGTGCTCCATCCAAACCAGAATGGAACCTGCATGGGGCTGATGGCGCTCAGTAATAAGCCAAGTACAAAGCGATTCATATTATTATTGAGCATTACATTTTTTGCATGATGCGCATGCATGGCTGCAATAAAACTTCCCGCGGCAAGCGCCACTACAATAGCGAGTGCAATCCATTCCATCCATTTAAAAAGAACTTTTTGTTTGCGTATCCAGTTAATCCCTACCAGCGAAATGCGCACATAAAACATT
>JAICZH010000140.1 GCA_025933775.1 Chitinophagaceae bacterium
CAGTGGTATCAAGAGCAGTTGCTCCCTTAAAAGATTTGGGCAAATGGAGCAAGCCTTTGTTAAAAAAAAATAAACAGCCCGCTAATGGATTAATTTGTTTAAAAGGCGGGGACTTAACCAATGAAATTGCTGAAAGCGGCTACAGGCCAATGGTGTGGGAAATTGAAAAAAAATTTAAAGAAGATTTTTTTAAAGAAAAATATATTTTGCAGGTTAAATTTTAACCAGATAATAATCATTTTGAAAGTCTGAAAAAGATTATAAATTTAAGTTTACTTTCCTTCTGAATACAAAATTATCAACATAAAAACTCTTTAACTGTTTATGAAAAAAATAATTACAATAACATCCATTTATTTTTTATCTGTTCTGATTTTTATTTCTTCATGCAATAATCATCAATCGCCAAAAGACACAAACTATGGTAAGGCAACGAATGAATTGGTTCAGCTTCTTAAAAAAAACCCTGAATTAAAATCATTAATGATAGCTTCTATAGAAAAAGCAAAACAAATAAATCCGGATACTATTACAAATCCTATACAATCCCTGGATGAATATTTTGCATTTGCATCAAAAGCAGAACACTCAGTGCCATGGATGCTGGCCCGTAATACAAAGCACCCATCTCCGTTTCATAATATCAGCGCTGGTTTTGGAGCTTTCTATTCTGTAATGGATCAGCCATTGCCACAGTTAGAAGGCAAAGGAAGTTATAATAACTCGGTTGAATATACAGAACCTTTCTCTTCTTGGCTGACAACATTTAATAAATCATGGCGAAGCTATCTTGATTCTGATTCCTCATGGAATGATGACTATTACCATGAGGTGTTAAAAGATTCTGCTTTTGGATTACAAAACGGATGGTATGAAGATCCATCTCACTGGAAAACATTTAACCAGTTTTTTGCCCGAAAATTAAGTTCACCTGCTGCCAGACCTATTGCATCGCCGGGCGATAATTCTGTTGTTACATCCTTTGCTGATGCAGTGCCACAAGGTGTTTGGGCAATTGACAGTAATTCAAATATTGTTGAAAAAAACGGAGTTCAAGTAAAAACTGCAAACATCAAATCAATTGCAAAACTTTTGGGAAATAGTCAATATAAGGATTCATTTGCCAATGGAACATTTACTCATTCTTTCTTAAATGTAAACGATTACCATCGCTATCACTTTCCTGTTGGCGGATTAATTAAAGAAGCGAAAATTATCAATGCACACAATCCAACAGGCGGAGTGCTTACATGGAATAGCAACTTAAAACATTATCAATTTGATCCTTCTGTTGCAGGATGGCAAATGCTTGAAACACGCGGCTGTGTTATTTTGCAGACCGATAATTATGGATTGGTTGCCCTGTTGCCTATTGGAATGGCTGCTGTTGGTTCAGTAAATTTTATGGAAAATATTATAGAAGGAACAAGAGTGAATAAAGGAGATATGTTAGGTTATTTTCTCTTTGGCGGTTCGGATTTTATTGTAATATTTCAAAAAAATATTCAATTTACTTTGGATGCTCCAAAGGCGGAAGATGGTTCTTACATTCATCTTCTCATGGGCCAAAGGCTTGGGCATCTTTCAAAAAAATAATAAGGCTAAAATACACTTCGGTAAAGCCATAAATCTGTTTGCGGAGTATTACCAATTGGAAAAGGATGTGTGTAACCGGAATCAATAAATCCATATTTTTTGTAAAACGCTTTTGCTTTTTCATTGTGCTCCCACACACCAAGCCATATCATTTCATAATTTTTTTCCAGGGCAAAATTTAATGCAAAGTTCATTAACGTTGCGCCTATTTTTTTAGAATGATATTCTTTTAAAACATACAATCTTTTTAATTCAATTGATCTATGTTGATTAATAATTTTCACTTCGCTCACTTCTTCTTTTAGTCTTACATAACCAACTGCTTTATCATTTATAAAACCGATAAAATAAAAATCATTGCCATCCTGTAATTCTTTTTTTACTTGTTCAATATTAAAATAGGCGTGTAAAAATTGCTGCATATCAGCATCAGTGCAGGTTCCTGTAAATGTGTCAAAAAATGTAATAGCGCTTAACTCACTTAATAATTTTGCATCATTTAAATCAGCTCTTCGTATAACCATCACCGTTATATTACCAGTTTAGTTTAAGCGTATTATTTTTTTGATCTACATCAGCCATTCTTTTTGTGGGATCAATTTCAACAAGAATTAAATCAGATAATGGATGTTTAAATTCTACCACATAAGTCGGATTAGTCCATGGCCATTCTTTATGTACAATTCTTGTTTCATTACTTTCAGCAGGTTTATTGCCAAACATAAGATCGAGCGGAACATAATGAATTTCTTTACTGCTGTCTTTAAAGGTAAGCTGTAAGTCAACAGGCATAGGCATTTGGCCAATTCTTCTTAATCTTATTTTTGAAATTCCATTATCTTCCCAAAGACTGTCAATACTGTAATCAATACTTTTAGTAGTGTAAATCCAATACTCTTTATACCAGTCGAGTTGTATGCCGCTTACATCTTGGGCAACTTTTACAAAGTCAGTTGCATTGGGATGTTTGAACCTCCATAATTTATAATATTCCAATAAAATTTTATCTCTTACAGAATCACTAACGATGTAACCTAATTGCTCCAAAAACATTTCACCTTTTGAATACGCATTTATTTCATAAGCCAAATTGGTATTGTAATGATCAGCATGTGTGCTCATCGGTTCTTCCAAATGTTGCTTCATTAAAAAATAATAACCATTGTAAGCACCGGCATGATTTAACGGTAATGCTTTTTGTCTTTCACTGGGTTGAATGTTCATCGCTTTATCGTAATAAGCCATTACCTCACCCTCGGCATAACTCGTAAAACCCTCATCCATCCATGGATACAGGCTTTCATTAGTTCCCATCATCATTTGGTACCAACTGTGCATCCATTCATGAAAAACAGTTCCCAAACTAGGACCTTTTATTAACGTTGCCATCGGATATTCCATACCACCATCGCCGCCTTGTATAAAAGAATATTGCGGAAACGGATATTTACCAAAACGTTTTTCCATATAAGGCAAAACGGTTACCACTGCATCAGCAATGGTATGCCACGCTTTCTCCAATGAATCAACTTTTTTATAAATAACATTTAAAACAACTCCATCTTGTTTTCTTACGATGTGTTCATAATCAGGATCGGCAGCCCATACAAAATCATGCACATTATTTCCGATAAAATGCCACGTGCGTTTGGGCGTAGAAATTTCTTTTAAAGGAGTGCCGGGTTTATCATAACCCCAACCGATTGATGAAGCATTTTGCAAAACGCCCGTGCCAGCCAGCTTATACGATTTATCAATTTTTATTGTAACATCATAATCGCCCCAAACACCATAAAACTCGCGTGCCACGTACGGTGTAGGATGCCAGCCTTCATAATCGTACTCACACATTTTAGGATACCATTGGCTCATGCTGTAACGAATTCCTTCTGCATTATCGCGGCCGCTTCTTCTTATCTGTACCGGAACCTGCGCTTCAAAAACGATTTCAAAATTTACTTTGCTTTTGGGTAAAACAGGTTTTGTTACATCCACTTCTAAAATAGTCCCATGCAACTTTGTTGGTTGTTCTACTCCATTTATTTTTATTGATTTTATTTTTTGATAACCAATTTCAGTGGGTGATAATTTTGAAATGCGATCTCTTACACGTGAGTCCCAGTCTGGTCTTCCGTTGATTAATATTTTTCCAAGCTCGCGGCTTCTTACATCCATTTCGCTGCCGGGCTGAAATGCATTCCAATACAAATGAAAAAAAACACGATCGAGTTTATCAGGAGAATTATTACTGTATTCTAAATTTTCATTTCCATTAATAATGTTGGTATTTACATCAACATCTGCAGTAATGTTATACTTTACGCGTTGTTGCCAGCGATCGGGTTGTGCAAAAAGAAAAATTAAAAAAGAAAAATTAAAAATTAAAAATAGAAAAAGTTTTTTCTTCATGGTTTCGATTTATAAAAGATTGTAAAATTCGTAAAATAGAAGTTAGGAAAAATAAAAAATGGAAAAAGAGCAATCATGTTTCATTTAGAACAATTATTGTTTTAGCCAAAGGCTTTGAAATTAGTTCTGAAATTTTAGGATATAACGCCGTAATACGGCTTAAAACATTTCGTTTCACATTTAAAATAATTACGGTTACAGAAAGACTGTTTATATTTTGCTGAAACGGTAAATTTTTATCTACAGCAATAAAAACATCAAAATGATTTAATCCAAGAAGTTTTAAAAGTTCTCCATTTTTAATACCAAGCCAATTCATATCTTTTACAGTAAATACTTCATGCGCATTAATATCAAAGAGCCTTTTAAATTTTACATCTATATTCTCATCGAGAAGTATCTTCATATTCTAAAGGAGTGGAATGAATTAGTTTACCTGCAATTTCAATAACTTTTTCTGCTTGTTCGCGGGTAACAGAAGGAAAGCCTTCCAAAAATTCTTCGAGTGAACTTTCTTCAAGATAATCGAATAAAGTTTGTACAGCAACCCGCGTGTTTTTAAAAACCGGGGTTCCGTTCAATACTTCATTATCAATATTTATAATTTCTTTTAGTAACATAAAATTTTACCATAAAATTAAACAAACTATTTTATCCCGAAATGCTATAATAATTCTTTCCCTTCTACCACAATCACAATTTCACCTTTTACATTTTTTGTATTAAAATAATCATGCACTTGTTGCAAGGTTCCTCTTTTATTTTCTTCGAAAACCTTTGTCAATTCACGGCTTACCGAGCATTGTCTTTCTTTCCCAAAATATTCAATAAAATCTTTTAAAGTTTTTATTAATCGCATCGGGCTTTCATAAAAA
>JAICZH010000019.1 GCA_025933775.1 Chitinophagaceae bacterium
TAACATGATGCCGCATTGCAGCATCACTCCTTCCGGGCGTGCTGTTAAAAAATCTATTGGCTGCATATCTATCCAATAATTCAACGGAGTAAAATCAGCAAGCTCCGGTTTATTGTTATAAAACCGCGCCCATTCGCCATATGCAATATATTCCTGGGAGCCGTTCAATGTTTGCATTTGTATTTCGATCATCTCCGGGTTCAATAGATCATCTGCATCCATAAATTTTATATAATCTCCTTTCGAGTATGCGTAACCGTTATTAATTGCGGAATCCTGCCCTTTATTAGTTTGTGTGACAACAATTACACCTTTGTATTTATACGATGTTGCAATTTTCAATGTATTATCCGTAGAGCCATCGTCCACAACTATTATTTCAATATGAGGCCACGTTTGCTGTAATAAAGAATTGAGCGTATCGCTAATATATTTTTCGGCATTATATGCGGGAATGATAATTGAAACTAATGGTTGTTCCATTTGCTAAAACATTATAAAACAGACAATCCCTAATTTATTTTATCACTTTATGCCTGATTGTTGCAAGAAGTGCAAATGTTTTGAACTTTTTTCGTTTAAGTAATTGGCTTCTCAATTTTTGAATAGCATTATGATCATTCATTGGTGCATTTAATAACAATGGATCAAATAACCTCAAGTGACTTAAAATGTATCGATAATATTTTATAAGGCCAATGTTATCTGTATAATTTGATTTAAGAAGCAGGTTGAAAAGATATTTTTGATAACCCCATCCTATATTTTTTTCGAAAATTTTCCATTCCTTTTCTTTATTATTTTTTGTACAAAAATTTCTGAACGCAGTAATAATGTAATTGAAACTTTCAATTCTTTTCTTTTGCGGCGAAGCCATTAAAGAATTTTCTTTAGCAACATAGTGATAAAGCGGTTGCGGTGTTATTGACAATTTATTTATACAAGAAAATACGCAAAAATTAAACAATGCATCCTGACTTAGTCGTAAATCTTCATCGAATGTGATATTATTTTTTAGAAGTAAATCCCGTTTGTACAACTTATTGCAAATAGAATAATCAAATTCCATCAAAATCATTTTTTCGAGCAATCGTTCTGAAATAATTTCATGGGTTGATAACTGTAAAACAGAATAAGACAAATGGGGATATTCTTTTAAAATATCACAAACAACTAAATCTGTTTTATCTGTTTCAATAGTTGATATTAACGTTTCAAACATTGTTGGCTCTATCCAATCGTCAGCGTCCACGAATCCAACATATTTTCCTGTTGAATTTTTTAGCCCCTGAGTTCTTGCTACTGCCGCTCCTTTGTTTGTAAAGTTTAAAATTATTATCCTCGAATCTAACTCACGTAATCTTTGCAATATATCATAAGACTCATCAGTGCTTCCATCATTTACTGCAATAATTTCTACATCTTCTATCGTTTGATTTTGAATAGAACGAATGCATTGTTCAATTCTGGCTTCTTCATTATAAACAGGTATTATAATGCTAATAATTGGCATGATAAGAATTAATGAAAAATTCCCATGAAGAGGTATTTATATTTAAAGCCTGCTTTATGCCATGCATGAACGGCGCTTTTGTAATCATGAGTTTTGCGATAATACTTAAATAAGTTTACAATAAATCTCCGGTAATTTTTTTTTCTTAAAAACCGGATTTGTTTTTTAGAAAATGGAAGCGGTAATTCGGTAAGTGCATCATTCATGTAAAGAAAATTATTGTATAAATAACTATACCTGTTATTTATTTCCTGATTTTCATGTTGGCGATAAAAAATTAAATCGAAAGGAAATAATAATATGGATGTATTGCAGGCAACTTTAAGATTAAAATACATATCATTTGCAGGACCGTACTTTTCTGGGTATTGCCCGATTAAATTTACAAATGAGCGGCGCATAAATGAACCGCCCGGCCCTATGTATAAAAATTGTTGGTTAAAAAAATGTTTCGTTAATGCTTCACACGATGAGATGTTAATTGGTTGCTTACAAAAAGGCCAGCTTAATGCGAAATTAAAGTTATCAATAGATTCGGTGAGGTTTAAAATTTTGGAAATACTTTCCGGCAACAATTTATCATCTGAATCGCAGAACATAATATACTCGCCATTAGAAAGAGAGATGGCTTTATTCCTGTTGGGATAATCACCCAAATTTTTTTCATTTATGTAAACATGAATGCGCTTGTCCTTATCTGCATAATTTTTTGCAATAGCTACTGTTTTATCTTTTGAACAATCATCAACAATAACCAACTCCCAGTTTTGATGAGTGGAACCTAATACGGATTCTATTGCTTCAGCAATATAATTTTCGCGATTATATGCTGTCATCAAAACCGAAACCAACGGTTGATCGTGCATTTAAATTAAACTTTATTTTTTTTATACGATCCTGTCAACATTTATTTTTTTAAAAGTATATAAGCATTTAAAAGTGGCCAAAATTTCATCGTTTCCTGAGTAGTCCACGTTTGAGATTTTGTTTTAGAAATTACATCATCTTTTATCACTTTTCCATTCCAGATGTTGCTTGCTAAAAATTCAGCAGATGAAACTTCATCTAATATAAATTCTTTGAGTTCTTTTTGAAACCAGCTTTTTAACGGTGCATTAAATCCCGTTTTTAGTTTACGGGTTCGCACCACTTCAGGCAACACTTCTTTCATGGCATCGCGCAAAATTCGTTTGGTAAAACCATTGCCCAGCTTGCTTTGCATGGAAAGAGAAAATATATAACTTACCAAACGATAATCCAAAAAAGGCATTCGTATTTCAACGCCGTTTCTCATTGAACCACGATCAAAATTTCTCAGAATTGTGGGTAAAGTTGTAAAATGAAAATCGTGATACAATTGCGCTTCTGATCCTTTAAAATATTGGGGCGCTGCATGATTGGGAAGGTGAATACATTTTTTTATATTGATATCAAACCATTGTTGCTTTGAATCATGAGGTGAAAATTTATTGATTACATTTCCCTTTTTTCTTTTTATATAACTACCCAGGCGGTTATGAAACTTTATTTGATGTTTAAAAATTTGCTGCTCATCTTCAGGAATCATATTGAGATAAATTTCCTTTATTTCTTTGGCATAAGTTTTATGTTGAAGCTGGTGGCCATAAGCATTGAGCACATTGAATGGATAACCATACATCATTTCATCCACACCATGTCCGTCTATTGATACAGTAATTTGATGATGTTTCATTGCAGCGTATAAACTATCCAAAATAAATAACGGAGTAGCGCTGATTGAATCATGATACTTAATACTGGCAATTAAATTTGAAAGTAAATTTTTATCGTCATTACAATTTACATACAATGCTTCTCCATTTATGTGCTTCAAAACAGCATCGGCGTATTCACGTTCATCTTGTTCCGTGCCGGGGAAAATGGCTACAAAAGCTTTTTGCCATTCCTTTGGCAATCTGTAAATTTTTTCTTTAGCTTTTGCAAAATGATTGATTGAAGTAAATATGGATGATGAATCTAATCCGCCGCTCAATGCAGATGCAATACTTACATCGCTTCTCAGCCTGATACGTACTGCATCTTCAAATAAGTTTTTAAATTTTTCAATTTGTTCATTGTACGATAATGGAACCGAAACAAGATGATCAGAAGTTTTCCACCATTGCACCTCATTCATTTCTCCATTAGGTTTTACAATGAGATAATGACCGGGCCTTATTTGTTCAATTTCTTTAAAAATTGTTTTTCCAAGTCCTTCTATTCCCCATCCGTTTTGAATATTATAACACACCATTGCATCATCTGCTTCCTTTTTAAAACCTTCAATATGTTTAAATAATGAAGTTTCAGATCCAAAAACAAATTGTTTTCCTTTCTGAAATAAATAATACAATGGTTTTATACCGAACCGGTCTCTTGCCAACCATAATTCTTTTTTTGAATGATCCCAAAGAGCAAATGCCCAGAACCCATTAAATTTATATAAACAATCTTTTCCCCATGCATGATATGCTGCGAGCAATACTTCTGTATCTGAATCGGTGTGAAAATGATAGCCTTTTATTTTTAATTCTTCTCTGAGTTCAGCAAAATTGAAAATTTCACCGTTATAAACTATGGTTAATTTGCCATCGGCATAATGCATTGGCTGGGCTGCGTTTTCACTAAGATCAAGAATAGACAAGCGCCTGTGCCCAAGCCCGAGATTACCGTTTTTATTTATCCAAACACCTTCTCCATCTGGTCCTCTATGAGCAATAGAATCAGTTAGCTTTTTAACTTCGTAAGCCTCTACTTTTTGTGAATCAAATCTAAAAATTCCTGCTATGCCACACATGATTTAAAAAGAAATACCCGAATTAATTGGGTGCTAATGGTTATATAATATCAAAAAATTGGTTTCGTGTTCTTATGGAGTTCATTAACGCTTTGACTAAAATTTTAAAGGCAATCCAAACTGAAATATGTCCTCTGATAACGCTTTGATAATTTGTATCCAATTTTCTGATTTCCTCAACTTTTATTTTATACAACTCTGGATGAATGGTAAAGAAGGGCTGCTTCTTTTCTTTATTACTTGTTTTTTTTAAAATCATGATGTTTTGTTGATACCACCACTCAACATTTGAATTTCCCCAAATATCTGGTTTTATATCATCTATCAAATAATATCCCATAGATTCAAAAATTGATAACCAATACTCAGGATATTGTTCGTTTAAATGATTCTGGCCACCTTGGCATGGTACAGCTGCAGAAAAAATTATTAAATCACTTAAGCTGCACAAACATTCAATAAACAATCTTGCAGATTTTATTTCAAGGTGTTCTGCTACTTCCAGGCAAATTGCTAAATCATATCTTTCACTCAGGGAAAATTTATCATTTAAATCAAAGCATATAAAATCATTTTCATTTATACATAACAAATTTCTATCAATATAATCTCCATCTATTCCAACAAAGTGCACCCCGTGTTTACCAAATACTTTCAACCACGTTCCAATGCCACAGCCAACGTCAACCACTGAATTAATTTTATACTTTTCCAATATCAATGGAACTATAATTTCAGCTGCTTTAGTGTTATGTACTACTGCATCATGTATGTACCTGACTTCCATAAATTTAATATTGACACATTTTATTAAAATTGATTTGTTGTCACTGAAGCTCCAAATTCAAACCGAAACCATTTTTCCAATCTGATTGAATGTACATAAAAATCAATTTTCTAAACATACAATGCATATAAAATTGATCAATTGCATGAATGCCAATTTCATGAGTGAAATCAATACAAGCTTTGGCAGCTTTAGGATTAATTAATATTGCAACTGTTCCGCACAAACCCCTATGTTTATACGGCACTTTAACTAACTTTTTTCTTAAAAAATAATTTTTCCAAGAAAATGGGTAAGTCTTAATTGGATTACCATTGCGCCATGGGCAGTTAGCCTGAAGATACAGGACTGAAGCTTTCTTATTATATTTTGATGCATTAAACAATACTAGATCATTGGACAAATTAGTCAACGTTCGGCTTTTGATACAAAGATCATCTTCAAGTATAAGTAAAGGTTGCCGAAGGGTGCAACATTCAATCCAAAGTTTATAATTTGTCAAAAATAATGAGATCAAATATTTACTAATTAATTTATTGCAATTCCAATCTAACCCTATTTTAAATTGATTATTTTCAAATAAGCAAGTTGCAGAATTTTCATTAATTATTAAATCGTCAGGTGTTACAGCATTGTATAAAGTTGTTTCCATAATTGTACTCATTTTTGGCAATATCTCTTCTTCAACATATTTCCTCCGTTTAAGATATTTTATTGAGGCAAAGGAATGTGAATGTTCTTTCAAATCTACGTTTGCATTTACTGTAATTATTTTGCAAATCGGTTTGCTCTTTTCTAACATAAACGACAACATTGATTTATCAGTTTATAAAAATCTTCTTTTATATTTCAAGAAATTAAATTTTTATTTTTTACAAATAATAAGTTCCCCATATCCCAATTTTTGGGAATCGCTTCTATTACAACTTTGAATCCTAATTGCTCCAAAAAAAATTTATACTCGAAATATTGTGCAACACTTTTGTATGTTTCTCTTGTACTTACTTCGGTATGAATTACCTTTACTGTATTTAAAACAGACTTGCTTGCCTGCAACATTTTTAATTCAAAGCCCTGCATATCGAGCCAAAGCATGTCTATCTTTTGTACATTATTTTCATTCATCCAATAATCCAGCGTAGCGGTGGGAACATTTATATTTGTTTTAAAAAAAGTATCAGGATGATCTTTAAGGTGCGCTAATGGTTCAAGCAGAGAGCTTGATGCATCGGAAGCACCTTCGCTTATAAAAAAGTTCTGAACTCCATTTTGGTCAGACAATGCAATTTTATAACATTTAATATTTGGGTAAGGCTGCGTATTTTTTTTTAATCTTACAAAGAGGTTTTCAACGGGTTCAAATGAATGAATAATTCCTTTTTTAAAGAGTTTCGCCAATGCAATAGAATCGCTTCCGTCATGTGCACCACAATCAATAATAACCGGATGGGCAGGTAAATATTTCTTTAAAATTGATTTTGAAATTTTTTCATTTATAACTTTTGGAATACCATATTTCTCAAATGCAATTCTTCGTAAATGAAATTGAATTTTATTGATGAAAGCATTCATATCATCGAAATCCTCTATCTATTTTCAGCGAATTAAAAACAGCAGTTTTAATTTTTTCTGAGGCTAATGCCGTTCTGTGTTTATGTTTTTTAAAAAAAGATTTAGCAACGGGCTTTTTTGTTTTACAATCCTGAATAATAAAATCCATAAATTCTGCCAGGCTATTTTCAGAAAACTCAAAAGGAACTGTATTATTGTTAAACCATGTTTCTTTTGCCATTGCGATAAATTTTTTATCATCATTATCCAGTTCGATGATATGATCAATAGCATGTTGAAAAGAATCGAAGTCGCCAACGTTTACAAAACTTTTTGTATTAAAATCTTTTCCAACAACTGGATTGCCCCAATAAACAGGAATTGTGTTTGACAGCATTGGTTCAATTATTTTTTCTGTCGTGTATCCAGGGTAAGATGAATTTTCAAAAGAAATAACAAATTTGTAATCTTTAATAAATTCCATTTTATCCGCTACATGCCCTCCTACATTATTCAAAAACTTTCCCCCTGAATCTATTTTTTTATATTTAGAAAGCTTATGAAAAAAATCTATTCTTTCTTTTGCTTTTGCATTAGAAACTACCATACAACAAAACTTTTTCTTGTCTGCAAATTTTGCAGCTTCCTTTGGTTCAGTTAATTTTTTTACATTCCATAAAGCCCAAATAGGCCATCGTTTGTGATGCGGATTGCCATTATAAAAATCAGAATCGAGAACGTAATCACAAATGTTCCAGTTGGCTCTCATATTTTCCAGTCCTAAAAAAACTCTGTGACATTTGTATTTAAAGTAATCTCTTTTGCCATTGTATGGATGGGTAAAAAAATATAATTGGGGATTTTCTGATATTTCAACCTTATATTTTTTTGAAAGTATTCTGGTGAAATAATTATCTTCTTTTTTAAAAGCTGGCCAAAAGTATCCGAAGTTGACTTTAATTGTTTCCATTATCTAATTTATCAATCAACTTTTATTAATTCTGCAGAAGACTATTAATCGCATCATTCATTTTTTTGCCACTTGCTGACCAATCATATTCTTTCGTTACCAACTCCCTCGCATTGCAACGTATTTTGTCAAATAAAGATTTGTTCCCAATTAATTCTACAATCCTGTTTGCAAAATCTTGCGAAGTATCTTCGAGAAAAATATTTTGATTATGCATCGCCTGCAATCCCTCCGCGCCAATTGATGTAGATACAACAGGATTTCCAAAGCTCATTGCTTCTAATATCTTTAATCTTGTTCCGCTTCCTCTTAATAAGGGAACTATTGCTATTGAACTTTTTATATAATATTCGGCAACATCATTCACAGGCCCAATAAAATCAATTGCCAAATTATTTTGCAATTGAAAATAGGGATCATTGTTATTCATTTTACCAATGATAGTAAGTTTTATTTGAGTAATTTTTTGTTGAACTATTGGAAAAATTTTATCACAAAACCAGAGCAAGCCTTCTTTGTTTGGTGCATAGTCGAGCGTGCCACAAAACAAAATATTATTAATGTTGAATTTGTCGGGATTGTCATCGAATTTTTTTGCGACTGTGTCAACGCCGTTGGGAATTACAAAAATGTTTAATCGTTTTTTATTTAATTCTTCAAAAATTTTTTTATCATTTTCACTGCAGCAAAAACAAATATCTGCTTTCTTGTATAAATTTTTTTCTTGCTTAAGCGCACCTTTGCTATAAGTTAGCAGCAATGGTTTTTGTTGTGTTTGTGTTTTCCAAAGCGCTGAATCTACATTGTGTGCATCATAAATATGTTTAGTACGAGGCGATAATTTTTTAATGCGTTTATTTAGGAAACAAAAGCATTCGAGATTTTCATAAACAACTACATCAATATTGTTTGCGAGAAACAATTGTTTCAGCAAGGGATATGTTTTTAATAAATAAAGATTTCCTTTTTCAAAAACCGATCTTTGCAGCATTCTGCTATTGATTGCACGGGCAATTCTCAATGGAAATATATTAAAAAGAGTTTTATACTCCGGTTTATCTTTTGTAGTTTCAATAGTTACATTTGTGGGAAAATCATTGTTGCTTTTATTTTTAAAATTACATGATTGAACCGTGAGTAACGTTACCTCATTTCTTTTGGCCAATTCCTTTAATAAATGAAAACACCGGAGAGCACCTCCAAAGTTTGCCGGATAAAATTCATAGGGAATAATCATTAATATTTTTGCCATTACAATTTTGTAGAGAATTTTTTTTTGTACCGGTTAATCCAAATATTAAGAGCCATCTTATTACCAGATAACCTTTTTGCTATTTTAAATTTTTGATTGTTAAAAATAGGATGATGGGGCATGAGCCGATATACTTCATTTAATAACTTTCTTATTTCTTTTTTGCTCTCTTTTGAATTATTGTTAAGAAACCAAATGTAGTTATTCACTACGCCTTTGCTGAATGATTCATTCCACAATTGCATACTACGAAGTATTACTTCCCACTTATGATAAAAATTAATAGCATCTGAAAAGTTAGTTGCATTACCGATTCTTTCTTTTGGATGAAGCCTCCAAAGGCCCGTATTCAATGGTTGATATTCAAAATTACCACCTACAAGTACACCTCTTAAATGAAAATCAATTTCCTGGTTTCGTTTTAGGTTTGTGTCCCAATTTCCTATCTTTTTTACAATTTCTGCTCGCATCAAAAATGAAAAATTGGCAATACATCTTTCATTAATGATTTGCAATAGAAGATTATCACTTTTATAAATAGTTATTTTTTTTTTGTTTTCAGGAATTCCTTCTTCCCAGTCACCAAATACACCATCGCATGTGGGATTTGTTTGCAAAAAATTTACCTGCCTCTCGAGTTTTTGTAGATATAAAAAATCATCCGAGTCAAGATATTGAATGAATGCTCCTGAAACCTTCGCAGTTCCTGTATTACGAGCCACCTGTGCTCCTGCTCTTTCCTGAAAAATATATTTAATTTCAAATTGATCAGTATTATTTGAAATAAATTGTTCTACTATTTCTTTGGTATTATCAGTTGAGCCGTCATCCACTATTATACATTCTATTGGGCGATAAGTTTGAGAAATGATGCTTTTAACGGCCTCGGTTAAAAAATCAGCTCTGTTATAAGATGGGATTATTATTGAGACCAAAGTATTAGCTGCAATTTCTATTTTTGGTTTACTGTTTTTATTTTCACACAAGGACGATAAATTAAGTTAGGTTCATAATAAAATATTTAATAGCCGATGCTTTTATTTCTTTGCGCTTTTTAAAATAAGATTTATTTTTTTATAAAAAAATGAAGATAATAGCAGTGTTGGCTTTTTTATGGTTTCAGTAATTAATAATTTAAGTTGAGAATATTTATATTTATTTGTATAAGGATGAAGCGCATTAAAAAAAGCATTTTTCACATAAAAGGGGGAGGATTTTTTTATTGACCAATTAAATAATTCCTGATACATTAATTTCCTCGACACTTTTATTTTCTCGGTTTGGTGAATACTATTTGTTTCATGCACATAACGAATGGCAACAGGTTCATAAATGCTGCCTGAAATTATTTTTCCCAACAAACTTATTTTATACCACAATTCTGTATCTTCTCCATATCTTAATTTTGGATTAAAAACTCCTGTTTTCTGAAGTAATTTTTTTTTTATAGTAATGCCACTTATGTGAAAGGATCCAAAACCTCCAAATATCAGCGCTGTAAATAATTTTTCCGGCGCAATAATTTCTGAAAATGTTGATCTCTCCAAAATATCAGTTTGCGCAAAAATTTGCTTAGCCTTTTCTGATTCATATTGTGCCAATGTAAAACCATATACTCCATCTGCTTCCGGAAATTGTTCAAAAATTTTTGATTCAATATCGAAGCGGTTATTTAAATAATAATCATCAGCATCCAAAAAAGAAATATAGTGGCAGCTTGCATTTACAATGCCTAAATTTCTTGATATTGACGGACCATGATTTTTTTTATCTTCATGCTGTAGCATTCTGATATGATTGTATTTCTCTTCCAGTCTTTTGCAAATTTGCCATGAATTATCTTCAGATGCATCATCTATTAATATCAATTCTCCGGTAGCAGGAAGATGTATCACAGACTCAACAGCTCTTTCCAAATATTTCCCTGCATTATAAACCGGCATAATTACTGAAACTTTATAATCAGATTCGGAATAAGGCATTTTCAAGTCTTACTATCATTTAAATATAAAAGCCTAACTTTTTTCCAAAAAAAGGAATTAAAAATGATGGCAGGATGTTGCTTTAAAATTTTTATCAAAAAAAAATCCCTACGTGATAATTTATTTTGATTAATTAAATAAAGCCGGTGGGCATTAAAAATATCATTTAAAATTTCAAAGGAATTTTTTTTTTGTAAAGCCCATATAAAAAGCGATTCATACATTTTGTTTTTGTAAAACTGAGCTTTGTTTGTTTCGTGAACAATATTAGACTCATGAATTCTACGCAATGAAACAGGGGTTTGAATATTGCCAGGAAGCATTTTTGTTTGTAATGAAAGTTTGAGCCACATTTCAGTATCTTCTGCCCATTTTAGTGTTTCATTAAAAAGACCGGTTTTTTTAAATGATTCTTTTTTTACAGTGATAGTGCTCGTGTGAAGCCTCCCATACCAATAAAATAATAAGGCTTTAAATAATTTTTCAGAGGGTACTATTTCCGAAAGTGTATATATATTGTTTTGTTCGTAGGTATAATATTTTTCTTTATTGATTTCATCAGTAAATATAGTATGGCTACATCCATAGACTACCTCAATGCCTGTTGTTGTATTAAATAATTTTTTTTCGCAAACAAACCGGTTAGATAAATAATAATCATCTGCATCAAGAAAAGCAACATAATCGCAAGTTGCATTTAAAATTCCAATATTTCTCGAAGCCGCAGGCCCGTGATTTTTTTTATCTTTATGCTGAAATACTTTTATCCGTTCATTCTGAATTTCGAGCGTTTTACATAATTCAAGAGTGTTATCTGACGAGCCATCATCAACAAGCAACACCTCTCCTACTTCTTCAATCGAAAGCGCCGATTCTATTGCATCCTTTACATATTTCTGAGCATTGTATACCGGAATAATTACAGATACTTTAAAAGTATTATTGCCATTTTGCATAAATTACTTTTCTGAATTATAATGGTCGAGCGCTTTTTTAAAGGTTTTTAAATAAGCAAGTCCAAACTTATGATCGGGTTCCATGTAGTTACCTTCAGCCCATTCATTCCATGATTTAATGATTACTATTTGTTCACTTTCCTTTTTGTTTTTTGTTAATTCAAAAGCCTTGTAACATACCTTTTCAAAATGCTCCATTGAGAACTCGTTAAACAACCATCCATCAACTCCGCTCCTGGGTGTATTATCCCAATTACAACTTATGAGAGGATATTCAATCTCTGTTGTTGTTTTATTTAAAAAATCGTTAGTATATTTTTTATATGAAATTATTGAAGGCATATTTTTGGTATAATTATTTGCAAATGAAAGAAAACGATGGAAAATATTTTTATTAATGATTTCCTTTTTAATATCTAAAGCTCTCCAACGTTGAAGAAAAGCATCATATCCAAATTTCCCGGCTTCAAAATCAGACGGCATGTGCATTGCTACAATATGCATTCCTTTTAAGCCTTCTCTATTGGCGAGTTTTTGCCAGCAGCCAATAAAACTTTTTGAATCCTTTAATTCTGTTGGCCTAAAAATAAAAAACAATTTTTTTCCTTCAACTTCAATATATCTTGGATCGCGAAATGCATCAAGCAACGAATAAAAATGTTCTTCGTAATCTTTTTCGCCGGGGTACGTTTGCTCAATTAATGTTTCGTTATTTGATAATCCATGCCACGTACCTTTCCACGATTGGTTGGCCCATGCTAAACAAAATGGAAAATCAGGTTTGCCGCTTTTTACAACTTCCTCAAAAGGTCTTTCAAGAATACGTTTGCCTGCAAACCAATAATGCCAATAACAAAACCCATAAATACCATATTCTTTGGCAAGCTGTGCCTGCACCTGCCGAACTTCAGGAACTCTTAAATCGTAAAAACCGAAATCTGTAGGTAATCTAGGCTGCCAATGTCCTCTAAACAGTGGTTTTGCTTTAGTAACATTCGTCCATTCAGTAAATCCTTTTCCCCACCACTCATCGTTCTCGGGTATGGGGTGAAATTGGGGAAGATATAATGCAATCGGTTTTATTTTATTATTCATTGATGAATCGCATGTATTTTATACAGCAAGCCAAACATTTTGCATTTAATTTTTATAAGAATAATTTTCACTGAAAACATTAAGATAACTTTCGATGCAGGATTCCATCCTAAATTTTTCAGATGCCTTTAAAGCAAGCGCTGAATGTTTTTCAACCAGTAAAGGGTTATTAATATAATTTTCAATAGCTGCTGAAATTAAATCTATCTCTACTTTGTCGTTGCAAAGATCAATACACATTCCGGCTAATTGTTTATTCCATGTTATCATTTCGTTTATAGCACCAACATTTGTAGTGATAACCGGTTTACCGCAAAATAAATATTCAATTATGGTATTAGGCATACTTTCACCAACAAAATAAGTAGGCAGTATTCCGATGTGTGCATCTTTAATTATTCTTATCACATTATTTTTATAACCTAAAAATCGTATTGAAGAATCTTTATATTTTGTTTTTAAAAAATCGAGATGTGGACCTTCGCCAAGCAAATTCAGTTTTATTAACCCTGGATATTTTTTTAGCAATTCCAACACAGCAAGGATGGCTTCTTCCCAACCTTTTTCTTTTATCCCTCTTGCTGCCATTACAATATTTAAACATTCATTTGCTTTGTACTTTGTAATTTTTTCAGCTAAAGATATAGATACACCATAAAATATTTTATGACTTTTAACGGAAGGAACTTTATAATTATCCAAAGTTTTTTGATGTATGGGAGAAGTATAAATTATTTTATCAATAGCGGTTATTGTACATTTTGTTATTGCATTAAAATTTATTCTTTTCTGTGCAAGAAATTCATAGTGTCCATGAAAAGAAGAAATCAATTGAAACCTTATTTTCTTTTTTAAGCTTGCAAAATAAACATCACTGTCCCATGAATGGCTGTTTACGTGAGTTATCTTATTTTTTTTTATGAACCCAATCACTTGTTCATCAAGAAAACAATTTTCAGCGTTTACTGACGGTTGAAGTAGGATAATCTTTTTATCTAATAATGGGATTTGTCGCTTCTCTACTGTTCGTTCAGGATGCAGCTCTATAAAAAATACATTTTGTGTAAGAGAAAGTTCATTGGCAAGCCTTATCGCAAACATTTCAGCGCCGCCATCGAAGAAACTTTCAATTGCTATTAAAATATTTAATTTATCAGGTTTAATTTTTATTATAATTTTTCAATTTTTTGAAGCGGTTCCTGCAATACCACTGATCATGACGCCTTCTGAGTAAATTTTTGACTTATCGAAAGACTTATCTTTTTTTAAGAGAAATTTTATGATCTTGATAAAAAGAAAAGAAAAAGATTTTTTAAACCTCGAGGGCCGGTTCTTAAACCATATTCCAAGCATTTGAGCAAGGCTAGCATCCCAAAAACCAAGAGCCTCTAATTCAATGTTTGTAAAACGACTATTCTCAAGAAATCTTTTCAGTGAAAACGGAGTATATCTATACTCATCATAAGGAGCCAAATGAATATTCCATATAAATGGTACAGTAAAAATAAAATTTCCGCCCGATTTTAAAACCCTGAAAACTTCTTTAAGAATTGATTCAGGGTTTGCACAATGTTCTAAAAGCTCTGTAGCCAAAACTGTTTCAACTGAATCATCCTCCAACGGTATTGTAATGCCATCCCAAAAAAGATCGGGCTTTACCATTGCATATTCTGCGTTAAATGCTTTTTCAAAATCAATTCCAATATATTTTACTTCACTTCTGTTTTCTAAAATAAATTCTTTATAAGGCATAATTCCGCAACCAATATCTAAAACCACTCCATTAAATTTTGGAAGACTAATTTTTATAAAATCAAATATGGCTGTTCTTACAGTATATAATTCAAGATAGTCTTTGTGAATTTTAATATTGGTATAATATTTTTCAATTAGAACTTCTCTTGGTTTCAAAATATTATATTCTTTGCTCACCTATTTTGAAATTTGAATAATTCTGTTTCTATAATTTTTGAGCGATTCTGCAAGTGTAATCAACCCTGTTAAAAAAAAGTTCTTGATTATTTTCTAGGAAATATTTTTCAGTTGCTTTTTTAGCGCCTTTCCAATGGCCGTAATCATCCAGAATTAATATTCCACGATCTGATAAAAGGGGATACAGATGCACTAATTCATGGTAAGTAGATTCGTACCAGTCTGTATCTAATCTTAGTAATGAAATTGTAGAAGGGATAATGCCAGGAATGGTTTCTTCTACTTTGCCTTTTATAAAATGAATCTTTGAGGGATCGTATTTTGTTTTATTTAAATTATTTTGTACTTCTTCTAAAGTTGAATAGCACCAGATATTATAATCATTACTTTTTTCAACCTTAGATAACTGGTATTCGGCGGATATGTTATCATGACTTATATCTTCTTTTGATGGAGCGCTCATTCCCTCATAGGTATCATATAAATAAAGATGCCGGTCACTAATTCCCAATTCCATTAATGTAAGCGCCACAACCATCATGCTGCCACCTCTCCAAACACCGCACTCAACAAAATCTCCCAGTATTTTATTTGCGATTATATATTTAACTGAATTAATTAATGAAACTATTCTTTCAGGACTTGTTAAAGTGAATTCTTTTACTTTCCTGATTATTTCAATTTCTTCATCAGTAAAATCGGAATAGGAATGATTGCCTTTATAACAAAGTAAAAGCTCGCTTCTTATATCTGTTGTTGTTGATTGAGAAATGTTACTACTTTGCGCATCAGCAATCCGTGAAATTTTATAATCAAAAGATTTTAATATTTTTTTAATCAATGATTTCACTTTTTATATCTAAAACATTTTTAAATAAGTTGCCAAAAAAATTCATCTAAATAAATACTTGTATCTCTTTGCCAGGGATGATCTCTTTCTGATTTAAACATTTCTATTTCAAAGGGGCATACTTTTTCAAGTATTTGAATACGGTTGCGTCCGTTTCTATCAGTCAGATAAATAGTCAAAGTATATTTACCAAAAAATAGTCTGCATTTTGGGATAATACATTTAAATTTATTGCTTCCTTTTTTTTTCAATATTTCCGTTTCGCTATCAAATATCCAATAATGAGTAACCGCAATATTGTGTGCATTAAAAATTTGTATTGTAATATTTCCTCCTTTCAAAGGTTCATTAATAAATACTTCAATTTCTATTTCTAATTTATCTCCATGTATGTGCGTATTGGCAGCTTCGCTGGTGAGTATTTTTACATAGGTAATCCTGGTTGTATTACCCGATTCTTTATCGCAATAAATGTGATTATTACTCGCTGCCGAAGAAAGATATTGGCTTATCAAGTCGTTAGTTTTGCCAATATTACATAGCTGCCCGTTATTTAAATAAATACAGATGTTGGTGAGCGTAGCAATCGCCTGCATATTATGACTTACAAACAGAACCGTTCTTCCTTGTGTGTTACTTACATCTTTCATTTTATTGAGCGCCTTATTTTGAAACTCATTATCACCCACTGCCAGCACTTCATCTATAATCAATATTTCCGGATCAAGATGTGCAGCAACGGCAAAGGCTAAACGCACATACATTCCGGAAGAATAACGCTTCACAGGAGTGTCAATATATCTTTCCACTCCACTGAAATCCACTATTTCATCAAACTTTTGTTTTATCTCCTGCTTGTGCATACCCAGAATGCTACCGTTTAAAAATACATTTTCCCTTCCGGTCAATTCAGGATGAAAGCCGGTACCAACTTCCAATAAACTTGCTACGCGGCCTTTAATTTTTATCTGACCTGTTGTTGGATTCGTAGTACGACTTAATATTTTTAATAAAGTACTTTTTCCGGCGCCATTGCGGCCAATAATTCCTAATACTTCTCCTTGTTTTACTTCGAAATTAATATTCTTTAAAGCCCAAATATAATTGCTGTTTCCTTTTATGCTGCGATCATTTTCCTCACCAATTTTTAAATAAGGGTCTTCTTTTCCGCGAATAGTAAACCACCACCGATTAAGATCATGGCTGAAAGATCCCAAGCCCACATTGCCCAGCCGGTATTGCTTAGAGAGGTTTTCTACTTTTATTACAGAGATGCTCATGAATTCAATTTATAACTAAAAATTAGGTTGCATTATTCATTGTTTCAATAAGAAAGAGTTTCCCACATGTTTTCAATATGGGTTTCATCTAACTTCATTTTTTTCTCTTGCAAAAAGAGAAGTGGAACTTTACCATAAAACGCTGCCCATCCTGAATAAGTGCTAGGAGGACCAATTATGAGATCACATAAAGACAAGCCATATAAATCTTCTATAAAATGACCTGTAGAATTTATAACATTAAAATTTCTAAAATAATTTAAATCTATAACTTCATCGGAACATACATAAAAACCAACATGCATATTTTTAAAGCGGGGCAAATTTTTAACCTGATTCATAAAAAATACATAATCATCTATTGAATAAAACCATCTGCCATGTAAAAAACTTGCATAATCTTTGCGCCTTATATGTACGCCAATTATTTTATCAAACCTTTTAAATTGATCATCTTTTAATTTAGTTACATTCTCTAAAAAAATTTTATTAGGAATAAATATTTTTCTAATTGCATCTGCATGTTTTCTTAATGCCGAATAATCAACAAAACGCCAACCATCAATTAATAAAATTTTATTTTTTGCCAATTTTATAAACGACCTTTGCGATATATCATATTTTGTGGTATTTGTTGGTAACTTAATTTCACGGATGAAGGGAAGATTATATTTAAAATTTTCAGAAATAGTTGCATATTTAGTAATCAATCTGTATTTTAAAGAAGTAGATTTATAATCTCTGAATTGTATTTCTCTTCCTGTTTCCTTTAACTCTCGTGAAATATTTTCATTATAATATTCTAAATAATTGGTAAAGCCCAAATGCAAAAACGAATAATCATATTCAATTGCATTTGAAATGAAATAAGCTGCCTGCCATAACTGGTTTCCTAATTGGCCTGATTTGGAATAAAGAACTACCATCTATTTTTTTCTTTAATATCTCAAAGAAATATCCAGCTTTTGAACTCCTTTGAATTCAGGGTTTTTGTAAACCAATAACCCGTCCCATGAGTAAGATTCTTGTAAATTAGCAGAACATACTTGTAGATAATCTAAGCTTTCTAAAAACTTCATACAGTCTGCATGTAATTCGTTTGAATGTGTAGAGATAAAAATATATCCTACTCTTTTTTCTGATAATAGATTAATTGCGCCTTTCAACATCAATAATTCAAATCCTTGAATATCACTGTGCAAAATATCTACAAAGCTGATGTTATTTTCCTTGGTAAAACTGTCTACCGAGATAATATCGATTCCGTCTTCAGCCACTTTGCTGGTATCTCCAACGTAAGCTCTAAAAAAATTTCCCCGAAGCTTATTAAGCCTGAAATTCTTAATTCCCTCATCTAAATGAATAGGTTCAATCATGTAATTGTTCGCATTTTGTACGCTTTTATTAAACCACATAGAGTAAAAAGCCCAATAGGCGCCTAATTCAATCATCGTTGCCCCCGCAGGCATTTCCTTTAATACTTGCTGAAATGCATATTCTTCCTGTGGTTCGTGAATTCCTTTGTTATCAACCAACATTTTAAGAACAGGAAAGCCATAGTAGGTTAGTGGTTCAATAACAATTCCATTGTGCATCACTAATAAATGTCCTTTTATTTTACCGGCATTTTTAACACACTTAATTCTGGCATTATCTTCAGAAGCAAGAGCGGTTTCTATTCTCTTATCCCAATAATCTAATTCTTCTACTGTAAGATCTTTTAATAAATTTTTACTTATAATTCTTTCTTTTATATCATTAATAAGAAATTGCTTTTTTTTCCTTTCAAGATATTTTATATATAGACTTATATACCATGAATAAATAAAAGTTTTCTTAATAAATCTTTTAATCGTAATGAACATTTAATTACAAAATAACATGCAAGGCCAAACATACCTGCCGTTCCAAGGCGGTATTGCTTGGAGAGGTTTCTACTTTGATAACTACTTCGTTCATATGTAAGGGATAATTATACGTTTCGAAATTACGTGTACCCGTATTTGTTATAATGCCTGGAGGCTATAAAGAAGTAATATTAGTTAGTGATTGCAATGATTTTTTAATATACCAATCATCAAATAAACTTATTGATTCAAAAACCCTTACATAATCATTATGTGTAAGCAATTCAAAAATGTCATCGCGTTTAGGAGAAAAGTTATGTTCAACAGTTATTATTTCGATGCGGTATTTTTCAAAGTCGAATGCACTTAAAATATCAAATTCTGAGCCTTCCGTGTCTATAGACAGGTAATCAATTACAGGTGGTGCATTATAAAATTTCAATAGATCATTTAAAGAAACCGTTTCAACACTATAGGTTTTTGGATATTTCCTTTTTTCTGCATGATAGTCGGATGTTGAAAACAAATCTATTGTTGACAGCTCGGCATAGGCCGTTTCATGAAAAGTAACCTGCTCGCCCGATTTCGACCAAACACATCGGGTATCAATAAAACAGTTCCTGTTTGCTTTCAATCTCTCTGCCCATACTTTTGCTGGTTCTGCCAGTATTCCTTTCCATTCATATTTATCTTCCAATAAAAAACTATTACTTAACGTAACTCCGTCTGTTGCCCCAAACTCGACAAAGAAGCCACCCTGCTTATCTTTAAATAAATAGGAAACAAAAAGATCCTGAAATACCTGGGATTTAGATAAGCCAAGCTTATCTGCTGAATATTTTATGAAGTCTTCAAGAGAAGACTTATCAGAAGCTCGGTTTGTCAATACAAAGAGCAGCTTATTTAATAATCTTTCTACCTCTAATTTTTCAGAGGTTACTTTTGTATATTCAATCTTCAAAAGTTCTGAAGCTTTTAGATTGGATAGCTCGAAACCTAACGAATTAAAGAAAGTTTTTAGGATATTTTTCATAAGAGCGTTAAGCTTTCAAATGACGAATATTACTGTGATAAAATTTGTTCACGAATTTTTATTGAATATTATTGATTCAATTCCTTTGTATTCCGGATTTTTGTAAACGAATAATCCATGTCAGAAAATAATTCCTTTAAATCGGACGAACAACCCTGCTGGTATTCCAAATTATCCAGAAGCTACGCACATTATGCCACCCACCTGTTCACATCATGGCTAAATGATCCCAGGCCCACATTGCCCAGCCGGTATTGCTTGGAAAGATTTTCTACTTTTATTACTGTATCACTCATTTATTTTATGAATTAAATTCCCATTCCACCTTGTAATTTTCCTGACATCCTGATAAATCCTTCCCCTGCTTTTACACCCAATTCACGTCCTCTGAAATCTTCCATGGCGGCATGCCCGCATTCATAAATACCCGGCGGATCCTGGCTTACATGGCAATACACTGCTTTTTTCTTTTGTTCCTGTGTATCCGTTATATCCACATAATCGGTCGGATGAAAAATAAGGCTTTGCTCACCGATACATACTTCAAAAAAATACAGTGAAAATTGTTGTGGCTCCCGCAGCCATGATTGTATGGTCAACAGGCTGGCTACCTGGTGATCCTTGTGTGCATCCAGTGGCCAGTGCGTAAAGACGATGCCGGGTTTTTCATTCATGATGAGTTGCTGCATTTTATTTACCCAATCATTGTTACAAACGGAATCGCCATCAATTTGTCCGGCAAAAACAGGCTTTGCATCTAATACCTTACAGGCATTGATGGCTTCCTGCCTCCGGATGGATGCCGCTTCGTTATGACTTTTACCTGGGATGCCGGCTTCGCCTGTAGTTAAATAAATAATAGTTACATCGTGGCCTGCGTTCCGCAGCTTTGCCAATGTGCCGCCACATCCGCTTTCCGGGTCATCAGGATGGCCGCCTACACAAACTATTTTTTTATTTATATCAATTGGGGTTCTTTTGTCCAATACTACTGAAGGGAGCGCAACCAGGCCCAGGCCAAGTGCACCGGTGTTCTTCATAAACTTCCGGCGTGTGTTAAATGATGATGACATTGTGGTTATTAAATTTTTTCTACCGCTAAATTTTTTTACTAAGTTTTTTTACCACTAAGCCATGGAGAAATAAATTCTTTGTTCTTAGTGTCTTTGTGGTTTATGCCATTTAGCCTTATAGTTAAAGCGCTTAATTATAAAAACTTCCTACGACGGTAGCCGGCTTGCACCGCATTATATTTACGGGCTGGTTTTGCAAATCGTCTTTGTAAAAATTTACTGATATTCCAATTAAGGCAAGACTTTGAGGGGCAGTAACATTATCAAATTGTATTTCTCTTGCCGGTATTATCTCATCAACATAAGGAATGGTAAGCTTGGTTTCTGCACAATGATGCCCGTTAGCCTCGTTCATGCGTATGGTTGCAGCTATATAGGTAATAACTATTTGCCTCGTTGCTACCGGCGCCTTAATAGCAGTAACAGGGTTAAAAGCCGGCCATTGTAAAAGCACACCGCCATTTACACTGCGGCATATGATAACTTTTACCTGCAATATTTTTTTTAGTTCAGCCTCGTCATTAAAGGAAAGATCATCAAAAAAAGGTATGCCGTCTGTAGGTTCCGTATTCTTCAACGGGTTTTCTTTTAACCATTTCCTGAACGCTCCATCCGTTTTATAGATAAAGGAACGGTTAGCAGGTATTTCAGGCATCAAACTCATAAACAATGCTCTTACCACGGCAGAAGATTTTACTGCAATTCCAAAGTCCTTTGCAGCCTTTTGGGTTGGCTTCGTTTGCCTTACTCGTGCAGGAACTGTCCGTATGCAATGGATACCCTTCCACTGGTAGTAGATTATGTTACTTACAGTGCCTCTTAATTTAATATTGGTTTGTATTCCCATACATTGCCGGCTGTTTTCCGGCTCTTTCATTCATCCCAAGTCCGTCATTGACGGACTTGGCCAAAAAAAGGTATAGAGAAGACTGCCTGCAAACAACTGTTTGTGTTTGCCGTACACTTCAATTATTAATCATTCCTTTTCAATTAATCCCTCTTCACGTCATTTCACACTATCTGCTTCTGTTATTTTTTTGGCTAATTCCAAATCCAATGAAACATTGGTAGCTCCGGGTAAGTAGTTGAATGAATTCCTACACCGTATCCATAAAGCTCTTTTCTACTTTGCTGAAAGTTATTAAGCCAATAAATAATACCACAGCGATAAATGCGACACTGTACAACAAACTTGCAGCAGTAAAATTTCCTTTATGAAACAATGCATACCGGAATGCTTCTACAATTGGCGTAAGCGGGTTCCACCGAATCCATGAAGCATATTTATTGTGTTGCAAAAAAGATAGCGGATAAGCTATTGGCGTGGCATACATAAGCAATTGCACTGCAAAACCAATCAATACAGACAGGTCGCGGTACTTTGTAGTTAAAGATGAAATAATAATTCCTAACCCAAGCCCCATTGCTGCCATCATCAAAACTAATATTGGTATCATTAACAAAGAAAATCCTGCATACACGGGCATTCCCTTCGCCACATAAAAAATGAATACTGCCATTAATAATAAAAATTGAATGGCGAATTTTATTAAATTGGATAAAACAGTGGATAATGGAATTATGAGCCTCGGGAAATATACTTTACCAAAAATGCCTGCATTGGCAACAAATGTATTAGAAGTGCTGTTGAGGCAAGATGAAAAATAATTCCAAATTGTAATGCCGCTCATATAAAATAAAATAGGAGGAATGCCATCAGTGGGGATGTTGGCTATTTTTCCAAATACTAATAAGAAAACGATTGTAGTAAAAATCGGCTGAATGAAATGCCACAGCGGCCCGAGTATGGTTTGCTTATATTGAGCAATAAAATCGCGTTTTACAAAAAGCAATAACAGGTCGCGGTACTTCCATACTTCTTTTAATTTTAAATCGAAAAGATGCGCCTTTGGCTGAATAATAAGGTCCCAATCTTTTTCAGGAGAAGCAGCCGTAATATTATTAGTCAATTGTAATTAACAGGATTGAATGTGATAACTTGTTCCAATTTTTTTTTATACGCTTCGTAACTAAAATGATCCGTCAATACTTTACGGGAAGGAATAAACGCAGTTTTATTTTTAATAATATTTTCTATGGCTTTGGCAATTTCTTCTACATTATCGGGATTCACCAATTGCCCTAATTCTCCATTCAGCAATGCATCCACAGATCCATCAATATTGCCTGCAATTACAGGAACGCCATAATACATCGCTTCGATAAATACAATTCCAAACCCTTCTTTGCGGCTGGGCATTACATACACATCGCTCATAGCAAAATGTTCCTTCAGTTCTTCTTCTGGTATAAAACCGGGCAGTACAATGTTTTTCATTTCTAACTTTTTTGCGAGATTTTCTACAAATAATTTTTCTTTATTATCGTATCTGCCGGCGATAAAATATTTAATACCATAATAACGGTTTTGCAAATTAGCAATCGCTTCAATCACTTTATCATAGCCTTTGTAACGCTCTCTGGAAGCCAATCTTGTTAACGACATCAGAATGGTGTCCGATTCATTAAATCCATATTTTTGTAAAAGTTCTTTATTTTTTTTGCTTTCTGAAGGCAATTGTAAAAAAGGGTCAAGGCAGTTATTAAGCACTTCAATTCTTTGCGCAGGCACTCCATGCAACTTACTCACCTGGCTTTTAGTAAAGTTACTTACGGCAATAATTTTATCACATGCCCTCAACATTCTTCTTTTATAAGAAATAACCGGAAACCATATTTCTATTCCATGTGCCAGTAAAATTAATTTTGTGCGGGGAAAAAATTTTTTGATAAGCCACCCCACGGGCAACAAATTGATATGGCTAAGAATGATACGATCATATTTTCTGCTGGAATAAACTGTTTCTGCGATAAATTGTAATTTATTTATAGAAAATCCTTTAAAGTTTTCAGATGGAAAATAGGCATTATGAAATGCATCCTGTTGTTTATCGTACATGCTGCAAACCTGCAACACGCCTTGGTTTTCAAGGCTTTCTTCGTACAAAGCTTTTCCCATTATACGGCACACTTTTTCTATACCGCCGGTAGCCGAAAAAATTCTTAATGTGAGAAAAAGCGTTTTCAATTTGTATCAACTACTATCAATTAACCCTGCGTGTTTGCAGAATAATTAATGACATCAAATGGCTCCAATGAAGTTTGCCTTCCCTGAACTTTTTATAATTATTTCTTGCGGTTGCATTTTTATTTTCCATTATATCTTTTATAAAAATACTTTCGCGCATCCATTCATTAAACGGCAGGCTGAAGCCCATCTTTTTTCTGTTCCACACAGTTTCAGGCAATTGATTTTTAAAAGCATCTATTAATACTTGCTTTGGAATTATGCCTTTATATTTTATATCAGATGAAATGGATAATGCCGTTTTAATTACTTCATCATCCAAAAAAGGAACTCTTATTTCTACACCATGAGCCATGCTCATTACATCGGCATCACGAAGCAATTGATTTTGCATATACATATTTAATTCCATCCAACTTGCTTTATTTTTGCAAAGCAACTTAGACAAGGATGGAAGTACCGGATGTTCTTCTAATATAGACCACACTTGTTTTTCGCTCATTCCCAACTGTGCCGCTATTTGTCTCGGAATAAACTGTCCTCTTAAAAACAGATACAATCCTTTAATACCTTCCAAATACAAATACGAAAGCCTGTTGGCTCTTTTGTCGGCGCTTTGTTTTGCCTCTAATAAAATTCGTGATGGCAATCGTTGCAGTCGTGTTGCAATTGACAGTCGGTTAAATGAAGGATAACCCCCGAATAATTCATCGCCGCCAATGCCGGAGAGAACTGCTTTTAATCCTTGTTGTTTTGCATATTTGCTGATAAACCAGGTATTCACTCCATCACAACTGGGCATATCCATTGCATTGAGGATAGCAGGAAATGACTCTCCAAATTCATTTTCAGTTAACAGATGTTGATAATGTTTACATTGAATTTGTGCTATGATACTGTCCTGGTATTCTTTTTCAGAAAATTGCGCTTCATTAAAATATAATGATAAAGTTTTTAAATGCTTGCTTTGATAATCGGATGCAACGGTTGTTACAATGCCGGAATCTACTCCCCCACTTAAAAAGACGCCGATGGGTGCATCAGACAACAAGTGTCTTCCAACAGCAAGGTGCAATGAGTTTTTGATGGAAGCCTTTGCACATAAGGTATCAGTTATACAATCGCTATAGCTATAGTGATTGAAAGATTGATAACTTTCAGCACCGGTGGAAAGATTATATTTATAAAAACAACCTTTGTGCAAAGGTTTTACGTCCTGCAATGTTGTTGAAGGTTCTGGTATATGTCCATAGGCAAGCTGAAGAACGGGCCATATTTTATTTTCATTTTTATTTTCCAAAGCAGCAAAAGCTCTTATCTCCGATGCAAATTCTATTGATGTTTCGGTTGCTGAATAATATAATGGTTTAATGCCGGAAGAATCTCTTACGAGATATAAATCTTTTTCAACAGTATCAAAAAGCGCAAAAGCAAACATTCCTTTCAGTTTTGCAAAACTTTGTGTATTCCACCGGGCAAAAGCAGCTAAAATAACTTCGGTATCGCATTGGGTACGGAAAGCCATACCGGTTTTTATCAATTCATTTTTAAGTTCAGGAAAGTTATAAATTTCACCATTGAAAGAAATGACATACCTGTTGCAGTAAGTCATAGGCTGATGCCCCGATGCAGAAAGATCGAGCAATGCAAGCCTGCGATGACCCAGAACTAAATTATTCTCTGCACAGGTATGAATGCCGGCATCATCCGGGCCCCCATGTTGCTGAAGGTTACACATTTTTGTAACCATCTGTTCTATGGCTGGCAGCGGAAGATTTTTATTGGCTATTCCTGCAATGCGGCACAAAACAATTAAGAATTAAAAATTGAAAATTGAAAATTAATTGCAGTTAAAAAGATTTTTTAATGTTTAATTAATTCCAGATTTTTTTTATCGAAATGAGCGCTCAACTGTATGTCGAGGCTGTCTATTTTTACTACAGCGCGGTTTCCAAACACTTCTATTACTATACCTTCGTAATTCATTAAGATGCCTTGTGTAATACGAACAGATGCATTAGCCACCAGATTTTTTTTCTCTACTTCTACATTACTGAATTCATTTAAAAACTTTTTTATGGTAATGATCTCTTCTTCTTTTATCTGTGCGGGACGTCCCAGCCAAAAAACAAAATTTAAAATTCCTGGAATTTTTCTAAGCTCCCATTTATTTTCAACTTTAGGTTTTACAAAAACATAGCCTCTGAAGATAGGTTCAAATACTACTTTTTTGCGATCGCTCCATTGGCGGCTTACTTTGTTCAAAGGGCAATAATGTTCAATTCCTTTTTCAAGTAAACGTTCTGCAACTTTTTTTTCCCATCGTGGTTTTGTATATACTGCATACCAGGCGTATGTTTCATCATTTGTATTTTCAGGCATATCATAGTAAGTTATAAATTCTAATTGGGATGTGAAGATAAAGCTTCGCTATTCCTCAGCCACAGTGCATGAAGATTTTAAAGTAAAAAAATTGTTAAGCATATTATTTTTTCCAAAATAATAATGGCCTGAATATAGATTGAATACCTAATTTTTCTTCCAAATAATAACCTTTGCCATATTCACTGCCATATCCATAACCGTAACCGTATCCATAACCATATCCGTAACCATTTCCATAACCGCCGAATCCATATCCGTATATTTGAAAGCCTCTTGGTTTTAATCCGTTAAATACAACGCACATATTTTTAAATTTCTTTTGCTTGTGCAGCCCGTCAATCATAGTAAGAAAATTTCGCGGCGTAACGGAATGCCGGATTACAAATAAATTAATATCGGCAAATTCCTGAAGCAATTGCGCATCGGTAACTGGTGAAATGGGCGCTGTATCCATAATTACATAATCGAATCTTTTTTTCAATTCAGTAATCATTTCACGAAATTTTTGAGTTTGTATAAGCTCCGTAGGGTTGGGCGGAATCGGACCTGCAGAAACTACAGACAATCCATTAATTTCAGTTGGTTTTATTACATCATCTAATCCTGCTTTTCCAACAAGATAGCTGGAGATACCAGGTGTTTTTTTCACATTCAAAATTTTGCTAAGCTTTGGCTTGCGCAAATCCATTTCCATAATGGCTACTTTTTTTCCGGTAAGAGTAAGGCTAATGGCAAGATTAATTGCTACAAAACTTTTTCCTTCGCCGGAAATACTGGAAGTAATCATTAAGGTATTATGCTCTTCATTCAACCCCATAAAATTCAAGTTGGTTCTCACCGATCGAAACTGTTCGGCAATAACTGTTCTTTTGCCATCCAGTATCACTATCGGGTTTTTATCTTTCACCTGCAAAAGTTCTCCCACAATAGGAACTTTTACTTTATCTTCAATTTCGGAACGAAACAATACATTGCGGCTGAACATTTCTTTCAGCAATACTAAAAATGCTCCTGCCAATAAACCAATTACAAGCCCTGTCATGTAAAAATTATTGGCTACAGGTCTGATGGGGCCATAATAACCGGGAGCTTCAATTACTCTCAGGTCTGCAGAGGTGGAAGCAGAAGAAATAGCTGTTTCTTCTTTCTTTTGTAATAGATAAGTATAAATATCATTTTTAATTGATTGCTGCCGGCTTATATCCAGGTAAGCCCTTTCTTTTTTTGGCACCTGCTTCAGCATTGAATTGTTTTGTTCAATTTGGGCATTCACCTGGCTTTTTACCATTACCAGATTTTCTTTAATGTTGCTCATATTTTCCAAAATATCTTTTTTAATCTGTGCTACTGCTGTATTTGCAGACAGCAATGCTTCATTTTTTTCGCCTGTAATATTTTGCAACGATTCCGCCTGTGTTTCGGCAGTGTATAATTTATCTAATAATGCAGTTAAGGTAGGGTCGGAAATTAATAACAGCGAAGGAACAGTTCCTCGTTTCTTTCCTTTTGATTTTACATATTCATCCAAATTATTTAGTGCATCAAGTTTTAAGTCTATATCGCTGTTTTGCTTATCGAGGTCTTTTACTTTATCGAGATATGCTGATGCCTGAGAACTAAGATCAACAACCGATTCACGCGATTTAAAACCAGCGATGTTTCTTTCAACGCTGTCGAGCTGCGAAGATATCAGCGCCAGCCTGTCATCAATAAAATGTAACGTTTTCTCGGCTATTTGATTTTTATCATCAATAGCATCTTCATTATAAATTTGAAACAACCTGTTAAGAATATCTTTTCCTTTTTCGGGAGCGGGAGTTTCAAATGTTACATTTAAAATGGTAGAAGAATATGAATAGGCTGAAATTTTTAATGGGCCTATTAATCCTCCTGCAATGGCAGCAGGAGCACCAAATCTCACGAAATAATTTTTTCCGGTTACATTTTGATTGTAAGAATTATTAATCACTAATCTTACGGGGGTATTACCGAGCAAAACGGTATCATTAAAAGGAACCGTTTTGTTATCAATTTCCACCACCCTTTTTTTCCAATCTACATTAAAAAAGTAAGTATTCCATAAGTTGAAGCTATCTTTATTTAATGCTATAAATTTTAAAGGAGAATGATCGCCATACAATTCTTCGGTGCGCACATTTCCTTTATTATAAACTGTTGCGTACAGGTCAAGGTCTTTTACTACTTCCTGCATTATATCCGACGAACGCAGCACTACAATTTCATTATCTACAATTTTTTTTTCAGAAAAAATATTGAGTGCATCCAGTACTTTGGAATCGCCGCCACCCTTTTGCGGGTCTTTCAAAAGCACTTTTGCAGACGCGACGTAAATAGGCACCTGTGAACGAAGATCTATATAAGCTGCAATAAGGGCAATAGAAGTAGTTATTACAAACAACGGCCAAAAAGGAAGGTATTTGTAAATAACCTGTTTGAAAATATTAGTTTCGCCTCTTTCTTTAAAAAATTGTTCTTCATCCATTGTACATAAATGAGCTTTAATTTATAATTTAAGCGTATTCAAAATTAAAAATATAAGAGAAATACCGGAAGTGATATACGCAATGATTTGGGGCGCAGTTAATTTATTAGCGGTATTTTTTACCGGCTCTACATATACAATATCATTAGGCTGCATGTAGTAATAAGGTGAATAAAAAACGGAATTGTTTTTCAAGTTCAGCCTTTTAAAAACTTTAGCGTTTGCCGAGTCTCTTATTACAAGTACATTATCAATTTTTCCTTTACTTCCAATATCGCCCGATGCCGCCAGTGCATCCAGGATGGTCATATTATCATTTGCTATTGGCAATATGGTTGGTGCAATCCCTCCAAGCATAGTTATATGCCTGTTTAAAAAACCAACAGAAACAATATTATCTTTCAAATAAGGTTCGAGGCTTTTTTGCAATGAATCTTTTAATTGTTTCCTTGTCATTCCTTCTACATGAATGGTTCCTAATTTTAAAAATGAAATGTTGCCATTTTTATCAACCAAATAACCATTTAAAGGCCCAACGGTGTTTTGCGGAGCATTGTAAAAAGTAACGTCGGGGCTAAGGCTGGCTACCATTATGCTTAACATATCCTCTTTTTGAATTTTAAGATCAAACTGAGGAGTAACTATATTATGAAGTGTAGTATCTTTTTTCAGGTTTTCAAAATATACCGGGTTTTTTGTAGTGCCGCATGAAGTTATGAAAATAGAAAGGATGATATAAATAGCGACGTGTATTCCTGAGGGTAAATGACTTATTAACCTGCAAATAAAATCAGGCAATGGACGGACAGTATTTTCTCGTGGAGAAAATGTTTTCTTTGAATTTTGCATAAAGGATAACAAGGCAATAACGAAATTGCAGCATTTTTATTTGGCAAAAACAAATTTAAACCAAATTATTTAATAAATGGTTTACTGCAACCACTCTGTGCACAACACTTTTGTTCTTTAATGAAAGGTTTTTTTTAAGAAACAAATTTTTTTGAATGAATCAACTCGCGGGGGTTGCATGGCTGCGGGCGCTTTTTATTTTTTTTAAGCCATATAAAACACCTACAGAAAGTAAAATCCATACCCCATTATCTATCGGGCAATAGCTACCATCCGACCGGCAATTACACTCGGGATCGCAACCGGGGTCTCCCACTTGTGCATGTAAAGACGGGCTAAAAAATAATAAAAAAATTATGGAAAATAAAACAAGTGGCTTTTGAATTAATTTCATAGACGAGATTATAAGTTGCTAAGATAAATAAATTTAATTTCTATAAAGGATTTGCGCCATTAATTTTAATAAAATTTATTCATTAATTTTTTTAATAAAAAACATCAAGATATTAATTAGGAGATACTTTTTTAAAACGCTTTTTCTTTTAAAAAAATTATTCAACATTATCATTTATTGAAATGAATTTTTTAATAAACTACAGGAAGATTTACTTTATTACCATTTGGCTTAATAATTTCTATATAATAAATGCCACGCGATAGATATTTATTAATTAAAATTTTTTTAGAAATCGCACCCGAAGTCTTAAGGTCAATTTCTTTTGATAGCAATATTTGCCCCGAACTATTTAATAGTTGCAGGAAGTATTTGCCATCTGGTTGGTTATTAAATTGAAGATGAATAATGCCATCATTGGAAGGATTTGGATAAACTAAAATTCCTTTTTTGCCATCATTAAGTGATGCCTGAACAATTTTACTGTATTGAATTTTTTCATTGAACCCGATACTTTTTATTCGATAATAATTCAATCCCGGCGCAGGTTGCGCATCTATCCATTTATAAAATGCGCCTGCATTGTTATTTCGCGAAGCAATAATAAAAGCACCTGTAAAGGCTACGCCATCGTTCGATTTTTGAACGCTGTAATTTTTAATTCCTGATTCGTTTTTCGTTTCCCATTCCACAGCAATCGTTTCATTTTTCGTGTATGCGTTCACGTTAGTAAAAGTAACAGGAAGTAATGCTTCGGCTACATTAAAAATAATTCTGAAACGACCTGGAAAAGAAGAAGCCGGATTAATATCAACATTAAAGTTGATGCGGTTTGTATCGTTTAAATTTAAACGGGTTTTTGTTTTAAGATAATCATCTTCGAGAAAAGCCTGCACTCCCGGCTGGCTAAGCTGAGAAGGAATAAATTCAAAACGATATGGTTGTTTCTTTACGCCGGTAAGATTAAAAAAAATAGTATCGTTGGTAATTAAGGTATGTTTTCTTTCTATCGCCAGATTGAAGCCTTCTCTTTTGAGCGACAAATTTTCTGAAAAATTCATCATTTTTTTTGCATCCATTTCATCCACGCTGTTACTATAATTATCAGCAAAGTCAGTAAGAACTCCGTCTGCTAAAAACGAAGCCCCATCAGCGTTTACACTGTATAAATTACTTCGCAGTTTTACTCTTGCACTTACCGGAATGAAAGGCGAAATAGAAAAAGTTGCAGATGTTTTGGCATTTTCGCTAAGCTGGATTGTTCCGGTTCCTGATACAAAAAATGCCTGACCATTATCAATATAATTATTGGTAGCGCCGTAGCTTCCTGTATTTGCGGGAAGTACATCATAATCAGTTGCACCATCCCAATACAGAGTACTGAAACCGCCAAATCCATTAGCGCCGCCGCGATTGGGATCCCATACATAATAAAAGATACTTGAAGATTGCGATAAATTACGAAGATCAATAGCCGAAGGATAAGGATTATTTACGGGTATGAATTGTCCAGTAATTAAAGCGATATTTCCTTGTGTGCCTGTAAAAAGCTGACCGGAAGTGCGAAGCGTGGTACTTGTTACCGGCGAGTTTATAGAAGTAGCAGTTCTATCGCCACGAATGAAAGTCATGTATCCGCCTTTTGATGGATCGAATGAAATGTTTGTTGATGTAATGCCTGTATAAGTATCGCTTGTTGAATTGTAAGTTTTAATGGAAGGAGCAAATGATAATGTATCAAATCCTAATACAGACCAATTGGAATTATCACTGGTAATTTGTGTTCCATAATTCGGCTTTGGATCTTGAGAATAATTGCTGGCGCCTTCTTGCCATGCATTTTTTATAGTTTGTAAAGAATTAATCGGAACCGATAAAAATCTCCATGCTTTTTTTGCAGGGATATATCTTTCTATCACAAATTTTCCGGTGGAATTGTAGTTAATGATTCCTGAGACGAACTGCCCTACCCTCGCGGTTTTCGTTGCATCCGAATGAAGCGTCATAATATCGCCATCGCTTATTGAAAGAGTTGTTCCATCATTTATTTTGATGCTGTCAAGAATGGCGCTGCTGCCGGAAGTTGTTTTAGTGCCGTTTGTAAGAATAAGATTATTGTAAGTAAGCCCTGCAAAGTTTTGATTAGTTCCATTCAGCAACACGATGCCGCCATTTGAATTAAAGACATTCGATCCTGAACTCGCTAAATTGCCTTGAATAATCAAAGTTCCTGAAGGTGCAATTTTGTTGCCGCTTCCAGCCAAATTAAGATTGCTATAAATAAGACCGTTGGCATTTGTGATTGGCTGATCGCCAGCTCTCATATATTCCACCGTGCTTCCGGAATTTAAATTGATATTGGATATAGCAGAGTCTATAGAAGAATTATTAGTAAGCGTTGCTTTAAAACCATTGAAACCTTGATTATTGCCGCATCGGAAAGTTGCTCCGTTCTCAACTGTTATTGTTTGAGTGTTCCCTGCGCCGGTAATATTGTTATCATTAATTTTAAAAATACCATTGTTCTTAACGGTAAAAGTTCCATTTGAGTTAAGCGTAATATTGCCGTTTGAATTTCCCACTCCCGCTCCTGTTACTTCTATATTTTGATAAGATTGTGATCGGATAGTTTGATTATTCGCTCCATCAAATTGAACGATACCTCCACTAAGATTGTAAGTTCCTGCCATCATAGGCTGGGTGCCGGTTGTACCGAGTATGAGCCTTCCGCCATCCATTGTAAAATTGGTTAAAGTAATTCCATCACCAATATTATGATTTGAGGCATCTACAATTGCATTGCCGGTAATGTACAAAGTATTTAATGGTGTAAAAGTATTGGAAGGAGTTTTTGTTCCGCTACCTGAAAAAGTTATATTCTGATAATCATTTCTTGGGGTTATATTCTGATCGCCTCCTAAACCATATTCAATTGTACAGCCCGCATTTAAAGTGGGCGATATTCCCGGAATTGCTCCCTTTGTTCCCGTAAAATTATCTTTATCTCTGTTTATAAACTTACCTGAGATAGTTATAACTCCACTTCCCCCATCAATGATCTGACTTTCGCCTCCGTTATCAAATGTGGCTGTAGAACCGATAGTAAACAATCCATATAAAGAAATATTATTTATCCCGTTTAAAATAAGTTTTCGTGTACCCGTTACCGTTAGATTATGCAAACTAATATCGGATGAGAATGGTAAAGTAACATTTCCACCTGTTGTTCCTGTTATGGTTAAATCACTTGTGGAAACTCCATTCAAATAACCATTGGTTGTATTTAAAGAAGCGCCATCCAAAGTCAAAGCTCCTGATGTGCCAATGTTCAAAGTTCCGTTTGTAAGGTTTAGCGATCCTTTAATCGTTCGCGAAAGGCCGCCCATACTTACTCCCGCTAAATTATTAATTGTAATATTTTGAAAGTTGGCATCCCACTCATTAGCAGTAGCGGTTTGCGATGCAGCAGAAGTATATAATAAATTTGTTCCTGAAGAAGATACTGAAAATGTATTTCCGCCTAAGGCTAAAGTTGCTGAAGAAGTAGTTCCCGATATTTCAAGCGTACCGTTTGCGGGAATACTTGTTATACCACTTCCAAGCGTTTTTATGCCGCTTCCGGTTAATTTTAAATATGGATAAGTAGCAGCAGTAATAGTCTGAGCGCCGGTATTATTATAACTTACCAAGCCTGCAAAAGTTGTTACTGGTGAAAAAGGTGTTGTAATTAATGCAGTATTGAAAACGCTTGTAGCATCCACATTTATAGAAGTTGAAATATTAATAAGTCCTGAAAAATTATCTAAAATAAATATTCCCGAATTGGTAACATTTACAACAGAAAGTTGCAGGCCTCCTGTTCCGGTGCTGGTTGCAAGTTCCATTGTTCCGCCATTAATGGTAATGGTTCCGACAGGCGATGTATTGCCAATTGCTGCATTGTAAATGGTAGTCTTTCCATTATTTTGTGTCCAGGTTCCTCCATTAATATTTATAGTTGCACTTGCTGAATTGCCCCGTATGTCTGCATCTTTACCAGCAACAAAATTTCCCGCCGTTAATATGAATTTATTAAACTTAATACTATTGCCGCTTGTAAGTGTTCCTGAAGATTTATTAATTTCAATATCATCCAAAACAGAAAAGGTTCCTAAATTATCGGGAAGCGTTTGATTGGCGGTTCCTGAAAAAATTATTTTTGCTCCCGATGACCATGAGCCAAAACAATTAGCTTTATTATTTGTAATAAAATTTCCTTTTACATTCAACGCAGCTGAAGCGTTTGAAAATGCTATTAACGCACCGCTATTTTCAATGTTCACATTATTACAAACCGCTAAAGAATTATCAACTGAAATGGTTTGTCCCGATTGAATAAAAACATTGCTGGATGCAGATGGTATTTGTCCGGCTGTAGCAGGCGTCCAGCCTGCATTATAAATATACCACGCATTAAAATCGCTCCAGTTGCCACTCATATTTTTGGTGCGAAAATCGCCATTAACCTGGGCAAAATTATCTATCGTAATTACTGAAACAATTGGAAATAAAAAATACGCTAACCTAAATTTTATCTTCATAAAAAATAAATTACTACAATTTCAAGTTGATGGATTTCTTATTTTTTGGACAATAAAATTTTATTCCCAAAAAAATTTGCAGTATTTATTCACAAGAAGATTTTACAATCGGGATGGGTATAAAAAAATTCTATGGAGCAGAGATAAAACCAAATTATAAAAAAGTTATTAATTATGCAATCAATCTTGCATTTAATTTAATAAAAAAATTTTGCACAAAAATTAAAGCAATATTTTCATTAACTCATCCATTCCTGCAGTTGCTGTATTTCTTATTACATGAAAACCGTGATGCGGCGGGATGTAGGGAGGATTTTTATCTATAATATACTTTGGAATTTTCAAAGGCAAATAATCAATTAACCCGGCAGCAGGATATACCTGCAATGAAGTGCCTGCCAAAATAAAAACATCCGCTTTCGCCATTATGATAGTTGCTTTTTCAATCATTGGAACCTGTTCATTGAACCATACAACATGCGGACGAAATTGTGTTTTATCGGGAGCCATATCGCCCAAATGAATGTCGCCTTTTATTTCATAAAGTGTATGAATGTCTTTTTCGCCACGCATTTTAAAAATTTCTCCATGCAAATGCAAAACATTTTTTGATCCGGCTCTTTCGTGCAAGTCATCAATGTTTTGAGTAATTACGGTTACATGATATTTTTCCTGAAGTGTTGCAATTGCTTTGTGCGCCTCATTGGGCAAGGCTTTGGCAACTTCTCTTCTTCGCATGTTATAAAAGTCAAGAACGAGCTTTGGATTTTTTTTATATCCTTCAGGAGTGGCTACTTCATAAACATTGTATCCATTCCAAAGCCCATCGCTATCGCGAAAAGTTTGTAAGCCGCTTTCTGCGCTGATGCCTGCGCCGGTGAGCACTACAAGGGTTTCCATACACAACAATTATAACGGTGAAGCCTACACGAAATTATTTCTCTCCTGCCATTTCCATAATTACCTTCCATTCTTTTTCGGTAACCGGCTGAACGGATAGTCGCCCAATCCTTACCAAAGCCATATTAGCCAAACGCTTGTCTGCCTTGATTTCTGTGAGGCTTACAGGATTTTTTAATTTTTTATATGGTTTTATATCTACCGTAACCCAACGCTCATCATCTGTGGTTGTATCGGGGTACGATTCTTTTACAACTTTTGCAATACCCACAATTTCCATTCCTTCATTGCTGTGATAAAATAAAACTTCATCATCTTTTTTCATGTTTCTTAAATGTACTCGTGCCGCATAATTGCGCACACCTGTCCATGACGTTTTTTTATCGGTACTTAATTGCTCCCAGCTATACGCAGCGGGCTCCGATTTTACAAGCCAGTAATTCATACAATAGTTTTTTTATAAAAAAATATAATAAGACGCTGCGAAATTAAGGTTATGATTATTAAAAGAGAATTAAAGAATTGATTTTTCAAAAAAAAATATTTCTGCGTATAGGCGTTACCGTTATATTAAAATAAAAAACCCCGACAAAAAATTATCGGGGCATTTTATATTGAATTGTGAACAGGATTTTTAGAGAACAGGATTCCCGGTTTCACGAACAGGAGCAACCTTAGCGTCTTTTTCTTTCATTCCTTCATCAATAGGATTTTTACATGATCCTTGGCGTCATTAAATTCCCGTACGCCTTTGCCAATACCCCGCATGAGATCAGGAATTTTTTTGCCTCCAAAAAATAAAAGAATAACCAACACAATCAATATCCACTCTGTACCGCCGGGCATCGCTAAAAGTAAAACCGGAGATCTACACCACCGCTGGTATTATTTCCATTGTTATCTTTTTTGCAGGAAGCTGCAGTAATTAATAACGCAGAGGAGGCGCTCGCATAGGTAAGAAATTTTCTTCTTGAGAATTTTGATTTAATAGCAAAACCAACATCGTTGTAAGATGATTCATTTGTTAGCATAATAAAAAGTTTTTAAATAAAAAATAATTAATTAAAAAATCTTAATCTCATTTATCATGTTACGCTTAAGTATGATAAATGAAACGCTGACTTTAAAAAAACATACGATTTTATTTAGTCAATAGTTTTTTTATCGTAAATGAAAATATATTTCAGGCTTAATGCAATTATTAAAATCCGCAAATTTCAATTCCTCGTAAATCTCATTCGCATTTAAAAAATTAATTTTCTTTTAGCTTTTGAGAATGCATTATTCAATCATTAAAAATTTTTAAAAATGAAACGCAAAAAAATTCTATTTGAAGCAATTGCTGTACTGGCGCTGATTACAGGGGGCATCATTTATGCCGCCGATCATATTGATGCGCCGTCCGTAACCAACCAAACTACAGACATTACAGACTTGTATGTATTTCAGAGTGCCAATACCAACGACCTGGTATTTGTTGCCAATACGCAAGGTTTGTTAACGCCGGCCACTACGCCTGCGGCTAAATTTGATGAGAATACACTCATTGAATTTAATATTGATAACAACAACGACAACATTGAAGATCTGGTTATTCAATGCAAGTACGATGCCGCATCAAACATGATGAGAGTGTATGGCCCAATAAAGCCATCTGAAACTGGTACCCGCAGCAAAATTGAAGGCCCGATGATAGCCCAGGTAAAAGTAACTCCTTATGGAGCAACCACACCAATCGTGGGAACTGAGCATGGTGTTTCGGTTTTTGCTGGCCCAAGAGATGATCCATTCTTTTTTGATCTCGATCAGTTTCATGCAATCTTAGCCGGAACCGCCGAAGGTTTCAGAAACCCGGGAGTAGATGCTTTTGCAGGAACCAACGTTATGAGCGTGGTGGTAGAAGTTCCAAAAGCAGCATTGGGTGGAACGGGCAAAATAAATGTATGGCTCGAAACAAAGAAAAAAATATAATCATTCATTAATTAATTTATCAATAAATATTTTTAAAATGAAAACGACATTCAAATTATTCACTCTTCTTATTTCGGGAAGTTTAATTTTTACTGCATGTAAAGATAAACACAAGGGAAACGGCCCCACAGTTTATTATCAACAACAAGATCAAATGGCAAGGCCAGCAATTAATACAGTATTTAATGCAATGGCTGCAGATAAAGAAGCCTTCAATGTTACTGTGCCATCTGCAATGGGCGCAGCTTTTCATTCAAAATTTCAATCAAGATTGATGGCTTTAAATCCCGGTTATACTACCAATTTATTAAACCTTGATGCAGCAACATTCACGGGCGTTTTGTCAACTGACGTATTAAACGTTTCTACAACGGGCAAAACAACATTTTATGACGGAACCAATGTATTAACCGGCCGTGCATTGAATGATGATGTAATTGATGTAGAATTAACTTTAGTTTTTGGAGGTCCAACGGGCGCAAGCAATCCCGGCTTAACAAGCGATCATGTAAATGGAAATGATGTAGCATTTTCAACTACATTTCCTTATTTAGCACAACCTCATTAATAAAATTTTAAACAAAAAACCGGAAATTCCTTTCCGGTTTTTTTTAATCTTTCATCTAATTACAGCTATTGTATTTAAAAGAACTTCCTTAAAAATTGAGATAAAAAGTTTATGCTGCTGTATTAAAAAAGATAAGAGCTCCCATATTACATGATGTTGCTTTAGGTTACCATAATGTTTAAACCATTAATACCAATCGTAAAAGATATGATGCATACATTTTAAAAGGAGAAGCAGCGCCCGGTGATGAAATTTGTTTTACGCCGGGAACAAAGCTTTCGGCAAAAATAAGTTTTTCAATTTTCTTTTAATTGACAATATAACGGTAACGCATACCCGAAAATAATTAATTATCGGCTTAATTTTTTTAAATAAAATTTTTAATAATGGAAATATACACACGAAATAAAAAATATTATTTAAAAATTATTGGCATCCTCATTTTAAGTTTAGTAATAAGCGATACATTATTTGCGCATACCGTTGTAGGTGAGCTTGAAAAAATGAGCGGCAAAGATGCTGCAATACTTTATTTGGAATTAGGTTACACGCACATACTTCCTTTAGGTTTCGATCATATTTTATTTATATTAAGCCTTTATTTATTAAGCCCGAAATTAAAGCCTGTATTATGGCAGGCAAGCGCTTTTACTGTTGCGCATTCAGTAACGTTAGGGCTTTCTATGTATCATGTAATTAATCCGCCGACAAATATTGTAGAGCCTGTAATTGCATTGTCAATTATGTATGTGGCGCTTGAAAATATTTTTTCACCCAAATTAAAAAAATCAAGAATTGGCGTTGTATTTTTATTCGGACTTATTCACGGAATGGGTTTTGCAAATGCGCTTGGTCATCTTGGCCTTCCTCAAAAATCTTATCTTACTTCTATATTAATGTTTAATCTTGGCGTAGAGCTTGGGCAAATAACTGTTATACTCTCAGCCTGGTTATTATTTGGAAAATGGTTTGGAAATAAACCGTGGTACCGCAAAGGGATTGTAATTCCTTTATCTGCTGTTATTGCAGCGATTGCTTTATACTGGACGATACAAAGAGTATTTAATTACCCAATTTTATTCTTTTAAATTATCATCAAGATCTTTCATCATGGAAGGACTTAGATCATATTTATTTTTTTCTGCAGCTTTAAAAAATTCATTGGCATTATATCCCTTACCAAGTCCTTTCATAAATTTGCCCATCCAATACAATTCAATGCCTTCAAGGGGTTTGCCTGATACGTTGGCTTCATAAATTTTATAAGCTTCATCCTTTTTATTATTAAAATACAAACACCAAACATACCATGCATACGTTTGCGGCGTTTGCCTGTTGGCAATTTCATTGGCTGCAACAGCTTCTGCTTTTGAAGGATCGTTTAAAATACCCGTATATAATTCTATAAGATATTTATTATACATCGTTCCATAAAGAGGATTGGATGTAAGGGCTGCAAATTGTTGCGCATATTTTTTCATAGATGCAGAATCATTATTTAATTCAGCAGTTTGCGAAAGTTTTAAAATGGGTTCGGGCGCTTGTGTTTTAGCAGATACAAAAAGAAATATTTTTTTTGCAAGCGAATCATTTTTATCGTGAACTAAAGCAATCCATCCTATTCCCATAATGCTGTGCAAATCGCTTGAATAACTTGCAATAGATTTTTTGTAAAGCTGGTAAGCCTTGTCCAGCTTGCCTTTGTGAACATACAAATCAGCAGCATTGGATAATGCAGCCGCAATTAATGGCGGATTATTTCCGGCAAGCGATGCTGCATTGAGCATAGCTTTTATTGCAGAATCCAGGTTTCCTTTATAATGTTCCAGTTTCGATAATCTGAATTCATAACCATAATCTGAATTTGATTTTATACTATTTAAATTTTCTATTGCCAAAGGATACCTTCCTAATTCAAAATTTACATCAAATGAATAGGCGCCATCATCATAAGGTTTTATTCCGATTTGTTTTGCTTTATTTAAAAAAGTATCCGCTTCATTAAATTTATGTTGCGAAATGGAACGCGGAACCAAAGCAGTGTATGGAGCTGCTTCTTTATAGTTAAATGTTTTTGCAATAACTTTTAAAATACTGTCCGAAGATTTTAAATCCTGGATATTTCCTTTCAGCGCAAATCTCGTTGCAAGTAAGGATGAATATTTTAATTCATTGGTGAAGCCCGGATGAGCAGTATCTATCCGGCTGCTCCAGAACTTAATATCGGCGGTATTTACAGCAAGCGCAGGTTCGGTATAATTATTAATTAAACTATCAATGTAATTTGATTCAACAATTATATTTTTATTGTGATTGCAGGAAGCAAGAATAGCAGCAATTGCAAAGGGGCAGAGGAGATTTTTCAAAATAATTTTTTAGTTTATTTACGAATTTTATGCGTTGCTGGTTCTTTATAAAATCTGTTCTGCTCTGTTAATTGGGCTAAAGCCCTTTTTATTATTGTTTCTTTTTAATCCACAGGCTGAAGCCTGTGGCAAATCCCAAAGGGATGTAATGATTATAGAAAATGAATAAATAACAGGAGAACCCTGAAAGGGTGAAATAATCATGTCATCCCTTCGGGATTTAATTAGTACGTTATGGGTTGTTCTATAATCATGTTACCACTTCCCGGTTATTCCTCCGCCGCCACACTCACCCTTTCTTCCTGCACTTTATACTCTTTCACCACCGGTTGCCAAAGCTTATTTATTTCATCTTTTATTTTTTGCTCATAAATTTTTATAAGCTCATTATTGGCATTTACTAATTGCTGCTCCTGTTTTATGCGGTTGACAATTTGTTGTTGTATGGGAAGTGAAGGAAGCGGAATTTCTCTTTGTTCGATCCCCGATTTTGTAATGTGCATCATTGCAATACCTCTACCGCCTTCTTCTTTTATTTCTTCTGTATCCTTTTCTAAGATATGATGCAGAAAAAGTTTATTAATTTTTGTTTCATCAGGAATCATTTTCCAAATGTGGTAGTGATAGATTGCTCTTTCTCCTTCCCAAATTCGAGGACCAAAAGAAGCAGACCATGCATAAAGCAAGTCACCGTTATTACAATACTTGTCTTCTTCAAGTTCTAGATCTGAATAATACCAACTCCTATTTGAGAAAAAATTGCCAACTCTTAATACGGGATATTTTCCATTGTCTAATAATTCTTCCTGTTTATATGCCTTTCCGTTGATTACTTTACATATTTTTCCCAATCCAACCATTTCCCAATCAGGATCAATTTCAATTTGTGGTTTATA
>JAICZH010000181.1 GCA_025933775.1 Chitinophagaceae bacterium
AGACTTTTGAAGATAACCACTTTTATTTTCAGGATAGTAGCCGGTCCAGTTATCACTAAGCACATAAGGAAGGCTGTATTTTCTTTTAAGCCATCGCGCAAAAATTCCGGCTTTCATCAATACATTTAAATGAACAATATCAGGCATTCCAAATTCTTCCTGAATCATTTTAAAAATCTTTTTGTGCAAATGAAAACTCAGGTAATTGGAATGTATTTTTTCTAAAAAACCTTTTTTGAATTTTGAATAAGGATAGTATCCGCGGAACGAAATTAAATTTCCGGTTATTTCTTTGTTTACTGTGATTTTGCCATTCTTAATAGATGGATCTTTAACAACGTACACAACAAAAACTTTATGAAAAAGGCTTATTGCTTTTGCGTGACGTTCAATAAAATCCCCATCAAAAGCGCCCACCCTGGAAGGGTACCAACTTGCAAGAAATAATACTTTATACATTCGTTTTATTTACCGGCCAAAAGAGATTTTATCCTGCTGAAATCTTTTTTCCTGAATATCAATAGCTCTTTAAAATTGCTTTTAGATAACCTGGAAAATACATATAACGAGCTTATGCCGCTTAATGTATATCCCATACAACTTGCTGCTGCCGCACCTTCCATGCCATACGTCGGCACCAAAATCCAATCGCCGATAAATATAGTAAAGAAACAAAAAAAGGATATTTTTAAATTAATATCCTGGCGGTTAATTCCGGCAAAATAAGCAGCGAGGATGGTAGTTAAGGTAAAAATAATTACGCCAGGCAACAGAATTATGAAGGGATACACGGCGTCGCTAAATCCAGTGCCAAAAATAAATGGAATAAAGAAAGGAGCGAGAATGCACAATAGCACTGCCATCAGTATATATCCGCTGAATTGCAAACGCAAAATGGTTTTTACCTTTTCTCCGATCTCTTCAGAAGAGGCTACCGTAAACGGAATAATTACAGCCGCTATTGTCATAGGAAGTAGCCACAATACCTGGTTGAGTTTGGAAGCCAGTGCATAAAGTCCGAGCTCACTTTTTGATCTGTAAATATTCACGAACCAATAATCCATTCTGTATGCAAGAAACTGGAAAAGGTTTGAAAAAAATGCAACTCCGGCATACATGAAAATTAATCTCAGCTCCTTGAATTTTAAAATGTCTGCATAGAAAGTAAAATTGATTTTTTTCAACAGCACGATAAGATAGACAACCGACTGAAGCGCCGTTAACGATATGAAAATCTTTATGACAAAAATCGTGTACGCCATACTGTTGCCATGGTTTTGTAAAAGCAGGTAGCCGAAAATAAGCAGGAAAATAAAATTGCTGGCGGCAGTAAGCAGGTTCAGTATATCAAACCATTTATTACCTGTGAATATTGCGGAAACATAGCCGTTTAATAAAACAGAAAATAAATAAAAGCAGCCCCAGAAGGAGATTTCCGCGGAGTGAATATCACTAAACAGCGAAATTTTAAAAGCAGAAGTGAAAATTATTTCTGCAATTATTATAATGACAGTTTGTATCAGCAGTATTAAAAATGAAGAATTTATAAGCGTGGCTGGCGCGAAATTTTTTTTTGCAGAATAATACACCAACCCGGAATTGAAACTAAAACTTACTACCAGCGTTATGATGGCGGCGTTGGTAATAAACAAAGAATATACACCGTTGCCCTCTGTTCCCAAAAGCCGCACCATGACAATTGTAATTCCGAAAGACAGGAAGACATTCAATCCTTTGTAAAGAATATTTTTTATAAGTTCTTTCTTAAAATTCATTAAGTCAAAATTGACGAATATTTTTTCTAAAAAATGCCTTTTTAATAATATCTGCATTGCTTATTCAAAAAAGATAAAAAAATCAACGTGGCGGCTGTAACTGAGCTTTTTTTTATTAAGTAACAATTATGATAAGGACTGTTTAATTTATAATTTGATCCCTGCTGTTTTGTTACCTTTGCTGCGTTTTTTTAAGACTATTTTCGGTAAATGAAGAACATCAGAAATTTTTGCATCATCGCGCATATTGACCATGGCAAAAGCACACTGGCCGATAGGCTGCTGGAATTTACGCATACGGTTAACGACCGTGAAATGCAGGCGCAGGTATTGGACAACATGGATCTTGAGAGGGAAAAGGGAATAACAATTAAAAGTCACGCCATCCAAATCAATTATAATTTTGAAGGCCAGGAATATATTTTAAACCTTATTGACACTCCCGGCCATGTGGATTTCAGTTATGAAGTGAGCCGCGCATTAGCTGCCTGTGAAGGCGCCTTGCTTTTGGTGGACGCCACA
>JAICZH010000080.1 GCA_025933775.1 Chitinophagaceae bacterium
AATTGTTTCAATGATTTTAATGTTTTGTTGCTCGTCCGTTTTTAGCAATCGCCATTTTTTAATATCCATGTCTTTAATATAATTGGGAGAACCATTAGCGATTTGTAGAAAATCTTCCGGCTTATAACCATCTTGTATTCTGTCAAAAACAATAGCTTCATTTTGTTGTTTGTTCAAAAAAGTAAGTGCAGTATAGGTTTGAGCATCAAACACTTTTTTGTGACTAAAGTCTATAATTCTTGATATACATTTTTTTTGCTGAAAAAATTTACGAATTGCTTCACCTGCTAAAGAAGTAAAATAATTGTTGGGAGTTATGTAACCTAATTTTCCTGTCGGTTTTAAAAGTTTATATCCTAATTCAAAAAATGCAAAATATAAATTGAAGGTTCCACCTTGTACTGTGGTCCAATGTTTAATTAAATATTCTCTGCTTTCGTTTGAAAGGTCTTGGAATTTCACATAAGGTGGATTACCTACAATGTTATCAAATTGCTGTTCCCACTTAGCTTTCAAACTGTCATGATGATATAAATTAAAATCTGTGTCTTCTAAAATTTCATTATGCTGCAAAGCATAAATTGTCAATATTAATTTTGTTTTGTGAATGTTATATTCAAGTATGTCAGAGCCAAAAATATTTTCTTTTATAATTTGCCGGATTGATTTATTAAAAGCTTTTTTGTAATAATCCGTTAAGCCGACCAAGAACGCGCCACATCCGCAGCTTGGGTCAAGATTTGTATCGTTTTCTTTTGGTTGAATTTCCTTAATGATAAAATCAATAATGTAGTCTGGTGTAAAAAATGCTCCGTTAAATTTCCTATCGCTAATTGGGATGATTAATTCCAAATAATTTTCAAGTTCCTTAATGTTAGAAATGTTTAAAGAAGAAGTGTCAAAGTACAGTTTTACGTATTGTTGAAAGTCCTTGAAATAGCCTGTCAGGATTGGACTTTTAGAGAAATTGATTTTATGATTTGTCAAATAGGAATAAATCAGATGTTTCTCAAGACTTGTCAGGTCTTGAGTTTTAATCAATTCATTTAAAATGCTTTTGTTCATCATTCCTGCAGTTGACTATGAGTAACAAAAATACAAATAATTTTTACTTTCCCACATTCTTTTTCAAATTATGCAACATCATATATCGTGCGGTTTCATAGTAAGCCTGTCCAAGATTTTTAATTGCTCTTCTGTCTTTAGCAACGGCGGCCGTTTGCGGCAATGGTTCATTGCTGTTGCTGTATCTGAAATCTTCTGTGCCGCTTAAAAGATTGTGAACATAACAATATTCATCGGTAACAATTCCTATTTGTTTCAAATTAGGATCAAATAAAAATGCAGCATGTTTAAAGCGAACATTATTTATGGCAATCGTATCAAATAAATTTTTTCCCAAAGTAGTATTAATATAACGGTGATGCGTAAGCGCAGTTACAGAAGGCAACAAATCAATTTGCGAACAGGTATTGCTGATGCGTTTAGGCGCAAGCAAAGCCGGCGAATAAAAAAGTAATGGCACATGCTGGGTCGTTAATCCATCTATATTCCATGCTTTCGGAAACATATTGCCTACATCGCCCCGAATGCCATGGTCGCCCACAAAAACAAAAATAGTATTATTAAAATATTTTTCTTTTTTAGCAGCTTCTATAAAAGTTTGGAAACTAAAATCGGTATAGCGGAATGCATTTAATTCTTCATTACTTTGAAATCCGAATTTTTTTAAAGAATCTGCAGGATATTTTTTTAATTGAAACGTTGCTTTGTCTTCATCAGGAATTGTGTATGGCCGGTGATTATCTGCTGTTTGAATTACGGCAATAAAAGGATTATTTTGTTTTTTAAAAACATCATTCGCAGCAAGAAAAAGCTGTTTATCACTAATGCCCCACACATCAATCGAATTGGCTTTATAATCGTCCTGCTCGTACAAATGAAGCCCCGAAATATTATTAGTAAGCAATCCCCTGATGTTGGCCCAGCTTGAACTTCCGCCGATAAAATAATATTTATTGTAACCCGTATAATCATTAATAATTGTATGCTCATCCACTGCTGACGGATTGCGGCTTGCCGTATTTGGATATTCCACATCAGGAATGCCGGTGATTACAGCCCACACGCCGCGTGCAGTTCCATACGCAGGTGTAAAACAACGGTCGAAAAAAATTCCCTGCTTACACATTTCATTAAAGTAGGGCGTAGTGTTTAAAGGATTTCCCCACATGCTGCTTTTATAAGCGCTGAAGCTTTCGCAAATAACGATTACCACATTGGGATTATTTGTAACAGATTGCTGTGGTATAAAACTTCGTTTATACGTCAACGTTATACTATCCGGATTTTGCACACCAAGGTATTGAACCATCAATGGATAATATTCTTTTACTTTTTTTATATCATAAGTTGAATTTCGGAATTGTAAAGTGCTTAAAAAACTCTGAACAGGATTTAATGAAAGATTGGCTTTGAAATCATCATTAAAAGAAAATGCATCGCTCCACCGCAAAGGATATTGATTTAATCTCCCCCAAATTCCTATTCCTAAAATAATTGCAAAAACAAAACCGATAAATATTCTTGAAAGCGTATGCCCGCGATAAACCGAAACCTGCATTTTTTTATACCATCGTATTATTAATCCATATAATAATATTATGCAAATAATAATTAAAGTTAATAAAGAGATAACCGGATACGTTTGCCACACCATGTGCATCGAAATTTTTGCATCAGAAGTATAATTCAATACACTTGCGCTGAGCCGCTGATGCAAATAATCGAAATGCTCAAAATCAATAGCATAAAGGAATACAAGAACAACAGTAATTATGAAAAAATAAATTTTAAAAATTTTTCGTGAAACAGCATTCTCAAAAGGATTGCAATTTTTTGTAACCAATAACCAAATTATTATTAATGCAAATAAAATACTCATGTAAATTAATGACGGGATGGGAACGTGGCCTTTCTTCATAAAAAGAATGAGCAATGCCATAATGATTATTGTAAAAACTAATTGCACCACACTGCCGGTGGTAAGGCGTTTTTTATTATTATAATTTAAATGAAGATTGCCGATAAGAAACGGAAATAAAATAATACCGCAAACAATTCTTGTATCAAAATTTAAACCTAATAAAAATGCTTTAAAGCTATTGCCGAATGAATATTGCGCCGGTCTGAAATGAAAAAAAAATACAAAGCGCATAATCGTCATGAAGATCAAAAACGCAATGCCGGTTAAGAACATCCATTTAACCAGGCGTGGTAAAGAAATTTTTTTCATTTAAAAAAGTAAACAGCAAATTTCAGGTAAAGAGATGAATATGCTGATACGGCAAATGTAAATATTTAGTCAGTGTTTTTTGTGCAATAGTTATTTTTGTATTAACCCCAATGAATAAATTACAATAAACATGTATTTGCCCAATGCCATAAAACAGTTTGATTACAAATTATTTTCAAAAATAAACGGGCAATGGCATACATCATTTTTAGATAAAGTAATTCCATTTATAAGAGAACCATTTGTATGGCTTCCGTTTTATTTTTTTTTGGTTTTATTTACTATTATAAATTTTGGCAAAAAAGGATTTTACTGGGCCATATTTTTTATTTGTAATGCAGCGATAAGCGATTACATAAGCAGTACCATTATAAAAGAAAATTTTGTAAGAGTGCGTCCCTGCCACGATCCGGCACTTGCTTCCACAATTCGTTTTCTGGTGAGCTATTGCCCTGAAAGCTCCAGCTTTACCTCATCTCATGCAGTGAACCATTTTGCAGCGGCCATGTTTATATTTACAACATTTAAAAATGCGATAAGCTATAAATGGAGCTGGCTTTTTTTATGGGCGTTTGCAGTTTCGTATGCGCAGGTATATGTTGGCGTTCATTTTCCATTCGATGTATTTTGCGGAACAATAGTTGGTTTAATTATTGGATACACCATTGCAAAAATTTTTAATACAAAAATTGGTTTGCTTCAAACTGAAAAAAAATATGCTTGATTTTATCATTTTATTTTTCCTGATTCTTATTAACGCATTTTTTGTAATGAGTGAAATGGCTTTGGTATCAGCAAAAAAAAACCGGCTCGAAGGTAGCGCTGCCAAAGGCGACATCAGAGCAAAGACGGCTATTGAATTAAAAGAAAATCCTGATCTTTTTTTATCAACCACACAAACTTTTATTACGCTGGTCGCTATTTTAACCGGTGTATATTCGGGCGAAAAATTCGGAAGATATTTACAACCTTATCTTGAAAAAATAAATTTTATAAAACCTTACGCAGCCACCATTTCCACTGCCATTATAGTAATACTCGTTACTTTTTTATCAATTCTTTTTGGTGAATTAGCGCCTAAAAGAATTGCTATTATGCGACCTGAAAGAGTTGCAAAATTAGTAGCACGGCCTATTAAATTTTTCAGTCGTATTTCATTTCCGGTTGTGTGGGCTTTAAGCAAGCTCAACGGAGGTATTTTTAGAATATTAAATATTAAAGCAAGAAAAGAAAATCAGGTTACTGAAGAAGAAATTAAAGCAATGATAAATGAAGGAAGCGAATTGGGAACAATTGAAGAAGAAGAAAAAGATATTATTCAAAGAGTGTTTCATCTCGGCGATAGAAATATTACATCGCTTATGACGCATCGCACGGATATTGTATGGCTTGAAATAAATGAGGATATTTCTTTAATAAAAGAAAAAATAAAAGAATTTCAGCATTCTATTTATCCCGTTTGTGATCAAAATATTGATGATATAAAAGGCGTAGTATATGTGAAAGAAATGTACGTGCAACCTGAAGCGCCGCTGGCTTCTTTAATGAGAAAAGCATTGTTTGTGCCTGAAAATAATTCGGCATACCAGGTCCTTGAAAAAATTAAAGCATCTAAAATTCATTACGCTTTTATTGTAGATGAATACGGCAGCCTGCAGGGAATGATAACTACCAAAGATATTTTAAATGCAATTGTAGGCGAGATGCCCGAAGCAGAAGATGATGATTATGAAATAAAAGAAAGAAAAGACGGCAGCTTTGTGATAGATGCGCAAATTCAATTCTATAATTTTCTTTCACATTTTGATAAAACGATTTGGATTAATGAAAGCGAAAATGAATTTGACACACTTGCCGGATTTGTATTGCATGAACTAAAACGCATTCCTGTTACCGGCGATACATTTGAATGGCGCGGCTTTACTTTTGAAATAATTGATATGGATGGCCAGCGCATTGATAAATTACTCGTTCATATTTCTGATGAAATAAGAGAAGAAATGGATTGAATAGCCTCAAACCCAACCCTCTCCAAAGGAGAGGGTTTTGAAATTCTCTAATTTATTGAGCAGATGGCGATATAAAATCATAAATAATTTTTGCTGCATTGACAGATGCATTGCCACCCTGTGATAATAAATTTTTTAAGTGCACATAATCAGTTTTTATATTTTCTCTTTTAAAATTATCAGATAAAATTTCATGTAATTCTTTCGTAATATTTTCAGCAGTAAGTTTATTTTGAATTAATTCTTTTACCACTTCTTTATTCATTATCAAGTTAACGAGGCAAATGAATTTTAGCTTTACCAATCGTTTGGCAATTGCATACGATACAGAACCGGCTTTATAGCAAACAATTTCGGGAACGCCGAACAAAGCAGTTTCTAAAGTGGCAGTGCCCGATGTAACCAGCGCTGCTGTTGCTTTCATCAATAAAAAATAAGTGTTGTCTGAAATATCAACATTAGGATATTGTTCCAAAAATTTTTTATAAAATTCTTCTTCCACAGAAGGAGCTTTTGCAATAACAAAATTATATTCCGGAAAATTTTTACTGGCCGCAAGCATTATGGGAAGTTTTGCTTTTATTTCCTGCATCCGGCTGCCGGGCAGCAATGCAATGGTATTGGCAGACGGTTTTGTATTAAAATATTTTCTTTTAAAATTTTCAATTACATCAACGAGCGGATGGCCAACATACGCCACATCGTAATTCCATTTTTTATAAAATTCTTTTTCAAACGGAAGTATCACGATCATTTTGTCAACATTTTTTTTAATTGTTTTCACCCTGTTTTCTTTCCATGCCCATACTTGCGGAGAAATATAAAATATAGTTTTATATTTTTTTTGTCTGTGAGAACTTCTTTGAAGATGCGCCCATTTTGCCATGCGTAAATTAAAACCGGGATAATCAATAAGAATAATTACATCGGGCTGAAAGTTTTGAATGTCTTCTTTACAAAATTTAAAATTCTTCATTATGGCAGGAAGATTTTTAATCACTTCTGCAAAACCCATAAAGGCAAGGTCTTTGTAATGCTTTGCCAGCGTGGCTCCTGCGGCTTGCATTTTATCGCCGCCCCAACCACGGATGTTAGCATTGGCATCTAGTTTTTTTATTTCTTTAATAAGATTGCTACCATGCAAATCTCCGGATGCTTCCCCTGCAATGATGTAATATTTCATGTTATTCAATATTAGAAGCCTTATCCTAATCCCTTTCGGAAGGAGAGGGAACTATCTTTATTAAATTTTTTTTAAAAAAATTTTAAAAAAATAATTCATAATTCACAACTCACTTACCAATATTTAAATATCATCGCAATGATTGCATAAATAATTGTGATGATAAAAATTCCTTTGGCAGTTTTATCGCGATGACCATTAATATAAATGGTAAATAAAATGGCATTGGCCAGCAACGAAACACTAATGAACACTGAAATGAGATTGGGATTTGATTTTAAAAATTGAAACATATCAGCAAGGGAAAATTCTTTAAACTTTACAAATTTATAAAGCAGGAAACCTATCAAAGGCGCAATGAGGCCAAGTGCAATTCCAAAAATAAAATCATCTTTTTTAAATATCATAATACGTCCCAGCTTTTTTCTAATTCTTTTTTTAAAGTATAATTGGTAAGGTCAAACTGAACAGGAACCACACTCACATAATTATGCTCCAATGCCCATACATCTGTGTCTTCGCCGGTATCAAAATTTTTAAATTCGCCGGTAAGCCAGTAATATTTTTTCCCATGCGGATCGAGGCGCTCATCAAAATCTTCATCATATTTTGCATACGCTTGCTTGCACACTTTAATGCCATTCATCAATTCAAGCGGCATGGATGGAATGTTTACATTGAGCAAAAGATGCTTGTGCATTTTTCGCTGAAGCAAACTTTTTACAATTTTATGTACATAAAATTTAGAAGCAGTAAAGTCAGCTTCAAAGCGGTAATCGAGCAATGAAAAACCAACGGAAGGAATGCTTTCAATGGATGCTTCCATTGCAGCGCTCATCGTTCCTGAATAAATAACATTAATGGAGTGATTAGCGCCATGATTAATTCCGCTGAGACAAATATCCGGTTTGCGATGCAATATTTTATCAACAGCAAGTTTTACGCAATCAACCGGAGTGCCGCTCGTTTGCCAGGATTCTACTCCTTCAAACATATCTTCTACTTTATTAAGCCTTAGCGGAACTCCAATGGTAATGGCGTGTCCCATGCCGCTTTGAGGCTTATCAGGAGCCACTACAATTACTTTTCCAAGTTCTTTAACCGCTTCCACCAAATTGCGAATACCCGGCGCCGTTATACCATCATCGTTTGTAACAAGAATAATGGGTTGTTCTTTTTCTTCTCTCATTAAATTATTTATTCTCTGAGCATGTATGTTTTGATGTACGATGTTTGATGCATGATGTTGATGTTTACATTTAAACTTTGCATCTCAAGATTTATGATTTACAATATTCTAAAATTAAACTCTAATTTTTTTGTCTATTATCCATTGCCCATTTTATTTATTGCTTATTGCCAATTGCCCGTTTGCTTTAATTCAAAACCACCTGAACCAGGGCCTTGCAACTGCATCTCTAAACGGCCATGGCGTAGCAATTAGTATCAATAACAATGCGATTATAAAAAAAATAAAACTTCTTTTAAATTTTAGTGAAGAAATGTTGGTTCGTTTTACCTTTACCGAACCAATATGCACCAGTATTAATGCAATAATCATCATTACTTCGTGCTCAATTGTAAAGAAACGAGTGTTTGTATCTTTCATGTTATCGCTAAGATGTTTCAATCGTTCAACCCAATCGCCGACAAAGTAAAGTGCAAGGCCTGCCAGAAATTGAAGATCCATCCACAATACGAAAAGAAAATTGCTCCGCCTGTCTCGTTGCATAAATTCTCTTTTAGCCGCCAGCCCGCTTGCAGCGTTAATTACAGCCCATAAGCCAAATAAAATAATAAGCCATCTTATTAAATTATGAATTACCAGAAGTATTTGCATAAAAATAATTTTTGCAAAAGTAAGAAATGGAGAGGTACAAGATTTTCCGAACGTTCAATGCAACTAACTTGTTAATTGCAATCTTGTGGAGAATACCGGGCTCGAACCGGTGGCCTCTTGCATGCCATGCAAGCGCTCTAGCCAACTGAGCTAATCCCCCATTAATAAAATACATGCAAATATAAATCTGAATTTCACATAAACTCAAAATACCTATGAAGCATTAATTTTTATTTCTTACATCTTCAATAAATTTTTCAATATCTTTTCTCGGGTTGGCACCGCGATAATTGTTGATGAGAAAAGAAAAGATCATCAGCTTATTTTTCTTTGTGTATAAAAATCCGCTTAAAGCAACTACACCCGAAAGCGAACCCGTTTTTGCAAAAATAAATCCACTGTCTTTTTTATAATAATTAGAAAGTGTTCCGGTTCCACCCGTTGGTAAAATTGCTTTAATACGATCCATTCCAAAACTGTTTTTCATTTTATTAAGCAACGTAACAAAATCCTGCGGGGAGAATAAATTGTAATGGCTTAATCCTGAACCATCTACCCAATGCGGCTTTTGAGGTAAATCGTTGTAATCGGTTTTTAATAAAGTGCCAATAATTTTTTCATCATTCATTATTCCCAATAATTTTGCGCTTATCATTAATAAACTTTGTTCTGCAAAAAAATTATCGCTGCGGTGCATCGTTATTTTTAAAAGCGAATCAGTAGGCTGGGAGTAGAGCGCTTTCCAATCATTGGTATTTTCATTATTTAATAAATCATTTATATAAAAAACTTTGTGCAATGTATCTTGTAAAATATTTATTAATGTAGAATCGCCGGTATAAAAAGGAATTTGAACCATTCTCTTCAATGAATCATTTCCGGTAACAAAAAAAATATTGGATTCCATATCGCGTTCGATGGAAATATAATTTCTATTTTTATTGTTGCTTATTACATAAATTATTTTATTTGAAAAATAAGGCGGAGAAACATTTATACTTTTTAAATCATTACTAAATGTGGCAAGGTTTTCATACACCGGCATCTCGCTTCTTTCGGCTGCATAATCATCATTATAATCATTCCACGACCAGCCACTACCCCACCGTTGCTCCCTCCATAAAGAAGTATTTATTACAATTGGTTTATTAGTATTTTTTAAAAAATTATAAACCGGCTGATTAATAAATTCAGCGCCCAAAAAAGTGGGATCGCCAACAGGTGTTATATATAAAGTATCATTGGTTTCTTTATATTTTATGCCAACGATACTATCTCCGAGATATTTCATAGAAGCATAGCACATCCAAAGTTTTGTATTGCTGGCAGGAACAAAATATTTATCGCCCTGGTAATTGTATAAATATTTATTGGAAGCAACATCGTACACGCTAATGCCGGTATGCGCAGATGTAAAAACTTTGTTTTGCAGCACATCTTTTTTAGCAGCTTTTTTTATTTTATAAGAAGCAGAACAGGAAAATAAAATAATAGAAAGAAAATAAAACAATGTATTTTTCATGGTTACAAAATACAAACAAATTTTTTGAGTGAATTTTAAGTCTGTTTTTTATTTTCTTTCTTAGATAAATTCTTAAAATTCCTTCATTCACTTTAGTTACTATTTCTATTTAGTACCTTCGCTTTTATGTCATTTTGGCTATAAAAAATTTCAGCACCAAATTTGACAACAATTTCTTTTAATTTTATTTAATAAGAATATATGCCGGGACTTCTTTCAAAATTATTTGGCGGTAATAAAAGTGAAAAAGATGTAAAAATAATTACGCCTTACATTGCCAAAATCAATTCTTTTTTTGACCAATATCAATCTATTTCCAACGATGAATTGCGCAATAAAACTGCTGAGTTTAAACAACGGATAAAAGAATATCTTTCTGAAATTGATAATGAAATTAATGCTAAAAAGCAACAGGCTGAACAGCTTGATTCTATTGACATCGCAGGCCGCGACCAGATTTACCGCGATGTGGATGCAATGGTAAAACAAAGAGATAAAAAAATAGAAGAAATACTTCTTGAAATTCTGCCCGAAGCTTTTGCAGTGGTAAAAGAAACGGCTCGCCGCTTTAAAGAAAATACTGAATTAGAATCAACCGCAACTGAGCTTGATAAAACTTTCAGCATTACCAAAAATTATATCACGATAAATGGTGATAAAGCAATTTATAAAAATAGCTGGATGGCAGGCGGAACGCTGATTACATGGAACATGGTTCATTATGATGTGCAGTTGATCGGCGGTATTGTTTTGCACCAGGGTAAAATTGCAGAAATGGCAACTGGTGAAGGTAAAACACTTGTTTCTACACTGCCCGCATATCTTAATGCGCTTGCCGGAAACGGTGTTCATATTGTAACCGTGAATGATTATCTCGCCCGCCGTGATAGCGAGTGGAATGGAACTTTATTTGAATGGCTCGGGCTTACAGTTGATTGTATTGACAAGCATGAACCGAACAGCGATGACCGCCGTAAAGCATATAGCAGAGATATTATTTATGGAACTAATAATGAATTTGGTTTTGATTATTTGCGCGATAACATGGTGCATACTCCCGATGAAATGGTTCAGGGAAAACATCATTTTGCAATGGTAGATGAAGTGGACAGTGTATTGATTGATGACGCAAGAACACCATTAATAATTTCAGGGCCAGTGCCACGCGGCGACCAGCAAGAGTTTGACCAGATGAAACCCCGTGTTGAAAAAATTGTAGAAGCACAAAAAAAAGTTACCAGTGGTTTTTTAATTGAAGCGAAGAAAAAAATTGCAGAAGGAAATGATGATCCCAAAGATGGAGGATTGGCTCTGTTTCGCGCCCATCGCGGTCTCCCGAAAAATAATGCGCTTATAAAATATTTAAGTGAGCCGGGCATGAAGGTGAAGCTGCAGAAAACTGAAAACTATTATCTATCCGATCAGCAAAAAAATATGCCTTTGGTTGATGAAGAACTTTTTTTTCATATTGATGAAAAAAATAACCAGGTAGAACTTACTGATAAAGGAATTGCATTGATAACAAAATCGGGTGAAGACCCTGAATTTTTTATAATGCCGGATATTGGAGTAAAACTTTCAGAAATTGAAAAGAGTACTATTTCTGCAGAAGAAAAATTACAACAGAAAGAAGTTTTATTAAATGATTATTCAGTAAAGGCCGATAGAATTCATACCGTTCAGCAATTATTAAAAGCGTATACCCTTTTTGAAAATGATGTGGAGTATGTGGTAATAGATGGCCAGGTAAAAATTGTTGACGAACAAACAGGCCGCATCATGGAAGGCAGAAGATATTCTGATGGTTTGCACCAGGCTATTGAAGCAAAAGAAAATGTAAAGATTGAAAGCGCTACGCAAACCTACGCCACTATTACATTACAGAATTATTTCAGAATGTATCACAAGCTCGCCGGCATGACGGGAACTGCCGAAACAGAAGCCGCTGAGTTTTGGGATATCTATAAATTAGATGTTGTTTCAATCCCTACTAACGTGCCAGTGATACGAAACGATAACCAGGATTTGGTTTATAAAACAAAAAGAGAAAAATATAAAGCGGTAATTGAAGAAGTAGAAAAAATGAGTTCTGCAGGAAGACCAATTCTTGTTGGTACTACTTCGGTAGAAGTAAGTGAATTGCTCAGCAGAATGATGAAACAAAAAGGTGTGTCACACAATGTGCTTAATGCAAAACAACATGCAAAAGAGGCCCAGGTAGTTGCTGAAGCGGGCCTTGCAGGTGCTGTAACTATTGCAACAAACATGGCCGGTCGTGGTACAGATATTAAATTAGGGTCTGGTGTAAAAGAAGCCGGAGGGCTTGCAATTTTAGGAACAGAAAGACATGAGAGCCGTCGTGTGGACAGACAATTGCGCGGTCGTTCCGGAAGGCAGGGCGATCCCGGTACTTCACAATTTTTTGTTTCATTGGAAGATGATTTGATGCGCATGTTTGGAAGTGAAAGAATTGCTTCTTTAATGGATAGAATGGGTTATAAAGAAGGTGAAGTAATTCAGCACAGCATGATCTCAAAAAGTATTGAGCGTGCGCAAAAAAAAGTGGAAGAAAATAATTTTGGCATCAGAAAAAGATTGCTCGAGTATGACGATGTAATGAACAAACAGCGAACCGTAATTTACGGAAGGCGCAATCATGCTTTGTTTGGTGAAAGGCTTGCGCTCGATCTGGATAATGCATTTTATTCCGTTGCAGAAGGATTAATAATTTCCGGTAAAGAAATTAATGATCATGAAGAATTTAAATTGGCTGTGATCATGAACCTTGCAATTGATACTTCTATAACTGCTGAAGAATTAGATAAAGAAGATGTAAATACGCTCACCAATGGCTTGTACGAAGAAGCAAAAGAACATTATAATGAAAAGAACAAGGCAATGAATGAACAAACATTGCCGATAATGAAAAATATTCGTAAAGAACAAGGCTCGCATATAGAAAATGTAGCGGTTCCATTTACCGATGGAAAGAAAGCGATGCAGGCAGTTGCCAATTTGGATAAAACAATTGAAACCAATGGCGCAGAACTTTCCAATGCGCTGGAACGCAATATCACACTGGCTTTGATAGATGATGCATGGAAAGAACATCTTCGCGCAATGGACGATCTACGGCACAGTGTACAATCTACAGCAGGTTATGAACAAAAAGATCCGCTGGTAATTTATAAGATTGAAGCCTTCAATGCTTTTAAACAATTAAATGATAAAGTGAATAAAGATATTGTAAGTTTTCTGGCACATTGCAGCATACCGGTAGAAGAAAATCAAAGCAGAAGAATACATGAAGAAAGAAAAAGAAAAACTGATATGAGCAAGATGCGTCAGCGTAAAGAAGAATTCGCAGGAGCAGGTGCAGGCGGCCCTGAATATCTTTCACAGGAAAATGAATACAACGATCCTTCAGAAAATATAAAACAGGAGCCAATAAAAGTGGGGCCTAAAATTGGCCGTAATGATCCCTGCCCATGTGGAAGTGGAAAGAAATATAAACAATGCCATGGGAGAGAAATTTAAAATCTTGAGCATTTATTTGTAAATTAGAATTATGAAATTAACACTTGAAATACCCGATACATCTAATGTTGATTCCATAGATTTAGTTTTAGAAAAATTATTCTAAACCCCTGCAATTCTTCTTTTGTATTCAGCCAATGCCTCGTCTAACCGGCCCTTGGAATCACCGGCACCGGGGGCATTGTGAGATGGATGAATAAATAATTTCACACCCCGGTCGGCAAGAATTTCTGCAGTAGTTGTCACCGTCATCCAAACGCAGGTGATGAAAGCCATAGTGGACACAGGGCCTATCTTATCTACATGATTTTTTAAAGGCACAGACGCATCTTCAATGGGAGCGCAGGTATCAACTACGATGTCAGCAATTTCAAAAATATTTTTTTCACTTGAATGCCTTGTCTTTTTTCCTTTCGCTTCTGCAGCGGAACCGAAGACAATTACTTTCATCCCTTTCTTTTTTGCTTCAAGCGCTATATCAATGTTTACATTATTAATTCCTGTGTGTGAGAAAAGCCACATCACGTCATGCTCATCAAAATTATATCCTTTCATAATTTCAACTCCATAACCTTCCACTCTTTCAAGAAAAATAAATTGATGCACACCCATTTGCCCGGTAATGTTTGTAAAAAAAGTTAGCGGGAGTTCCACCATTGGATGAAAGCCAACGAATCCGCCAATTCTCGGGTACATTTCTTCTATTGGTAATGTGGCGTGGCCGCATCCAAACGTATGAACCCACCTTCCTTTTTCAATTGCATCAGCCATCACTTCTGCAGCCTTATTAATATTTTCCATTTGTGTTTCTTCAATGCGGGACATAATACCTCTTGCATTATTAAGCCATTGTTTAGCTAACATACTTTTGTTTTTTTAATCGTTATTATTCTTATTATATTGTTTATTCTTATTTATATTTTGATGTGTTGAAAGTTTTAAAAAACCTTAGTAGAAAAGTTTGTTCATATTACATACACCTTATTATATTGTTTATTCTTATTTATATTTTGATGTGTTGAAAGTTTTAAAAAACCTTAGTAGAAAAGTTTGTTCATA
>JAICZH010000035.1 GCA_025933775.1 Chitinophagaceae bacterium
CAACTTAATTCCCGTTTGTGTAAATTCTATTTTTCTTTCTTTGTATAATTTTCCTGTCGTCATCTTAAATGCTTTTTTGCTCATTCCAAAAAATGAATAAATTTCTACGGGTAAAGATCTATCATTGTAAGGAAGATAGCCATTATTTTCATTCAATAAACGCAACACTTTTACACTTTCATCTTCAATACGATTATAGCCCGGTTGCCCTGCAGCTACGTCTATCAGGTATTCGCCTTTTTCATTCTCGGGATAAATTTTTTTTATAAATCCTTCGAAGCGGTCGCCAATTGATAAGCTGCGGTACACTTCATTAAAATATAATAAACCTGTGTGTTTATGATTGATAATTACCACATAACCCAAATCACTTTTTCTGTAAACAAGCATATCGGCAATTTCTTTTTCTTTTACAGTAAGATTTTTATTAGAAAGAAAAGAGTCAATTTTTTCAGTAGCATACAATCTTCCGGTTTGCTCGTCTTGCATTATTTTCACAATGTACGCACCACCCGGGCGGATGAAATTTACTTGCTTACTTCTTGGAATAAATAAATCTTTCATTAATCCCCAATCGAGGAAGGCGCCTTGTGGCGTGGTGTTTACGGCTTTTAGTTTTACAATGTCGCCGAGCACACCAAGCGGTTGCAACGTAGTGGCAATAAGCCTGTCCTCACTATCATGGTATAAAAAAACTTTTAGTTCATCTCCTGTTTTAGTTCCTTCGGGCACAAATCTTTTCGGTAATAAAATTCCTATATTTCCATCATCAAGAAATACGCCCATTGGTTTTTCTTTAATTACTTTGAGCACATTATATTTACCGATTTGTATCATAAAAAATAAAACTTTTAAAACTTCGTGTATGCGTTACCGTTAGTATGCTTTCCTCAAAATGTATCACTTCCATGCACCCAACAATCGCCTGATAATAATTATTTCGCCGGTATGGTAGCTGTTATGATCGGCAAGCACCAGCGCTTCTTTCAGTAAACTTTGTCCGTTGCCATATTTAAATGGATGGGATAACGTATCGCCTGCATTCTTTATTAAATTGATAAAAGATTTACGATCGTTTTTTATTTGCTTTAAACATTTCTCCCATTCGCCTGGTGATGATGGCGCCGTTTCTTTTACCCAATAACCTTCTGGCCATTTTGGAGAAACGTGTTTCGCATTGCGCGAAAATTCCAATATATCCCACTGAGCAATGCGAATATGCTCCGCCACCTGCCAAAGGCTGTATGGGAGCCCTTTTGGTCTTTTGCCCAATAATTGAAACGGAATATTTTTTAATGCCTCATCGAGTGAAACGTGGGCATTTCCTTTCTCAATCAGATCAACGATATTTTCCATCAATATTTCAAACGAAGTGGTAGATTTTATTTTCATAATTATCTGAATTTATAATGATTACAATTTAAAAGACAAAAAATTTTTTTCTGCAAAAATAATTGGCCTGAAATTAGTTTTAAAAAATGTGCAGAAAAGTATTTAACACATTTTTAGTGAGCATGGTTTATTTATTAATTTGTTTTAACGTCTAACGAACAGAAGCAAAATGAAACAATTAAAATTAAATGAGATGAAAACAAATTCTATACAACAGGAAATTTTATTTTTGACCGGAACTACTTTTTCAAAGCGTGAATGGTGCGAAAAAGTATCAGGTAAAAAAAATAATTTTACTGAAATGGAACAATTAGAAGAAGCTTGCTGGAACGGGCTTCTGCCAGAAATGTTCCCGGAAATTTATTTACACCCCGAAGACGATAAAAAATTATTTCTCTGGCAAATAAAAGAAGGCAATCGTTTTATTGACGCAGAAATAGCAGACTTTCCTGAAGCAATAGAAAAAAAATTTTCTATCAATCCTTATTCATTCATCAATTTTCAAACGCTTAATTAATTTTGAATACTAAACAATTATTCTTTTGAAGAAGCTTTAAAAAAACCAAGTTCTGCAAGCTGCGCAGCGCCTTTCGATTCTGAAATTGTAACTCTTAATTTTTTTGCAGTAATTATATTAAAGCGAAGTAAACGCTTATAACCAACTGTCGTAAAGTCATCTATTTTTTCCCATTCTTTTCCATCCCAATATTCCAATAATCCTTTTATAATCCGTTGTCCGCTTGCAATATTTTCCTGTAATAGAGCACGATCAATTTTTATGAGTTTTTTAAAATCAATTACATAAGGCTTATTCGTTTTAATAGAAATAAATGTATTTAATTTTTTATCGGTTAGTGATGCGGGAACTTTATCTTTTGCAAAATTTGTTTTAAAAGTTTCATTAAGAATTTCTCTGAAGGTTTTAATATTCTTTACATCAGTTTCATATAACAATCCTTCTCGATCGGGCGGCACATTAAGCAACAACAAACTATTGCGGCCAACCGATTGATAATACAGATTCACTAATTGTTGAGGCGTTTTCACTTTATCATTTTCACTTGCATGATAAAACCATCCTGGCCTTATGGATACATCCGTTTCGGCCGGCATCCAGCATTTACCCTTAATATCGCCGGTATTTAAATATGCTGCATCTGCTTTGCCAGGGGCCATTCCTGCGGTATCAATGGTACTCCAGCACGTTTGTCCTGCATTGCCACTTTCATTCCCTACCCATCTTATATCAGGACCTGCATCAGAAAAAATAACTGCATGAGGTTGTAATTTTCTTACAATGTTCCAATAACCTTTAAAATCATATTCCATATTTTTTGCGTTGGCGCCTTTTGCTCCATCAAACCATACTTCCGATATTTCGCCGTAATTGGTAAGTAATTCTTTTAATTGATTTTCATAAAAAATATTGTAAGCAGGTGTACCATAAGTTGGTTCATGCCTGTCCCACGGTGAAAGATAAATGCCGAATTTTAATCCATACGCACGGCATGCATCCGATACTTCTTTTACCACATCGCCTTTTCCATTTTTCCATGGGCTGTTCTTTACGGAGTGTTCTGTATATTTTGATGGCCACAAACAAAATCCATCGTGATGCTTGCAGGTGAGTATCGCCATTTTAAAACCGGCGTCCTTCAAAGCTTTTATCCATTGGCGTGCATTAAATTTGGTTGGGTTAAAAACTGATTCACTTTCTGTGCCATCGCCCCATTCTTTATCCGTAAAAGTATTTACCGTAAAATGAAGGAAAGCATTTGTTTCCATTTGTTGCCATTGCAGTTGGCGCTGAGATGGAGTTGGCAACGATTGCGAAAAAATTATGGAAGAATAAAAACATGCGATTGCAACAAGCGAAATTATTTTTTTCATAGGCGTAAAAATAATTATAAACTTTTGTTGAACTAAAAATAATTAAATGCTAATGCGATTTTATTTGCCTAAAAGAAATTTGTGCATTTGATGTTTCAGTAACGCAAAATAAAATTACAACGGATAGTAAAATTTTTGTTCTCATAATAATTATTTTTTTAGAATACAAATAAATATATAATGAATGAACAAAATGCAACCCCTGTGTTGTTTAATAACAGATTATCATAATCAAATATTAAATTGAAAAAGCGATGCAGCGTTTGCACGAAATGCAATTCAATCAAAAAAAATTTTTAACTAACGGTAACGAATACACAAAGATTAAGGATTGGCCAATATCACTGCACCATATAATATTAACGCTATACCAGCGCCGATGGAAATCCATTTTATTTTTGGCAATACTTTTTCTATGAGCACAAATAAAGCAATTACGGCTATCCAGATTAAATTCATAATGCCGCTTACAAATAATAAAGTCATTAGTATCCAGCAACAGCCTAAACAATACATTCCGTTTTCCATTCCCATAATTAATGCGCCTTTTTTACCTTCTTTCCAATTGCGGTGAATAAAATCAACGGGAGTGCGGCAATAACGTAAACATTTTTGTTTTATTGAAGTAAATTGAAATATTCCTGCAGCAATTAAAATAATTCCGCCAAGCATTTTGCTGGTGGCTATCATTTCAGGATTAAGCAATGAAACTTGTTGCAACAGCCATTGCAGCAGCATTGCCATTAAACTAAAAAACGCCCATATAAAAAAATAACCGGCAATTAAATACCCCGCCGGCACAAATGGATTTTGTTTTTGCTTGCGCTGCCGGTTTACCATTGCAAAAATTAAAATAAGCGGTGCAACGGAGGGAGTCATCATGGCTATCATCATTACCAACCACATCAGAAATAATAAAATAAAATCGGTTGCTGACCAGTGCGCAGTCATAGGCATTGCAAAGAATGCGGCATTCATATCCATCACAATCATTTGCCTGTACAAATAAATAATGTAGAGCCATGCCAATACACAAATAATAAAAAGACCGCTAACAATTATGAAGCGGTCTTTTTGTAAAATATATTCCAGCGAATTTTTTTTATTCATTTTTATTGGGGCAATTTATGCAATGCAACCTTCATTATTAAAACTGCAAATACTCGAATGGCCACTTCTCTTTTCATGTTTTAATTTAATATCGCCTTCGTTCCAATGCCAGTCAACACTTGTTACCGTACCGCGTTTAAATCCAATGCCGCCGGGCAAATAAACTTCGCCCTGAAATGCAGCTCCCGTTTTTGCATTTTTAATTTGTTCTGCTTTTGTTTCTCCTGCGCCTTCAACTTTCATCCACGCATTGTATGGATCGTAATGAAATTCAACATCAGTAATTGTGGTAGGTAAAGTGGTTTTAAAAGTAGATGGAAAAACAGCAAAAACGCCTCCACCATGTTTTCCGCTGGTAATTTCTTCAATTGCTTTTACCTGTTCGGGCGATGCTTTTTTATCAACATACAATTTGCCGATTCCATTACCCATGTGAATGGCTTTTGGCCACCACAAGCCCCATGCAAACGTAACTCCATCAAGTTTTGTATCGCCGAAATTTCCCTTTCGCACTTTGTAAGCAACAAGGGCTTCGCAATTGCCATACGTGGGTAAAGCATTAAAATTGCAAGGACAGCCATAATCACAATTACAGCTTTGCAAATATTCCGTTTCCATGTACCATTTTGGAGAAGTTGTGTCGGGCATAAAAAAAATTTAATAACTATAAAGTTAATAATTTTTTTTAAAAAAGCATGCAAAAACAACTTCTTTCTCATTAACTATAACTAACGGTCATGCATATACGCAAATTAACAGAAGATATAATTTTTTAAAACTTTTTACAATTCAATATTCACCGCTGCTAAAAAATTAGTAGGCGCCATCGGGAAATAATAATTTTCAACAATTAAATTTCCGCCGCTGAAATAGGGATAAGTATAACCGTTGGATTCATATTTTTTATTGAAAAGGTTATTTATCTTAAAAATAAAATCTATTGTTTTAAAAATATTTTTAGGATGTAACTTATACGACAATTGTACATTTTGCACATAATACGGATCAATGCTTCTGCTTACATGCGAAGTGTTATCCAGAAATTGCCTTCCCACATATTTTGATTGAAAACTAATTTCACTGTTCTGTAGGGGAATAATATTTACCGCAGCGGCAGCCACTTCATCCGGTGAAAAAGAAATATCGGTATTGTGATATTGGTTTTCGATTTGTGCACCGTTATCATAATCATCTACATATTCTGTAAAATTTTTTATTTTGTTTTTACTAAAAGAAATATTTCCAGAAGCATTGAGCCATTTCGCAAACACTTCACCAGCCTGCAATTCAACGCCAAGCCGGTAGCTTTCCGGAGCATTGGTGCGTGTATAAGCGCCCACATCATTTATTTTACCTGTTGAAACTAATTGATTGTGATAATTCATATAAAACAACGTAGCGCCATAAGTAAACGGCGTATATTTTTTCACTGCACCCAATTCCAAATCATATAAAATTTCGGGCTTGGGCAATTCATTTTGCCCTGCTTCAAAATCATCACGGTTCGGCTCTTTAGCCGCTATTGAATAAGAAGCATAAGCCTGAAAATTATTTTTATTAAATGAAACCCCGATTTTCGGATTGAAGAATGTATAATATTTATTGATGCGAATTTCAGGATTCGATTCAAAACCTTTTATATCATAATTTACAAATCTGCCTTGTATGTCTGCAAATCCTGAAAAACCGGAACCAAAATTTTGCAACAATTTTCCATACAAATTTAAATCGCGTTTATTAGCCGGCACTTTCGAATAGACGTAACCGTTAGTAAAACCTTGTTGTGCCCACGTAACAACGTCATAATGATTTCCATCATACTCATCCCATCCTCCGCCAAATGTAATGTGTGATTGATTTTTTTGATATTGAAATGAAAAAATTCCTCCATAAAAATAATTATCGAGCCATAATCTTCTTATAAGATCTGTTGAAGTAATTGTATCCGTTCCATTAATATAATCGGGCAAGCCATAATCGCTGTAAAGCTGGCTGGCTCTGTATTCTTCATAATATCCTTTGCCTCTTGTAAGAAATATGGCAGCATTAAAACTTATGTTATCATTCATTTTTTTATCATAAAAAAGTTGATAATGAGTTTGCGTATAATTATCCGTTTCATTGTTGTACGGCGATCCGGGTTTTTCAGTTCCTGCCGGGTTATACGTGCGATCGCTATCGAGATAACTTTCAGGAATGCCATACCATGCCTGGTATGTTTTTTCTTTTCCGCTTAAAATATTAAATCGCAATGAACTTTTTTTATTTATGTATGCAGCGCTTACAAAAAATGATTTGAGATGGGAAGTCGCCCTGTCAACATATCCATCGCTGCTAATTCTTGATACACGTGCATCAATTGTAAAATGATTAGCCAGTAAACCTGTGCCGTATTTAATGGTATTTTTCCACGTATTAAAAGAACCATACGTATTATTCAATTCAAAATATTTTTCTTTATTCACTTCGTTCGTTGAAAGATTGATGGTAGCGCCAAAAGCCCCTGCCCCATTGGATGACGTGCCCACGCCGCGTTGCACTTGTATTGAACTAAGCGATGAAGAAACATCAGGCAGGTCAACAAAAAAAGTTCCCTGGCTTTCTGCATCATTGTAAGGTATTCCATTGAGCGTAACATTTATTCGCGAAGCATCTGTGCCGCGAATACTGATTCCCGTATAACCTACGCCGTTACCCGCATCAGAATTTACAACTACAGATGGTAATTGATTTAAAACAAAAGGAAGATCCTGTCCAAGATTATTTTTTTCAATTTCTGTTTTACTGATATTCGTTTTAGTAAATGGCGCTTTGTCGCTTGCTCTTAATGAACTCACTTCAATGTTCTCAAGCATCAATGTATCACTTAGCTTATGATGTGTTGTGTCTTGCGAAAGAGCCATGCAATAAAAACTTAATGAAATGCAGGTAAAAATTATCTTTTTCATGTTATTTTTTTTAATACTGAAAAGAATAACATGAAAGAGAGTGAGAAGTGGCTCCCTTCGCAGGCATTATCCTGATCAGGTCTGCGGGTATTATCTCAGCCTCCTTTTAAATTGGAAGCACCCCGGTAACAAAATTGATTTTAAGATGCAAAGGTAAACTTCTCCGGAATTTAATTTCAAAAAAAATGTAACTTTTATTTTTTAGGATCGTTATAAAAAAAATCTTGTTATGAAATATATTTTTATTTTCCTGTTTATTATTATTTGTCCACAGCTTTTTGCACAGCAAACAATTATTAATGATAAAAATGCAACCGTACGATCAGTTACGTCTTTTTCCGGAATAAAAGTTTCAGGAGGTATTGATGTGTATTTATCTCAGGGAAATGATTACTCGCTGGCTGTAAGTGCCGGCGACGAAAAATATATTGATGATATTTCAACAGAAGTAAAAAACGGAGTGCTGATAATTTCTTACGGTAACGAACGGCATTATCGCGGAGATAAAAAACTTCGGGCTTATGTTTCATTTAGAGACCTGCAAAGTATGGAAGGCTCCGGTGCATGCGAGTTTTATATAAATGGCTCCTTGAATGTAAACAGCCTGCTGGTAAAACTTTCCGGCGCATGCAATATGAAAGGAACCGTGCAAATTACCAATCTTGATTTGGAAATTACCGGTGCTTCTTCAATAAAAATAAATGGCGCTGCACAAAATTTAAAACTTACAGCAAACGGCGCCAGCGATTTAAAAAATTATGATCTTAAAGTGGAAAATTGTGTGGCAAAACTTTCGGGCGCTTGTGATGTAAGATTAACGGTTAGTAATTCTATTACGGCAAGTGCAAGCGGCGCCAGCACTTTATTTTATCACGGCAATCCTGATAAAAAAGATGTGTCCACCAGCGGCGCAAGTTCTATTGCGCAAAAAGATTAGCATTTACCGAATCCTGCAATGTTGAATTTCTTTCTTTTACAATCTGTTTATAATATCCTACAAAAATGGTAGGATAAATAAATTTCATTTAAACAAAAATCCAAATTTATTTATTTTATCTAACCGAGCAGCAACATGTGTTGCTTTTAAATCTTTAATTTATTGATGAATGATAAAAAAAATTTTCAGCCACTTATAATTGAAATTTGCCATGAGAACTTTATTTGCAATTCTATAACATCTTATACAAATAGTTTTGAAGTGGCTTTGTTGCTGAGATAAATTGTATGAATCCTTTGTAAAGAACCTGGCTTTTAAAAATAGATCTTAACCCCGATGCTGCTATGATTAAGGATAAATACTTTCGTTTGATTTTTATTCCGTTATTAGGAATTGTAATTCCTTTTTTCTCAGGAATTATTTCTTATAGTCTGTATTCTGTTCCGCAAATTATTGCAATAAATTTTTATTTTATTTTACTTTCTTTTTGCATCTGGAGCGGCGCCAGCTTCATACACAGCAGGATAAGATTTTTATTCAATAATTTTAATAATCCCATTGTAAAAGTATTTTCTGTTTCTTTAATAGGAGGCTTGTTTGGCGCAGCCATTTCAGGATTATTTTCTATTGCCTGGTATAAAATTTCAAAAGAAAATTTTAGCTGGCCTCCTGTATTTCGTTGCATTGCTTTTTCTTCATTTGCCGTTTTACTATTTACCTTAACTTATGAAATATTATTTCTGGGCTCGCAGCGCAATTTGTATTCAAAAATTGTAGATCAACTGGATTGGGAAAGGTCCAAAGCAGAAATGTCGGCTTTAAAAAATGAATTGCATCCGCATTTTATTTTTAACTCGCTCAACACACTTTCTTATCTTATTTTAAACGATCCTAAAACGGCTCACGAATTTAACAGCAAGCTCGCTTCGGTTTATAAATATTTTTTAATTAATAAAGACAGGGAATTGATAACGCTTGATGGAGAGCTTGAGTTTATTGAAAATTATTTTTTTATGTTGCAAATACGGCATGATAATAAACTGCATCTGTCAACTGAATTAAATAACTCGCATGGAGGCACTTTAATGATATTGCCTTATGCACTGCACACGCTTGTTGAAAATGCAATAAAGCATAATGAATTTACTGATGCTAATCCTCTTTGTATAAAAGTTGTTTTAAATGGAGAATATATTCATGTGATAAATAATAAAAAACCGAAACTGTATTCGGTTAATTCTACGGGTGTAGGCTTGCGCAATCTTGGTTCGCGTTATATGCTTGTTTGCCATAAAAATATTCTTGTAGAAACTACCGAAAATGAATTTATTGTAAAATTACCTATCATAAAATCAACCTTAAATTATGCTTAACGCCATTCTTATTGAAGATGAAAAACCTGCCATGGAAGTACTGGTGAATGTACTTTCGCAGATAAGAACCGATGTAAATATAAAAGCGCGGTTAAGCTCCGTAAGAGAAAGCATTGAATATCTTTCCGGACGGCACGAAGCAGATATTATTTTCAGTGATGTACAATTGCCGGATGGTTTAGCGTTCGATATTTTTAGCCAGAGCGGCGTTACTATTCCTGTAATTTTTATTACCGGTTACGATGATTATATTATGATGGCTTTTGAAAATAATGGAATTGATTACTTGTTGAAACCTATTGATAAATCATGTGTGGAAAAAGCCTTGATAAAATATAATAAATTACAGGAACATTTCTCGCATACAACAGCACAATTGCCGGTGGAAAATCTAATTAAGTTTATCAATCACAGAAAAAAATCAAGACTGCTTGTAAAAAAAGGAATGGAAAATATTGCCTTGCGGCTTGAAGATGTTGTTTTAATTTATACACAAAATAAACTGGTGTACGTAATTGATCAGTTTGCAAAAAAATATATTTCAGATAAAACATTAAGCGAGTTGGAAGAAGAATTGGATAAAACTATTTTTTTCAGAGTGAACCGCCAGTATATCGTAAATATTAATTACGTAAAAAGTTTTAAAGCATTTGAAAAAGTAAAACTGCTGATTGATATTTCCGTTCCTGAAATTAATCACTCCATAATTATCAGCCAGGAAACAGCACCGGCTTTCAGAAAATGGATGCACGAAGCATAAGAATATTTTTTTAAAAAATATTTGTATGAATAAAATAACAAACTTATTTACCATGCACAAACACAACGCTGCCGCTCTTTTCCGTGTCTGATTCAATGCGCACTTCATATCTTTTATCACCATCGGTTACTATCATCAAAGCTGTGTTGGGTGGTATGCTTCCAAGATTATCAGCATACATCGTTATTATATTTTCTCTTACATTTTCATCAAGAGAAAGCGTTAATGAGATAGCTTTTGCCGAAAGCATTTTGTGTGAAAGAATAATTTTTCCGTTGTAAAAAACGGTTATCGAATCTCCGTCAATTTCGCCATTATCATAAAAATCAACTTTAAAAGTGGGCTGATAAATGGCAATCGTTTTTATAATATCTTTTCGGCGCGGTTCAAAGCCTGTAATTTTTTGTTTAATCGTATCCGTTTTTTTTATTTCAGGAATTATGGAGGGAATAATTTTTGGAGTATTATCTTTTTTTACAATGGGGTTCTTTGGTTGAGCATGCACTTTTGGTGCAATTGGTTTGTGAATTATTTTTGGCGTTTTGTTTTTAGGTTTTAAAGCAATCACTTTTTTTGGAGAATGATTGTTTAATTTTTTTTCAACAGGTTTTGTTCCCAACGCTAATTTTTTTACAATCCTTCTGGAAAGAAATGTAGTGCCGTATCCACAATTGCCTGTTTGATTAGGCGCCGGAATCCACGTGCCACGCAGGGTTTCAATGTCAGCGCTGTCTTGCACATAATGCAGCCGGTGCGTTTGAAAACAATTTTCAAAACCGGGTGGTGTATTATATTTTATTCTTTCCGTTTCCGTAACCACAATATTTTTTGTTGCGCGGTTTAAAGTGCCTGTTAATTTGCAAATGGTATAATATCTTTTCGATCCTTCATTAAAATATGTATAAGAATAACCGGAAACATTTGCACCGTTTATTTGTAATTCTAAAACATAATCAACATTATCTTCCAATCCCGAAAAGCCATAGCTTGTCTCATTAAAACTTCCTTTCCATTGGCCATTAAAATCTTGAGCAAAAAGTGTGGGTGAAAAAAATAATAAAATAAAAAAGTAAAATATTTTCATATCAATAAATAACAAATTCCTTTTTCATAAACATATAATACAGGCTGAAAAATTTCTTTTACAAATTTAAAAGTTATTAAAAGTTAATCCTTTCAAATGAATAACATCTTTGTCTAATACTTCGTTAAATTTGCCGTTCAATAAAAAAAATAAAAAACAGTTTTATACACTCTAATGATCAATATTACTTTTCCTGATGGCGCTGTAAGGCAGTATGAGCAAGGTTCTACAGCGATGGATATTGCAAAGAAAATAAGTGAGGGGCTGGCAAGAAAAACCCTCGCAGCACAAGTGAATGGCGAAGTGTGGGACCTTTCGCGCCCGATAAAAAATGATGCAACCATTCAATTTCTTACGTGGGACGATGAAAAAGGCAAATCAACTTTTTGGCATTCATCAGCACATTTGATGGCTGAAGCAGTTGAAGATGTTTTTCCCGGTGTAAAATTTTGGGTGGGTCCACCGGTAGAAAAAGGATTTTATTACGATATGGATTTGGGTGAAAATATAATTACTGAAAGCGATTTGGAAAAGCTGGAGAAAAAAATGAATGAGCTTTCAAAACAAAATAATTCATTCACCAGAAAAGAAATTTCAAAAGCAGATGCCATAAAATATTTTACTGAAAAAGGCGATGAATATAAATTGGATTTACTTTCAAACCTTGAAGATGGCAACATAACTTTTTATACACAGGGAAACTTTACCGACTTGTGTCGCGGGCCACACATCCCGTCAACAGGGCTTATCAAAGGAATAAAGCTTACAGGAATTTCAGGCGCTTACTGGAAAGGCGATGAAAAAAATAAAATGCTCACACGCATTTACGGCGTTACATTTCCTAATCAAAAAGAACTGGATGAATATCTTATTTTTTTAGAAGAAGCAAAAAAAAGAGATCATAGAAAACTCGGTAAAGAATTGGGCATTTATACAATGGATGATGATGTAGGGCCAGGATTAGTTTTGTGGATGCCGAACGGAACAATTATCATTGAAGAGTTAGAAAAACTGGCAAAAGAAACTGAACTGGAAGCCGGATACAAAAGAGTAGTAACGCCGCACATCGCAAAAGAAAATCTTTATCTCACCAGCGGGCATTTGCCATATTATCAGGAAAGCATGTATCCGCCAATGGAACTGGAAGGTGTGAAATATTATTTAAAGGCAATGAATTGCCCGCATCATCACAAAATATTTGCAGCACAGCAACACAGCTATAAAGATCTTCCATTGCGCCTTGCCGAATATGGAACCTGCTACCGTTATGAGCAAAGCGGAGAATTGTTTGGATTGATGCGTGTGCGTTGTCTTCACATGAATGATGCGCATATTTATTGCACCAAAGAACAATTTGCCAGTGAGTTTCGTGCAGTAAATGATATGTACATAAAATATTTTAAAATTTTTGGTATTGAAAAATATGTGATGCGCTTATCACTGCACGATCCAAAAAAATTAGGGCAAAAATATGTGAACGAACCGGAACTATGGATTGAAACAGAAGCAATGGTAAGGCAGGTAATGAAAGATGCAAACATTCCGTTTGTAGAAGTGCCCGATGAAGCAGCGTTTTATGGCCCGAAAATAGATGTACAAATATGGAGCGCTATTGGAAAAGAATTTACGCTCGCTACCAACCAGGTTGATTTTGCACAAGGCCGGCGTTTCGGGCTGGAGTTTAAAAATCAGAATAATGAAATGGAAACGCCGTTAATTATTCATCGTGCGCCGTTGGGTACACATGAACGTTTCATTGGTTTTTTGCTGGAACATTATGCAGGTAAATTTCCATTGTGGCTTTCGCCGGTGCAGGTAAAAATTTTGCCCATTAGCGATAAATTTTTATCTTATGCTGAAAATATTTTATCACAATTAAAAAATAATGATATTCGTGCCGAAATTGATGAACGCAGCGAAAAGATAGGAAAGAAAATAAGAGAAACCGAACTTGCAAAAGTTCCTCTGATGCTTATCATTGGTGAAAAAGAAATGAATGAAAGCAAAGTTTCGGTAAGAAGGCAAGGCAAAGGCGATGAAGGAACAAAAACTGCAGAAGAATTTATTGAAATGGTAAAAGAAGAAGTGAAAAATAAAACTCAGATAAATTAATTATTTTCACAGTTTGCCGGAATTTTATGACAGCAATTCAGTCTTTTAAAATTTATGAACTTCTTCAATCTTATTCAATAGCTAAGGATAAAGCTAAATTGATGATTGCAGAGATTGAACAAATTGTAAGCACAATTATAGGAACAGTTTTAATTTTACCTATCATTTACAAATTTTTCTTAAACAAATAAAAAAACAATTTTTAACCTAAAATCAATTAATGGCATTTCCACCAAGAACGCCCCGGGGCGCATTTAATCCACGTTACAGAAAAGAGCAACAACAGGAACACAGAACCAACCACATGATAAAAGTACCGCAGGTACGGCTGGTTGGCGATAATATTGAAGTGGGCATTTACCCGATCGCAGAAGCCCAGCGAATCGCTAATGAACAGGGACTCGACCTGGTTGAAATTTCTCCACAAGCCGATCCGCCCGTGTGTAAAGTGATTGACTACAATAAATTTTTGTACGAAAAGAAAAAGAAAGAAAAAGAAATGAAGGCGAAAAGCAAAGTTTCTGAGGTAAAAGAAATTCGTTTTACGCCCAACACCGATGACCATGATTTTGATTTCAAATCAAAACATGCAGAAAATTTTTTGAAAGACGGCAATAAAGTAAAAGCCTATGTACAGTTTAAAGGAAGAGCGATCATGTTTAAAGAACGCGGCGAATTATTATTATTAAAATTTGCCGAAAGGCTTGTAGAAGTGGGCACTTTGGAGAGTATGCCTAAGCTGGAAGGCAAAAGAATGTTCGCGATTTTCGCTCCAAAAAGCCAAAAGAAAAAATAATCTAAAACCAAATGATTGAACAAAGCGCCTTTTTTAAAAACGGCGCTTTTATTTTTTTTCAGTGCGTGTTTTAAAAATATTTTTGTTTACACAAAAAATAAAAACCTGGCTATGAAATTTTACGAATATTTTTAGTTTATTGCCCGTTTTTGTACTTCTTTTGTAAGTATAATTACTATTGATATAATTTCGTATTTATTCTGTATATTTTACCATTTAAAATGAAGACATTTGTAAATTACGTTTTATAAAAATTTAAAACCCAAATATTCTAATGAATACCGGAAACGAAGAACTAATACGTGTAATAATTGCAGACGATCATGTTTTATACCGCGCAGGAGTTAAAAATGCCCTTTCATCAAAAAAAGATATTAAGATAATTGCTGAAGCCGATAATGGCTCCCATCTTTTAAATCTGCTTAAAGGAATTCAGCCCGATGTTATTTTACTGGATATTCAAATGCCGGTGATGGATGGCATCGCTACTTTGCCTGAAATAAAAAAATTATACCCGCGCATTAAAGTGATTATGCTTACCATGATGGACGACCAAAGCATGATCACAAAACTGATGGAGCTTGGCGCTAACAGTTATCTTACTAAAACATCCGATTCAGAAATAATTTATGAAGCAATTAAAACCTGTTTTGAACAAGAGTTTTATTTTAATTCTTTAACCAATAAAGCCCTGCTTAATAACCTGCGCCAAAAAACGCCTTCTTCAATAAAACTTCAGCAGGAAGATGCCACACTAAGCGATAAAGAAATTACTGTTCTCAGGCTAATGTGTGAAGAAAAAAGCACTCGTGAAATTGCCGAAGCAGTAGATCTAAGTCCGCGCACCATTGAAGCAATAAGAGATAAGCTCAAAACAAAAACCGGCGCCAAAAGCACTGCAGGCCTCATCATGTTTGCCGTAAAAAATAAACTGCTGGAAGAAAGTTAGTTTTACATTACTTGCTCTATACAATTATTTTTGCTCATTCATATTTTATTTATGGCAGAGCAATTTTTTATTTACAATAATACATTTTATCCTGTATCAACAGCGGTTATCACTCCGGAAAATCGTTCACTGCGTTATGGAGACGGGCTTTTCGAAACCATGAAAATGGTGAATGGAAAAATTATGAATAAAGATTTCCATTTTGAAAGATTATTTCATGGATTGCATCTTTTGAAATTTGACATTCAAAAATCTTTTACTAAAAATTTTATTGAAAAAAAAATTCAGGAACTCGTTGCAAAAAACAAACATGAAAATGTAGTGCGTATTCGCCTGATGATTGTGAGAGGCAATGGTGGCATATTTGATCCTGAAAATTTATTCCCAAATTATATTATTGAAAGCTGGGCGCTTGCAGAAGAAATGCAATTGAATGAAAACGGATTGATAATAGATGTATTTCCCGATGCAAGAAAAAGCTATGATATTTTTTCAAATATAAAATCAAACAATTATTTGCCTTATGTAATGGCTGGCTTATATGCCAAAGAAAATAAACTCAATGATTGTATTATGCTCAATACTCATAATCGTGTATGCGATACCGTTATTGCCAATATTTTTATTCTTGAAGGAAGTAAAATTTATACACCACCTCTCGAAGAAGGCTGCGTAGCGGGGATTATGCGCCGTTGGATGCTGGAAAAATTTGATTTAAAAGATTACAAGGTTATTGAAAAAAAACTTTCGGTAGATGATTTATTAAATGCGGATGAATTTTTCTTGACTAATTCAATTTATCCCGTAAGATGGGTTAAAGATTTCAGCGGAAGGATTTATGAGAATCAAAAAGTGAAAGAAATTTTTAAATATATTGTAAAACAAATAAAATAAAAACATTGAATGCAGCATTTCAAATAAAACGTCTGGAAAAACAAGACATTCAAATTTTCCTGGGACTGATTAAACTTTTTCGGGAAGTTTTTGAAACGGAAACCCAATTAAAGGCAGGAGAAACTTATTTGGCAGGATTATTAGAAACGCCTGGCTTTATTGTTTATGCCGCCATTTCCGGAAATGAAGTAATGGGTGGGCTAACGGCGTATGAACTTGCGTCGTACTATTCAGAAAATGCTGAAATTTTCATTTTCGATGTAGCTGTTAAACCTAAATTTCAAAGAAAAGGATTTGGGAAACAATTGATTGCTGCGCTAAAAAAGCATTGTGAAAAAAGCGGTATAAAAATAATGTTTGTAGAAGCAAATGAAGAAGATGAACACGCACTTGATTTTTATCATTCAACAGGCGCCCATCCTGAGAAAGTGATTCAATTCAACTATTTTTTGGATAAAGAAAATGACAATGGATAATGTATATTTTGTACAAAATTTATTTTTCCTTCAGGAATAGCCCATTCTTTGAAGAGAACGGATGGTCCTGCATTTCATGGATATTGCGATAAATCCCAATAATTTTTTCAATTGCATTTCTACCATCGTTTCCAAGATCGATTGAATAATTATTTACATACAAATCAATATGTTTTTTTATTACTTCAGGCTCCATTTCCTGGGAATGTTTTTTTACATAATCTGTAATTAAAGGATAATTTGTAAATGCATATTCAATACTTTTTTTTATAAGTTTATCCACTTTCATTAAAATTTTCTCATCAATATTTCTTTTGCCAACAATGCCGCCTAATGGTATTGGATAGCCTGTTTTTTCTTCCCAATAATTTCCAAGGTCAACAATTTTTTGTAATCCTTTATCAAAATAAGTGAAACGATTTTCATGAATGATAACACCAAGTGAATTTTCATTTCCATCCAAAACAAAATTTTCTATTTCATCATATCGTTTAAAAATTTTGTTTTTGGCATTTGGAAAAGCCAGCGTAAACAAAAGATGAGCTGTTGTATTTTCTCCGGGAATGGCAATCACACATTCATTCACTTCTTCAAAAGAAATTATTTTCTTTGAAATTAAAAGCGGCCCAACTCCTTTGCCCAGTGCACTCCCGGCGTTCAGCACTTTATAATTTTTAATAATTAAAGGCAACACGCCATAACTCACTTTTGTAAAATCAAGCTGATTATTTATAGCAAGCTCATTTAATGTTTCCACATCATCAAGCCTTACATCAAATTGAAATCCTTGTGTATCAATTTTATTATTTACCAATGCATCAAAAATAAAAGTATCATTGGGACATGGAGAAAATCCGAGCGTATATTTCATTTTTAAATAAAATTTTGAACTAATTTTTTTAATTCAATATTAAGATTGACAATTGCATTTTTTATATCCCATTTATTTTTATCTCTTTCACCTACTTCATTGGAAATACTGCGAAGCTGTAAAAAATTAATTTTTTGCCGGAGGCATACATAATGAAATGCAGCACCCTCCATACTTTCAATATCAGGATTAAATTTCTCAATTTGTTTTTTTATTTGAAATGTATTATCAGTAACGGTATTTACGGTAATTGCTTTTACAACCGGTAAATCGGGTTTTAAAAAATAAGGATGTGTATTTACAAGCCATCCTTTGTGATATGGAAAATCATTTTCTTCAATAAAATTTTTTTCAAATAAAGTAGAAAATTTTCCATTTTCATTTATCCCAATATCTCCGAAAGTATCTTTTGAAACCATTACCACGCTTGATTTTGCAATCTTATCATTAAACGTTCCTGCAATACCGGCTTGTACTACGAGCTTATATTTTTTTTCAAATAATTTTTTGGAAAGATTAAAAATCGTTTGCGGAATTCCGATCCCCATAATGAGAATATCTGCAGAATTATTTTCTTTTATGAAAGGTTCTATTTCAAATTCCGTTGCAGCGATCACCAATATTTTCATCTTGCAAATTTCGTATTTAGCAATCGAATTTTAATTTTTGGAAGTTACCTTTACGAAAATATTTTTTTATTAAATGATTTATTTAACGAGAGCAGAACATTTTAATGCGGCTCATAAATTGTATAATCCCGCCTGGGATAAGGAAAAGAACGAAGTAGTGTTTGGCAAATGCGCCAATGAAAACTGGCACGGCCACAATTATGAATTGTATGTTACCGTTAAAGGCGAAGTAACAGAAGATACCGGTTTTTTATTTGATGTAAAGATTTTAAGCCTTTTAATAAAGCAATTTATTTTGGATAAACTGGATCATAAAAACTTAAATGTAGATGTTGATTTTTTAAAAGACCAAATGTGCACAACAGAAAATGTGGCCAAAGCTATTTGGAAACAATTGCAACCACGCCTGCCGCAGCAAATTGAATTACATTGTATAAAATTGTATGAAACGCCGCGTATTTATGTAGAATATTTTGGCAAATAATTTTATGGAAAAAAAAGTATCGGTTTATAGAAAAGAACATTTTAACGCAGCGCACCGGCTTCATAATGCTGCGTGGGATGAAGCGAAGAATGATGCAGTTTTTGGCAAATGCAACAACCCTTCCTATCACGGGCATAATTATGAAATAGAAGTGAAGGTAACCGGCAAACCTGCTGCTGACACTGGTTTCGTAATAGATTTAAAATTACTGAGCGATATTATAAAAGAAAATGTACTCAATAAATTTGATCATAAAAATCTGAACCTGGATGTAAAAGAATTTGCAATTTTAAATCCAACGGCTGAAAATATTGTAATCGTAATTTATAATATACTACGCGAAAAAATTAATAAAGACCTCGACTTACAGGTACGCCTATACGAAACACCGCGAAACTTTGCAGAGTATCCTGCAACATAATTTTTTTAAAAAAATAATTAAATGGCTTATAAAAAAATTGAAGAATACGATGAAGAGGTTACAAAAGCTTTAATGAAAAATTATGGCAAAGCAATAAAATTGCTGGGAGAAAATCCTGAACGTGAAGGCTTATTAAAAACACCTGAGCGACTTGCAAAAGCAATGCAGTTCAGCACGCAGGGATATGGAATGGATGCAAAAAAAATTTTAAACTCAGCAAAATTTCATGAAGAAATAAGCGAAATGATTATTGTAAAAGATATTGAATTGTATAGCCTGTGCGAGCATCACATGCTGCCATTTTTTGGAAAAGCGCATATCGCATATATCCCTAATGGTTGGATTACAGGATTGAGCAAACTGGCACGTGTGGTGGATGTATTTTCAAAAAGATTGCAGGTGCAGGAAAGGCTCACTACCCAAATTTTAGATGCAATTAAAGAAGCCCTAAACCCGCTTGGCGTGGCCGTTGTAATAGAAGCGGCGCATTTGTGCATGATGATGCGTGGTGTGCAAAAACAAAATTCAGTTACCACTACTTCTGCTTTTTATGGTGAGTTTGAAAAAGAAAGTACGCGCAATGAATTTATCAATTTAATACAAGCTGATCTTATAAAAAGAAAATAAAATTTTTATGAAGCATGCTTATGTTTTTCCGGGACAGGGTTCTCAATTTATGGGAATGGGAAAAAATTTATATGATGAAGATGAACAGGCAAAAATTTTATTTGACGAGGCCAGTGAAATTCTTGGTTTCCCAATTTCTGATATAATGTTTTTTGGAACTGCAGAAGAATTAAAACAAACAAATGTAACCCAGCCTGCTGTTTTTTTGCATTCTGTTATTGCATTTAAAACACTTGCAAATGCAAAGCCAGCCATGGTTGCGGGCCATTCGCTCGGAGAATTTTCTGCATTGGTTGCTAATGAATGTTTGCATTTTGAAGATGCTTTACAATTGGTTTCAATAAGAGCAAAAGCCATGCAGAAAGCATGTGAAATAAATCCATCTTCAATGGCTGCTGTACTGGGTCTTGATGATAAAAAAGTAGAAGAAATTTGCGCTTCAATAACAAATGAAATTGTAGTAGCTGCTAATTATAATTGCCCGGGGCAGGTTGTTATTTCAGGAACGGTAAAAGGAATTGAAGAAGCAAATATTTTATTAAAACAAGCGGGAGCAAAGCGAACACTTATGCTTCCGGTTGGCGGCGCTTTTCATTCTCCATTAATGCAACCGGCAAAAGAAGAATTGAGTGAAGCAATTGAAAAAATTATATTTCATTCTCCTGTTTGCCCGGTTTATCAAAATATAGTTGCAAAAGCAGTAATTGATCCCGAGGAAATAAAACATAATTTAAACAGGCAACTAACCGGCCCGGTAAGATGGACGCAAACAATTGAAAAAATGATTGAAGACGGAGCTACTAACTTTACAGAATGCGGTCCGGGAAAGGTTTTGCAAGGATTGATTCAAAAAATTAATAAAGATGCTATCACAGATGGAATAGGTTAATTTATTTATCTGGCATTACCAATTTCATTGGATAAAATTCATACGTATTTATTTTAGAAGCAGGATCATTAGAAATAATTTCATGTAATTGCTCTTCATTATCCACTCTACAATTGTAATGTTTCTTTTCCACTTTTATTATTTTTAAAAAAAAAATTGTTTAATTATTTATTCAATTTTATTTCAAACATTCTTGGCCAGTCTTTTCCTGTAATGTATAATTTTTTTGTAGCGCTGTCGTAAGCGATACCATTTAAAACGGCTTCATCACCCACCTGGTCATTGGGGTCGTATTGATGCAGCAAACCGGTGAAATCCATAATACCCACTGCATGGCCATTGGCAGTATCTATTTTATAAATATGATTGTTGTACCAGCGGTTTGCAAAAACATATCCATTAATATATTCTAATTCATTAAGGCTGTCGAGTTCTCCGGTATTATCAGCCACAGTAAGCACTTTTATTGTTTTCATTTCTTTTTTTGCTTCATCGGGTTGTACAAAATATAATTTAGATGAGCCATCGCTTATAATTAAATCTTTTCCATCATTGGTAATTCCCCAGCCTTGCAAGCCCCAATTATATGTTGCGATTGGGTGCATAATATCATTAATATTGTATACAAAAATTTTATTATTTTCCCATGTAAGCTGGTAAATTTTATTTTTAAAAATAGTAATTCCTTCTCCGAAGATATCAGGATCGGAAATGTGATATTCTTTTTCGGGCTTGCCCGATTTTATATCTACTATTCGCAAAGTTGATTGATTTGGTTCGCCCGTTCCTTCATATAATTTCCCATTATAAAATTGAAGCCCTTGTGTAAATGCTTTTGGATCGTGAGGATACACGGCATTTACGGTGTAAGTAATTGGCACAGGTGCCGGAAGATTATTTGCGTGAGCAACGGGCAAGGTGTTGTCATAATCAGGCGTAGAATTGTTATGACAGGAAAATAAAAATGTAATAAATAATAAGAGCGATAAATTTCTAATCATTAAACTTTTTTTTAAAGCTGTAAAAATAGCAAACAGCTTTCTTACTGCTGTTAATTCATTTATAAATGTTTTTAAATGAGCATTTTGAGATATGAAGAAATTGTATTTTATTTGTACTCACAAACCTCTGTTACCGGTACAACTTTTCTAAAAGTTTTTTACCTGACAGCCTTCCATTTATCCAATGTATTTTTAATTTAACGTAATCCCTTTTTCTATGTGATTCCTTGCCAGGCATCCTATGTAATTTCAGTTTATAATGATTTTATTTTTTGGATCGTCTCAACATAAAAAAGGAATTGATGAAAATAGTTTTTACGTTTATTATTTGTTTAAGTTTTGTATATGCAAAAGCGCAACGTTGTGGCACGCCGGAATATATTAAACAAAATATTTCAATTTTTACATCGCCTGCAACTCCCGCCACTGCTGAAACAGAAGGGCGAGATACGTTGCCTAATGAAGTAATTGTAGTGCCTGTGGTTATTCATGTATTATATCATAATAATAATGAAAACATAAGCGACCAACAGGTTTTATCCCAATTAAAAGTATTGAATAATGATTACCGGAGACTTAATGCAGATACGGTAAATACACCTGCGCCTTTTAAAAGTATTGCTGCAGATGCAAGAATTGTTTTTTGCCTTGCAAAAGTAGATCCCAACGGAAAATATACCACAGGAATTATTCACAAATATACCAACACTGATCTGTTTCTTTCGGATGATGAAATGAAATTTTCTTCAAGCGGCGGCGATGATGCGTGGGATTCAAAAAAATATTTAAACATTTGGGTTTGCAATCTTTTTGGACGGACGTTAGGTTATGGTGTAATGCCGGGCGGCCCTGCCGACAGAGATGGAGTGGTAATTCAATATGATGTTTTTGGAACTACAGGAAATGTAACAGCTCCCTTTAACAAAGGCCGTACAGCAACTCATGAAATTGGCCACTGGCTTGGACTGCGGCATTTGTGGGGCGATGCTGAATGTGGTGATGATGGCATTGCAGATACTCCTCCGCAGCAAACAAATAATAGCGGCTGTCCTTCTTTTCCACATCTTTCCAACTGTTCTATTAATAGTTATGGAGATATGTTTATGAACTTTATGGATTTTACTGATGATGGTTGCATGAACATGTTTACACAAGATCAAAAAATTGAAATGAGAAGTTTGTTCGCTAAAGGAAATGTAAGAAATTCATTTTTGAATTCAACCGTGTGTGATAGTTCAAATGCACAGGGCGCACCGCTTCCAACAGATACTTTGACCAATAATATCAGCCTGTCGGTTTATCCCAATCCTTTTAGTACACAGATTACGATTACAAGCAATACACTTGTTGATATAATTGGTAAAACTGTAAAGCTGTATGATGTAACAGGTAAATTATTTGTAGTACAAAAAATCAATTCGCAAAAAACTTCGATAATAATGGTAACCCATCTTCCCGCAGGTATATATTTCCTTAAACTGGAAGGCGCTAATGAAACTCCCAAAATTTTTAAATTAATAAAACAGGAAAATTCTTTTTAAAAAGTGCCAGGCCACTAAAGTGGCCAGACACTTTTATAATCAGTTTCTCTTACAATAATTTGCATCCCAAAGCTGATAGCGTTTATCCATCACCGTTAGTCTGGATTTAAAATCCTGTAGATTCCTTTTTTCTTTCGGGCTCCAAACCACTTCACTTAGTGCGCTCATGCGTGGAAATATCATGTATTCCAACTTGCTGTCGTTGCCAATATATTCAGTCCACACGTTGCCTTGTGCACCCAAAACATATTTTGCTTCATCAGCATTTAATTCTTTTGGAACAGGCTCGTAATTATAAACTGTATCAAGCGGAAGGTAGCCGCCTATGTTAAGGCTATCACTATTTTTAATTTGCGCATAATTGAAATAACAATATTTATCTGGCGTCATAATTACGTTATGATGTTTTTTTGCCGCTGCAATTCCGCCTTCTTCACCACGCCAGCTCATTACAGTGGCATTGGGCGCTAAACCTCCTTCTAAAATTTCATCCCAGCCGATAATGCTTCTTCCTTTGCTGTTTACATATTTTTCAATGGTGCTTATAAAATAATTTTGAAGGCCATTTTCATCTTTTAAGTTTTTTTCTTTAATAAGTTTTTGACAAAAAGCAGAACGCTTCCATGCTTCCTTCGGGCATTCATCGCCGCCGATATGAATGTACTTTGAAGGGAATAATTGCATCACTTCATCCAATACATTTTCAATAAATTTAAAAGTATAATCCGATGGGCAATAAACATCTTCAAATACGCCCCACGTTTGCTGCACTTGTTTACCTGTGCGGCTTCCGGCCCAGGGAGTGGTTGGTTTTATTTTAGTTGATTCATCGGGAAAGCAACTCAATTTCGGGTATGCTGCAATTGCCGCAGAGCTATGCCCGGGCATTTCTATTTCAGGAATAATGGTGATATAACGGTCATGCGCATACGAAATTATATCTTTGACTTCTTGCTGTGTATAAAAACCACCATAATGAATGCTGTCGTTTCCTGTTCCGGGATAATGGCCGATTATTGTTCCGTTTCTAAAACCACCAACTGAAGTAAGCAACGGATATTTTTTTATTTCTATTCTCCATCCCTGGTCTTCGGTAAGGTGCCAATGAAAAGTATTAAATTTATGATAGGCCAAATAATCAATATATCTTTTTACTTCATCCACTCCAAAAAAATGCCTGCCAACATCGAGATGCATACCGCGATATTGAAAGCGCGGATAATCTTTAATGGTTAATTGGGGAATTTGAAAATTAATATTTTTCACAGAACCCTTATCAGTTGGCAAAAGTTGAAGAAGCGTTTGAATGCCATAAAATAAACCAGCATTACTTTCTGCTCCAATAGTAATTTTATTACTTTCAACACTTAAATTATATTGATCTTTTTTCTTTTCCTCCGGATATACCAGTCCAAGAGAAATTACATTTTTGACATTTTGATATGTAGAAATATTTTTTACCGGCAATGCAAATCCATAAAATTTTTTCAAGTAAAAATTTAGCATATCAGCATTATGCTTTACAGCGGCATTAGCAATTATAATTGTTGATTTATTCAAATTAAAATAACCGCTCTTTTGTGTAAGTTCGACAGGCTTTGGAATAATAGTAATATTCGTTTGAGCCATTGTTGATAAACTTATAAGAGATACAAGAAAGAATGTGATTTTTTTCATTACAAATGGTTTTGTGATTTAAAAAAATTACAACTGATTAATTTTTTAAAACAGGTAATATAATTTTGGATGCATGCATTGCATCATGATAAATACGAATGGTTGCTTTTTGAAAATCTTTATCATCAGCAGTATAGATATCTTCAAACCGTTGCGGATTGCGGTCGGCCAAAGGAAACCAACTGCTTTGTATTTGTATCATAATGCGATGTCCTTTTAAAAAAGTATGCGCTACATCTGGCAATTCCCATTTTACTTCTGTAATTTTTCCGGGAACAAATGGTTCAGGCTTTTCAAAACTATTGCGGAATTTCCCTCTCATGATTTCTGCACGCACCAGCATTTCATAACCGCCCATTGGATAAGGATTAACCGGATCTTTTTCTGCATAAATATCCACATTGTTATAACTTAGGTAATCTGGAAATACATCAATTAGTTTTACCACAAAATCTGCATCAGTTGTAGAAATGCTTGTTTGCAAATCTGCAATGATGCTGCCCGTTACGGTTACATTATCAGTTAACGTGTCTGTTTGAAAAACCAATACATCAGGACGTCGTGCAGCAAAGCGCTGGTCGTCTGTCATGTAAGTTCTTGTTCTGTTGAAATGCACAAACTCTTCATAAGGCACCGGTTTGGCAGGGTTGCTTGTGTACTCACTGGAACTGTTTGCTGTGGCTGGTTTTGACCAATTTAATTTTCCATCCTGGTGCAAATACATGGCTTTATCTTCTTTATTTGCAGGAGGCCATTGTGAAAATGTTTTCCATTCATTGGCACCCGTTATAAAAACATTTGCTTCTGCAATTTGTGAAATATCGCCTTTGCCTTTTAAGAAATAATTGAAGAAAGGAATTTCAAAATGTTGCTGATAATAATCACTTGTATTTGACCCAAATTGAATATTGCCATGATGCGTTCCATCATTGTTAGCCCATTGCTCATGATACCATGGCCCTTCAACAATTTTATTAAAAGCTTTGCCGGGATTATTTTTTTCTGCTGCTTTATAAGAATTCCATGCGCCCCAGCAATCTTCTGCATCAAACAAACCGCCTACCCAAAGCATAGCAGGTTGTAAATTTTTTGTTGCATTGCGTGCATCGCGGGCCTGCCACCATGCATCATAATTTGGATGGCTCATCAGGTCTTTCCAAAACGCAATACTATCGCCCATATATTTTGAAAGATTTTTTAAAGTACCTGCTTCAAGAAAAAATTTATAATTATCATGAACGGGATAACCTGAAGAAGCCGCCGCATCCGATCTTGGATGAGGGTGCGGTACGCCAAATGCAAAGCCTAATGCGGAATAAAAATCAAATGCATCCATTTGAAAAAATACACCTTTGTGATGAAAATCATCGCCAATAAACCAATTGGTAACAGGCGCCTGCGGGCTTACTGCTTTTAATGCCGGATGATTACTGGCAGCAGCCATTGTTGAATAAAATCCGGGATATGAAATTCCAAACACGCCCACATTTCCATTGTTGTTGGGAATATTTTTTACGAGCCAGTCAATAGCATCATACGTATCGCTGGCTTCATCAATCTCTTTACTTTTTTTATTTCCGTTAAAGGGGCGCACATCTTTAAATTCACCTTCGCTCATCCATCTTCCACGCACATCCTGTGTTGCCATTATATAACCTTCTTTACAATATGCCATTTCATAGCTGTTCCAATAATCCTTAAAATTATTTTCACCATAAGGCGCACACGAATAGGGTGTTCGTGTCATAAGTATCGGATGTTTTTCATTTTTATCTTTCGGAATATAAATAGAAGTAAATAATTTCACGCCATCACGCATGGTAATATACCGTTCCATTTTTATATAATTATTTTTAAACCAGGTACTGTCTGCATTTTGAGAGAATGATACCAAAGAAAATGAAAGCAGGAAAATGAGAATTGAAATTTTTTTCATTTGAATATTTTAGAAATTAAATTTAAACAAACGTTGCAATTTAAATTGGAGAAATTATCTTTTTGATAAAATAATTTTTGAAGGTAATATGCATAAGTTGTTGGCAAAGCTTTTCATTATTTTCGTTTATTATGATGTTGTATTTAAAAAAAATGCTTATTTTTCTGAAAACAATTTTTTATTTACCAAAACCATAAATCATGCATACAGAAATTTTCAGTCACATGAACTGGCTTGCCATATTAATTGCTGGCATCGCTTATTTTTTATTAGGCGCAATCTGGTACACCACATTATTCGGGAAAAAATGGCAATCGTACAACGCCGCATTAATGAATGATCCCAATGCAAAAAAAGGAGCAGCAGCAATCATGATCGTTTCATTTATACTAATGCTGATATGCGCAATCGGGCTTTCTCTTTTTGCTACAAGGTTTGGCGTTGCGGGTTGGAGCGGAGGTTTAAAACTTGGGCTTGTTACAGGAATTTGTTTCGCGGGAACCGCCGTTCATATTTCTTATATCTATGAGAAAAGGCCGCTGGGGCTGCATTTAATCAACGGGCTGTATAATGTAATTGGAAATATTATTGCTGCAATAATTATTTGTGTGTGGAGGTAAGTTCGTTTAAAATTATTTCAGGTTTAATTTTTATTAAAAATTAAAAAATTATGCAACGAAAAGAGTTTATTAAAAATTCAGGACTTGTTGCAATAGCAGTAGGAGTTTTTGGAAATGTGTCATGGAGCAGAAATAAATTTATTGGAGATACTCCTACCACAACAGACATTCTTGGACCATTCTATCGCCCGGGCGCTCCTTATAGAGTTAACATAAATCCAAATGGTTTTTCCGGTAAATTATTTCATCTTTCCGGAACAATATTTAAAGAGGATGGAAAAACTCCATTTAATAATTGCCTTGTAGAAGTGTGGCAATGCGATGAAAATAAATTGTACGATAATCTGTCTGACGAATTTAAATACAGAGGCTCACAAAAAACAGGAGCCGATGGAAAATATCATTTTATTTGCATGCATCCCATTCCTTACCTGGCATTTGAAAATTCAGATATTTGGCGGCCTGCGCATATTCATTTACTTATCTCCGGCGAAGGGCAACAAGACCTGGTTACTCAAATTTATTTGGAAGGAGATCCTTATCTGAAAAAAGATATTGCAGCTTCTTCTCCCCAAGCTTTTAACCGCCTATTAAAAATAACTACCAATAAAAAAAATGAAGAAGCTGTTCATTTTGATATTGTAATGACCAAAGAATTTATTCCATCCAATAATGTTTTTGAAAAACTTATTGGCGTTTACAATATGAATGATAAATCCGTTATAGAATTTTATAGAAAAAATGATTTGTTAGTATTGAAATGGAATGGCCAAATCCGCGAAGCACTTTCTTATAAAGGCAATAATACGTTTTCAGGAGGAGTAGAAAATATGACTTATGCAAATTTTCAATTACTTTCAAATAACGAGGTAAAAACTAACGTACATTTTAAAACACTTAATCGCGGAGAATTTGATCTGGAAGGAATAAAGGTATTTAAATACAGCGATTAAATAATTTTGTATAAAGATTAAATAGAAGTCACATCAGCGTTTACGCATGACCGTTATATAGCAAAATCAGCTCCCAATTTTTGTAATCTTTAAAATATTGGTAGGCAAATGAAGACTCACAGGTGTGCTTCCGGTATTTACTACTACATCGCCCGTTTTTAAAAAATCTCTTTCGCGCAATATGCCAATCTGGTCGAAGAAAATATCATCGAGACTTTCTTCTTCATCATAAAAAATAGCACGCACGCCCCAGCTTAAGCTTAATTGATTGATGAGGCTTTTTTCTTTACTGAAAATAAATAATAAAGATTTCGGACGATAACTGCTGAGCATAAAACCGGTGTAGCCGCTTTGTGTCATACCAATCAAACCATCTGCTTTTACATCGGCAGCAAGCTTGCAGGCGCTATAACATAATGCATCGCTTAAAAAAGAAGGCGAGTGGGGCTGCGGCGCAAGAATATCATCTCTGTTATAGTCATAAGCCGTTTTTTCTATTTCAAGAATTATCTTGCACATCGTTTCTATTACAAGCGTAGGATGCTGTCCTGTGGCGGTTTCGGCGCTAAGCATCAATGCATCGGCCCCTTCGAGCACTGCATTGGCAACATCCGTAATTTCACTTCGGTTGGGCTTTACTCTGTCAATCATGCTTTCCATCATTTGCGTAGCAACTATTACCGGCTTTGCGCGGTGCATGCATTTGCGAATAATTTCTTTTTGAATTAAAGGAACTTTTTCAATCGGTAATTCCACACCAAGATCACCGCGTGCTATCATAATTCCATCGCTTTCTAAAATAATATCGCGGATGTTAGTAACGGCTTCGGGCTTTTCTATTTTTGCAATAACTTTTGCTTTACTTTTTCTTTCTTTTAAAATATTTTTTAATTCTAAAATGTCTTTTACTTCACGCACAAAAGAAAGAGCGATCCAATCTACATGCTGGTCAATAATAAAATCAAGATCGGCTAAATCTTTTTCAGTAAGCGCAGGCAAAGAAATTTTTGTATCGGGTAAATTAATTCCTTTTTTGGATGAAAGAATGCCGCCCATAACTACTTCAACACGCACATCATTGTTGGCTAAAATCTTTATCACTTTCACTTCTAACTTTCCATCATCAATCATAATGATATTGCCGGGAACTACATCATTGTGCAGATTAGGATAGCTTACATAAATTTTTTGTTTTGTACCAATGCATTTAGTATTGGTAAAAGTAAGTTGATCGCCGGGCAGAATTACCAATGCATTATTTTCAATTTCACCTACGCGTAATTTCGGCCCTTGCAGGTCGGCAAGTATGGCAATATTATAAGGTAGGGTATCATTAATTTTACGAATGAGTTCAATAATTTCCGCTTTATTTTCGTGCGTTCCGTGCGAAAAATTTAATCTGAAAACATTTACGCCTGCTTTTACCAGCTCTACCAATTTATCGTACGTATCACAAGATGGGCCTACGGTTGCAACAATCTTTGTTCGCTTGGTTACATGCTCCACTCCTGCTTTTTTATCCATTTCAGAATGAGCATATTTTTTTATATTCTTCGACATTTATTGAATTTAGAGTTTAGAGAGTTTAGAAGGTTTAGGATTTATCATCAAACATCGTACATCAAACATCGTACTTCAAACACCATACATCAAACATTGTACATCGTACATCTTTACGATGAAAGTATCTTCACAATTTTCATCCATTCTTCACCAATTCTTTGTTTCTTTTTTACAGCTTCATTAAGTGGCGTGTAATGCATCCGGTTATTTACAATGCCTACAAAAACATTAAACTTTCCTTCCATGAGGCATTCAACTGCGGAGTAACCCATACGGCTTGCAATGAGCCTGTCGAAACATGTGGGCGCGCCGCCGCGTTGTATGTGTCCCAGAATGCAAACTCTTATTTCCTGTTCGGGCATTCTTTCGGTCATTATTTTTGCAAGTTCAGTTGCGCCAAACTCCTCTCCCTCTGCCACTACAATTATATTCACCAATTTTTTTCGGCCATGTTTCTCAGCAAGCGCTTTTAAAATATCTTCAATGTCTGTTCTTCTTTCCGGAATTAAAATATTTTCTGCGCCCGTTGCAATACCGCTGTGCAAGGCAATGTAGCCTGAATCTCTGCCCATCACTTCAATTATAAAAAGCCTGTCATGCGCATCTGCCGTGTCTCTTACTTTATCAATCGCTTCTACGGCCGTGTTTACGGCTGTATCAAAACCAATGGTAAAATCAGTTCCGGCAATATCTTTATCTATCGTGCCGGGCAAGCCAATGCAGGGAATATCAAATTCATTACTGAAAGTTTGAGCGCCTCTGAAAGAACCATCGCCGCCAATAATTATTAAACCGTTTATTCCTAACTTTTTTAAACTCTGATATGCTTTTTCTCTTCCTTCGTAAGTGAAAAATTCTTTGCACCGCGCCGTTTTTAAAATGGTGCCTCCGCGCTGAATAATATTTGCCACACTCTTGCTTTCCATTTTATAAATATCGCCATCAATCATTCCTGAGTAGCCTCTTAAAATTCCATAAACATCCAGCTTGTTGTAAATGCCCGTGCGCACTACGGCTCGTATTGCCGCATTCATGCCTGGCGCATCGCCGCCCGATGTAAGCACTCCTATCTTGTTTACTTTTTTTTCCTCCATTGGTAAAAATTCCTTTTTAGATTTAAAGACTCTTTTTAAAAGGTGTCAAAAATACACATTTAGCATTATTATTTTATAAATTGAAAGTTCAACAATTTATCTAACTTCATTCAAAATTATTATTCTGTTTTGTATGGGCGGTGAAGACACCGCCCACGGCTGGCTTCCCGGTTGATGCTCCGCCAACTGGCGCAATTTGAAATGTCTTAATGAAAGTTTATCAATTTAATTAACTTCAACCCAAAATTATTATTCATGAAAAAATATTTTTTCTTTTTCTTTTTACAAATGATAGCATGTTCATCTCTCTTTTCGCAAATTAAATATCCTGAAACAAAAAAAGTAAACCAGGTTGATGATTATTTTGGAACAAAAGTTTCTGATCCATATCGCTGGCTCGAAGATGATAACAGTGAAGAAACCAAACACTGGGTGAATGAAGAAAATCAGGTAACCGAACAATATCTTTCTTCCATTCCTTTTCGCGATAAAGTAAAAAACAGGTTGGAGCAAATGTGGAATTATGCAAAATACAGCTCGCCATTTAAAGAAGGAGATTGGTATTATTTTTATAAAAATGACGGTCTGCAAAATCAAAGTGTTTTATACAGGCAAAAAGGATTAACGGGAACGCCGGAAGTTTTTATTGACCCAAACAC
>JAICZH010000071.1 GCA_025933775.1 Chitinophagaceae bacterium
ACAAATGTGAAAATATGAAAATGTGAAAATTTGAAAATATGGAGATGTGAAAATATGAAAATGTAAAAAATATGAAGATGTGAAAATATGAAGATGTGAAAATATGAAAATTCAATTTTCGCATTGATCAATCTACTCTTTCACCCGCTCTACATATTCACCTGTTTTTGTATTCACGCGAATTAATTCGCCTTCGTTTACAAACAACGGAACATTAACTGTAGCGCCGGTTTCAACGGTTGCGGGCTTTAATGTGCGTGTAGCCGTATCGCCTTTTACACCAGGCTCGCTATAAATTATTTTCACAACAATTTTATCAGGCAGCTCAACACCCATTGGCAAATCAGTTTCGCCATTTATTAAAACAGAAACTTCCTGGCCGTCTTTTAAAAACTGCGGGGCATCCACCATTTCTGCAGCTACTGAAATTTGTTCATAAGTGGTTGTATCCATAAATGTATAACCTGTGTCATCTTTATATAAAAACTGGTAAGGTTTTTTTTCAACTCTTACCGGATAAATCGTTTCACCGCTATTCCACGTTTGTTCAATCGTGCGATTGTTATCAACACCTTTAAGTTTAGCCCATACTTTTGCTGCAGCACGAGCCGTTTTATTTTGTCCAAATTCAATTACAGTATAAAGGCTGCCGTCAATTTTTAGTATAAGTCCTGTTCTCATGTCTGAAGTAGATGCCATAAAATTTTTTTTGAGGGTGCGAAGGTAAAAAAAAATAACTTAATGGCTCAATGTGAAAATTTGAAAATGGCTCAATGATTTATAATTCACAATCTTTTTTATTAGCAATTAATTTTCACATTTTTGAATTTTCACATTTTCACATTTTCATATTTTCATATTTTCACATTAAAATTATACTCTTGAAAAAAATATTTTTTATTTCTGCACTCTTATTTTTTTGTGCTGCTGCATTTTCGCAGGATGATAGCACAGCGCCCGTTTATAAAAGATTTCCAACCATTCCACAATTCACGGTGTATAAAGCGCCCGACAGCACTGCATTTACGAGGAATGATCTGCAAAAAAGAAAGCCGGTTGTGTTTATGATTTTCAGTCCCGATTGTGAACATTGCCAGCATGAAACTGAAAAATTAATTGCCAATATTGAAAAATTTAAAGATGCTCAAATTGTAATGATCACCTATCTTCCTTACGATGATATGATTGCTTTTTATAAACATTATAAAATTGCTAACTATCCTGAAATAACTATGGCGCGGGATACCAAATTTTTCTTTCCGGTTTTTTTTAAAGTGAGAAATCTGCCTTCGATTTTTGTTTATGATAAAAAAGGAAATTTTAAAAAAAGTTTTGAAGGAAGTGTAAACACTGATTTAATTTCGGATGAGCTGTGATTGTTTGTGCCACGAATTAAACTAATTTTCACGAATGAATTCTGTTATTTGATCCTTAAAAAAACCTTTGAAATCCGTAGTCAGATCTAATTGCATTCATTTAAATAGTAGGTTTAAACAATTCGTGTAGATTCGATTTATTCGTGGCTATCTTCAATTTATTCTTTTATAAACTTATCATTCATTTGCACTTCGTTCATCACATTAAGTTTTATAAAATAAATGCCTGCATGAAGGTTACTAACGGGAATGCTTATACGCTGATTTTTTGATGCCGCCCTGAATCTTGTAACTACTTTGCCCGTTGCATCCTGTATTACAATATTAATAACGCCTTTAATAATTCCATTGCTTCGATGAACCAGGTTTAGCACATCGCCGACAGGATTTGGGAAAATTTGCCAAACATTTTTTACCGGTGTTTCAGGTGTTGTTGCAAAATTTTTTTTATTAGCAGAATTACTTTGCGGATGATAATTGGTTTGTGGATTAGCAACTGTTACAGTATTTGAAACGTCAACAATATTTTCGTTGGGATCATACACTTTTACTCTATAATATAATTTTTGTTCATCAGAAAATTTATCGCGGTATGCAAGAATTGTTGCAGCAGTATAATTTCTGAAAACCGGATTGGCTGCGGCAACTACCCATTCAACGCCGTCAATACTTTTAAATAAAGTATAAGCTGTTGTACCGGGATAATTTACCATATTCCATTCTAAAGTAACTTTTGCATTACCTGCATCAGTTAATGCAATCAGCTTTATTTCAGCAAAATTATTTTTGCTTAAAAAAAGAAAAATAATAATAAATACAAATGATAACTTCTTCATTAAGGCATTTGGAATAAAATATTAAATTAGAATAAAGAATGAATAGATGTAGTTAAAGAAGCTGTAAAAAAATTTGATTAAAAAATTTTTTTTTGCACACATACTTTTTTTTGCAAAAACATTATTCAATTACCTTTGGCAACAAAATAATTTTTATAAAATAAATAATGTAACATGAAAGTAACCGTAGTAGGCGCAGGCGCAGTAGGCGCTACATGCGCGGATAATATTGCCAGGAAAGAACTTTGCGAAGAGCTGGTATTGCTCGATATAAAAGAAGGAATTACAGATGGCAAAGCAATGGATTTTATGCAAAGCGCAGCATTGCTTGGCAGCGATACCAAAATTACCGGCAGCACCAATGATTATAAAAAAACTGCGGGAAGTAAAGTAGTTATAATTACTTCGGGCATACCACGTAAGCCGGGAATGACACGTGAAGAGTTGATTGGCATTAATGCAGGCATTGTAAAAGATGTTACAAAAAATATTTTAGAGCAATCGCCCGATGCAATAATTGTTGTAATAAGCAACCCGATGGATACAATGACTTACCTCGCATTCAAATCCAGCGGGCTTCCTAAAAATCGTATAATTGGAATGGGTGGTATTCTCGACAGCAGCCGTTTTAAATATTATTTATCTGTTGCAATGGGTTGTTCTATGCAAGATTTGCAGGCCGTTGTAATCGGCGGTCATGGCGATACTACAATGATTCCGTTAACAAGATTAGCAACATACAATGGAACTCCTGTTTCAAATATTTTGGATGAAGCAACGCTTAAAAAAGTAGCTGCAGATACAATGGTAGGCGGTGCAACGCTTACTAAATTATTGGGAACAAGCGCATGGTATGCACCGGGCGCCGCAGGCGCCACATTGGTGGAATCAATTATTCGCGATGAAAAAAAATTAATTCCCTGCTGCGTAATGCTTGATGGAGAATATGGGCAAAAAGATATTTGCATCGGCGTGCCGGTTATAATAGGAAAAAATGGTTGGGAAAAAATTATTGACTTCAAATTAAATGATGAAGAAAAAGCTGCATTTAATAAAAGTGCCGATGCGGTAAGAAATATGAATGGAGCATTACAGATTTGACATTGCTTGACAAAGGACGTATTTTTTTAAACGTTTTTGATAATGTGAAAGCATGACTGTTTTCTAATGATCCATTTCTTTTCACTTTTCATTCCTAACTGATTTAACGGATGAGTTTAAAAACTAATAGGGTTAATATTTACAAATAAACTTCAAATTTCTTTTTATCCCTTCATACTTTGCACGTTTCAAAGGGGATTTTTTAAAAATAATTTTGAATGATTCTTCTGTAATTTCTTCCCAATCATTTTTTGTAAAATTTAATATCTCACGGTGAGGCATAAACGCAGTTTCATTTGTTGGTTTTGAAAAACGATTCCACGGACATACATCCTGGCAAACATCACAGCCAAAAAGTTTATTTTCAAATTTTCCTTTCATTTCATTTGGTATCAACATATCTTTTAATTCAATAGTAAAATATGAAATGCATTTGCTTCCGTCAATTACTTTATCAGGAAGAATGGCGTCGGTAGGGCAATTATCAATACATTTTGTGCAGGAGCCGCAATAATCTTTTGCAAATGGATTGTCTGTTTCTAATTCGAGATCAGTAATTAAAGTTGCAATAAAAAAAAATGAGCCGTTATTTTTTGTAATTAAATTTCCATTTTTTCCGATCCAGCCCAAACCGCTTTTTTGCGCCCAGCTTCTTTCCAAAACAGGAGCGCTGTCAGTAAATCCTCTTCCATGTATTTCGCCAATATTTTCTTTTATTAGTTGCAAAAAAATTTTTAATTTTTCTTTAATCACTTCATGATAATCTTTTCCATAAGCGTATTTTGAAACTTGCGGCGCATCAATATTTTGAAGTTCTGCAGGAAAATAATTCAGCAATAAAGTGATAATAGATTTTGCGCCGGGAACTAATTTGGAAGGATCAATCCGCAGGTCAAAATAATTATTCATATAATTCATGCTGCCCTGAAATCCTTTGTTCAGCCAGCTTTCAAGCCTTCGAGCATCATCATCCAATCGTTCAGCTTTTGCAATTCCGCAATAATCGAAACCCAATGAAGATGACGTTTGCTTTATAAAATTTGTATAATTATTTTTTGAAATCATGAATGCGGGTGCAAAAATAATTTTTCTTTTTTGCAATGAAGTTGGTTCAAAAATTAATTACTACCAATGGCATTATCTACCAAAGATTTGAGATTGGTATATAATTGATACCTGCCTTTATTTTTTATATTAAAAACAAAAAGAAATCCTGCATATTTTCTTTGATTATCTACCCATGGAAAACTTCCAAATAAGCCCGGGCTGGTTACCACATTCGCTCTTTCATTTCCATTTTCCATAATCCATTCACCAAGCCCGTAATCCATGCTGCCGGCTTCATTCGGCGAAAAAGTAACCTTTGCATTTTTGGTATAATCCTGTTGCATTTTTATTATAGATTCTTTTGAAAGAATTTGTTTGCCATTAAAATTTCCATCCTGCAAAATCATTTGAAGAAAATAAATATAATCTAACGGTGTGCTGTATGCGCCGCCGGCAGCCAATGCAATTTTACCATTTCCCCAATCAGTGTTTTTCATATTGCATGGTATTGCAATCCTTTCTTTAAATAATGTTTTAAAATCTTTGCCGCTAATTTTTTCAATCACTGCAGCTGCAATTTGCAAACCGATACTGCTGTAATGAAAAACCTTGCCGGGCGTGCCTTCCATCGGTTGATCAGCAATTTTTTCAATTGCTTCATCCATGGTATTGCTTTCATTTATTATTTCGCGCGATTCTTTTAAATCGCCTGCATCAATTGCAGTAAGGTGAGAAAGACATTCCCAAATAGTTATATTTCCTTTTCGATGTTGCGAAAGAACCGGCAAAAATTTTCCCACCGTATCATTAAGATTTAATTTTCCTTCATCAACAAAAGTCATTACTAATGCGGCGCTCAACCATTTGCTGCAACTTGCAATAGGAGCTTTTGTTGTTGTTGAAAAATTTTGCAAAGCTCTATTTGGATCTTTTCCTTGTTTTTTTGCAAAATATTTAATCGCCATTTTTTGCATTGGTGATAAATTATTTTCTGATTTATTATAAATTATTTTTCCATCTTTCATAATCACTAATGTAGCTCTGCCGCCCAATTGGCGCAGATTATTTTGCATCCAGTCATCTACTTTACTAAAATTATTTTGTGCAAAAGAAATTTGTAAAAATAACAGAAGAATGGCAGTAATGCTGCATTTACGCCACATTTGAAAAAATTTATAAGACATAATATCTACAATTTTTGTTGGATTAATTTTTGTTGCGGCACAAAGCCATAGTTTTTAGACAGGTTTTTGGAATTACGGTAGAAGATAGAGAGTTTTAAAAGCCGCAATTTTTGCTCAAATTAATAAGTCTGAAGTTACCGATAAACATTTATTTTTGGTAAAGCCGGTAAAATGATTACAACATGGCTAATTGAAAAAAAACTGTTTTTCCCGGTTAACCTGTTGTTATGTAAATAAATAGTATATGAAAGATTAAATCATAAAACTTTTGGATGTGGTAGCTCTTTTAAAAGATATGCCTGAAAAAAAACTTCTTCGCGGTCAAATAGCTACTGTTGTCGAACGTTATCCAGATACAGATTTTGAAGTTGAATTTTCAGATTACAACAGCAAAACTGCTTCCTGTTACAACCGATGATATTATGCTACTCCACAATGAAGCAGTACATGTGTAAAAAGATATGGAAAGAGCAGTAGGCTCAACTTCCTTCACAAAGTCTTGAAATAAGGGAAAGAAAAAAGCAGAATAATTACCGTTTAAATTTTTTGATAGAACCTTTTTTTATTCAATTATCAAAAAATTAACTGCTTCCATTTTGCTGAAATTTTTTAAGAGATCATATTTGTTGCAAATCACTTAAATTTGCACCCCTGTATGATGAAATTAGCCTTAATTTTAATTTTACCGCTCATCGTTTTAAATGGTTGCTCCAGCCAGTTTAATAAAGTGCTGAAGAGTAAAGACTATAATTATAAACTTAAAACGGCGGACAACTACTATGAAAATAAAGACTATAAAAAAGCTGAGGAATTATATATAGAATTGTTTCCCGTTTTTAAAGGCTCAGAAAAATTTGAAGAATTATATTATAAGTATGCCTATTGCGCTTATTATGAAAAAAATTATCCTGATGCAGAAAATTTGTTTAAAGGATTTTTAGAAGTATTTCCTAATAGCGCCAAAGCAGAAGAGATGGCGTATATGCATGCTTATACTTTTTATATGCAATCGCCCAAAGTAGAACTTGACCAAATAAATACCAATAAAGCAATTGGAATGATGCAGTCGTTTATAAGCACCCATCCCAATTCACCAAGAGTAAAAGATGCTAATGAAGTAATTGCCAAGTGCAGGAACAAACTTGAATTGAAAGATTATAAAACCGCGCAATTGTATTATGATCTTCAGCAATATCTTGCAGCAGGAATTTCTTTTACCAATTTATTAAACAGCTATCCCGAATCAACAAAAGGAGAAGAATATATGCTGATGGCCGTAAAATCGTATTATGAATATGCAAAATTGAGTGTGTATGATAAGCAGGAAGAACGTTATCAAAAAGTTGCTTCAGAATATTTTGATTTTGCTGACAGATATCCCGATAGCAAGCTTTTGAAAGATGCAGAAAATTATAAAAATATAAGTCTGAACAATATTAAACAAATACAAAATGAGCAAACTAAGACGCCAACAGAGCGCTAATACCAGTAACGTTGTTGAAACCAAAAACCTTACTGACATCAAAGCAAAAACGGGAAACTTATATGAGTCTATTGCCGTAATTGCAAAGAGAGCCAATCAAATTAATATTTCTATAAAGGAAGAGCTACACAACAAGCTCGAAGAATTTGCAAGCCATACTGATAGCCTTGAAGAAATTCATGAAAATAAAGAGCAGATTGAAATTTCTAAAGCTTACGAAAAAATGCCAAATCCTGCTTTGTTAGCAGCTACCGAATTTATGGAAGATAAAATTTATTATCGCAGAAACGAAGACAATCTTTTTGATTAATGTTTCTGGATGATGTTTTATTAAAATGAATTTATAATATTCTTTAAATAAGAAATAATACTTTAGTGGCGGATTAACTCCGCCATTTTTTATTGACAACCTTTTATTATAAATTTCAAATCAATAAATAATATAAATGAACGTTGAAATTTTTAAAGGCAAAAAAATTTTATTGTGTGTAACCGGAAGTATCGCCGCTTACAAAGCTGTTGTTCTATTAAGATTACTTATAAAAAACGGGGCCGAAGTAAAAGTGATTATGACAAAAGCTGCCATTGATTTTGTATCTCCGCTTACGTTTTCAACTTTATCAAAAAATAAAACACTTATTGATCTCTTTGATGATGAAACATGGGCCAATCATGTAATGCTGGGACGCTGGGCCGATGTAATGCTGATTGCGCCTGCATCCTGCAATACTTTAGCAAAAATGGCGAATGGCTTTTGCGATAATTTATTACTTGCAACGTATCTTTCTGCAACTACTCCCGTTTTAATTGCTCCTGCTATGGATGAAGAAATGTGGCATCATCCGGCTACAAAAAAAAATATTGAAACATTAATACAACATGGAAATAAATTATTGCCGGTAAATGATGGAGAACTAGCGAGCGGCTTGCATGGCGAAGGACGAATGGCAGAACCGGAAGAAATTATAAATTATTTACAGAATTTTTTTTTAAGCCAGTTAAGTTTACAGGGAATAAACGCATTAGTTACTGCGGGCCCTACTTATGAAGCTATTGATCCGGTAAGATTTATTGGCAATAGATCTACGGGCACTATGGGTGTAGCGCTTGCAGAAGAATTGCTTGCAAGAGGAGCAAATGTTTATCTTATTCTTGGGCCTGCGGAAATAAAAATTTCGGATAAGATAAAAACAATAAAAGTTTCTTCTGCCAAAGAAATGTATGATGCAGCTTTACAGCATTTAAACAAGAGCCATATTATTATCATGGCTGCCGCCGTTTCGGATTACACAATAGAAAAACCAGCTGAACAAAAAATTAAAAAAGAAAATGAACGGCTATCTTTATCGCTTATTAAAACAAAAGATATACTTGCTTCCGCGGGTAAATTAAAAAAACAAAATCAAACCCTGGTGGGGTTTGCATTAGAAACTAATAATGAAAAAGAAAACGCTTTAAAAAAACTTACTAAAAAAAATGCAGACCTTATTGTTCTTAATTCTTTAAAAGATGATGGCGCTGGCTTTGGAAAAACCACCAACAAAATTATTATTTTTGATAAAAAAGGCCATCAATATAATTTTAATAAAAAAGCAAAGAAAGAAATTGCCACCGATATTATAAACACAATTATTAATTATAGAAATGCATAAAATCTTATTTTTTTTATTCTTATTTTTTTTAAAAGATACTTTACATGCACAGGAACTTAGGGCAAGAGTAAGTGTACTCAGCAATCGTGTTGCCAATAATGTGGATCAAAAAACTTTTCAAACATTGCAAACCGCGTTGAACGATTTTGTAAATAACAGAAAATGGACAAATGATAATTTTTCTACTGAAGAAAAAATTGATTGCAGTTTTTTACTCAATATCAAATTAGGTGATGAAGCCAATGTTTACACAGGTTCTCTTATCATTCAAAGCGCGAGGCCTATTTTTAATTCCATGTATGTTTCGCCCATAATTAATTTTCAGGATAATAATATAACGTTTAAATATGTGGAGTTTCAACAATTAGAATTCAATGATAACAGGGTTTCCGGCGCCGATCCTTTGGTTTCAAACTTAACGGCCATATTTGCATATTACATCAATATTATTTTAGGAATGGATTACGATTCATTTTCGCCAAGAGGCGGAAATATTTTTTTTCAAAAAGCGCAAAACATTGTAAACAATGCGCCCGAAGGAAAAAATATTGAAGGATGGAAAGCCTTTGATGGAACTAGAAATCGTTATTGGCTTGCAGAAAATTTATTGAACAGCAGCTACACTATTATTCATGATGCCATATACGATTATTACCGGCTTGGTATGGATAAGCTTTATGACGAAGAAGCCAATGCAAGAATTCAAATATTAAATGCGCTTAATCTTTTAAATAATTTAAACGTAGATAATCCCAATACGATGGTGTTGCAATTTTTTTTACAAGGAAAATCGCAAGAGCTTATAAATATATTTTCAAAAGCATCGCCGCCTGATAAATCAAGAGCATTGGAATTGTTACAAAAAATAGACGTTTCCAATGCGCCAAAATATAAAGAAGCGCTTAAATGATGAAGAACATTTTCTTTTTATTTACATTTTGCTTTTTCATTTCATGTAAAGGAAAAAACAAAGTTCCTTTAGAAATAATTCAGCCTGCAGCAATGCAAAAAATTTTATGGGATATGATAAGAGCGCAAGCGCTTTCAGCACAAATTGCACGTAAAGATTCTACCGTAAATGAAATAGCAGAAACAAAAACGCTTAATAAAAAAATATTTGAAATTCATAAAATTTCAGCAACTGCTTTTAATAAAAGTTATATTTGGTACACAAATCATCCTGATATAATGCGCATGGTTTTTGATAGTCTTAACGCCCAATCTCAGCGCGAAAGTCAGGTAAATTTTAAAGAAAAATACGGGCATTCAAAATTTGATCAACTGAAAAAATTACATCCAATAAAAAATATAGATTCTTTAAAAGCAATAGAATAAATGAACAAAGTTTTTAATAATGCAGCAGAAGCGATCGCCGACATTACTGATGGAAGCACCTTGATGCTTGGCGGTTTCGGCTTGTGCGGCATTCCGGAAAATTGTATAGCGGCTTTAGTTGCAAAAGGGATAAAAAATCTTACATGTATTTCTAATAATGCCGGCGTTGATGATTTCGGAATTGGATTGTTATTAAAACAAAAACAATTAAAAAAAATGATTGCATCTTACGTGGGTGAAAATGCAGAATTTGAAAAGCAATTATTAAGCGGCGAACTCGATGTAGAATTAGTTCCGCAAGGTACTTTGGCAACAAGATGCATGGCTGCCGGATATGGAATGCCGGCATTTTTTACACCTGCAGGAGTAGGAACCGAAGTAGCAGAAGGAAAAGAAACGCGTGAATTTGAAGGTAAGCCATACCTAATGGAATATGCATTTGATGCAGATTTTTCGTTGGTAAAAGCATGGAAGGGCGATACATTTGGCAATCTTATTTATAAAGAAACTGCAAGAAATTTCAATCCACTTATGGCAATGGCGGCCAAAATTACCATCGCAGAAGTAGAAGAGTTGGTGCAACCCGGCGAATTAAATCCGGGTGAAATTCATACACCGGGTATTTATGTTCAGCGGATTTTTAAAGGTAAAAAATATGAGAAAAGGATAGAACAGAGAACAGTGAGAAATTAGCTAATGTGCTAATTAGCCAATGTGCTAATGTAATAATGATTAATAAATATTTTGGTTAAAAAAAATTATAGAATTAAAATTAGCCAATTGGCATATTAGCTAATTAAAATTATGTTAGATAAAAATCAAATAGCGCAGCGAATTGCCAAAGAACTGAAAGATGGTTATTATGTAAATCTTGGCATTGGAATTCCTACTCTTGTTGCTAATTATATTCCGGAAGGTATGAATGTAATTCTTCAATCGGAAAATGGATTATTAGGAATGGGACCTTTTCCTGTCAGCGGAAAGGAGGATCCTGATTTAATTAACGCAGGAAAACAAACTATAACCACTATTCCGGGCTCTGTTTTTTTTGATAGCGCTATGAGTTTTGGAATGATTCGTGCCGGAAAGATTGACCTTACGGTTCTTGGGGCGATGGAAGTAAGTGAAAAGGGAGATATTGCGAGTTGGAAAATTCCCGGTAAAATGGTGAAGGGTATGGGCGGCGCAATGGACCTTGTTGCCAGCGCAAAAAATATTATAGTGGCTATGATGCATACTAACAGTAACGGCTACCCGAAATTATTAAGAAAATGTACGCTTCCTTTAACCGGAATAAATTGTATAAAAAAAATAGTTACCGATTTAGCGGTATTAAATGTTACAGAAAAAGGATTCCAGTTAGTTGAGCGAGCGCCGGGGGTAAGTATTGAAGAAATCAAAAATAAAACAGAAGGAAATCTTTATTATAATGGAGAGGTTCCTGAAATGAAATTTAATTAGCTGGATTAGCCAATGTACTAATTAGCTAATTAGGAGTCTGAATTGTAACTATAATAAAAACCATTAGCACATTAGCACATTAGCACATTGGCTCATTAGCATATTAGCACATTAATCTATTAATGAATTTTTCATAGCAAAAAAAACAAGCCCCACGGAATTTTTTACTCCAAAGCGTTCCATCAGCCTGTCTTTAATCGCTTCTACGGTTCGGGCGCTTATATCCATTTTTTGAGCAATTTCCTGTGCGGTATATTCGAGGCATACCAATGAGAGCACTTCCTTTTCTCTGCCGCTTATCACTATTTCGCTATTAAGATTTGGATTGAATTTTTGTTTTGAGAAATTTTTTTTAATGAGAACCCGGTTCACGAAATTATTTAAATAAAAGCCTGTTTTCATTACGTCCATAATTCCCTGCCTTATTTCTTCAGGGTCGGTGCTTTTTAATAAATACCCGTTGGCACCACTATCCATAAGATGTCCCACAAAACGGGCATCTTCATACATAGTTAGAATCAAAATTCTTATTTCAGGAAAATGTTTATTGATGTATTTCGTAGTTTCAATTCCATCTTTTACGGGCATTTTAAGGTCCATAAGTATGATGTCTGGATTTGCATCTGCCACACCCTGAATTAATTCTTCTCCATTTTCTGCTTCCAACACAAATTCTATATTATGATATTGCTTTAAAGAAAGGATAACTCCTTTCCTGAAAATTTTGTGGTCATCAGCTATGGCAACTTTTATGGTATCCATAATTAACTTAAGGGGTTAAATGAAAAGCAAAACATTTAAGTTTATTTATTACCAGGCTCTCTTGGTATCTCAATCGTTACTTTATAATAAGTTTGTGAACTATCAATGTCGAATGAAATGCTTCCTTTTAGTACTTTAATCCGGCTTACTATATTTTTTAAGCCAAGCCCAACAGAATCGTAATTTAGTTTTTCAAATTCTTCCTGCAGAATTCCTTTTCCATCATGGTGAATACGAAAGTAAGAAAAATTTCCCTGTACATTTTGGGTAAGGTGTATAAAGCCTGCAGAACTATGTTTAATAATATTAGTTACCAACTCTTGTAAAATTCTAAAAACAAGCAGCTCCTGTTCTTCCGTTAATCTGTCGCGGGTATCATGAAAACGAGCGCTGGCATTTATTACGCCTGATCCGTTTATTTTTTCAAAAAGATCTTTGATGGCCGATTCCAAGCCGAAATTTTTAAGCGTAGGCGGCATAAGGCTATGGGAAATATTGCGTATGAGCTGGATTGTGTCGTCAATAATTTGCTTGGCGCTAAAGATAGATTGTAACTGAACTGCAGGTTCCTGGTGAATTAAATTTTCATTGAGGTAAAGCCTCGCAGTTGCCAAAAGAGGCCCGGCATCATCATGCAGGTCGGCTGCAATACGCTGGCGCTCTTCTTCCTGAAAATTAATAGAAGCTTTCAAAAGCATTTGTTGCTTTTCTTCTTCAATCTTTTGCAATTGCTTATTAAATTTAATAACCCGGCGTTGATGAAACACTACTACCGATACCAGTGTAATTGCCATTACGCACATACCAATAGTACCGAATATAAGCACGTTAGATAAGCCAAAAGTATTGCCTGATGCCTGCAAAAAATACATCTGCATGTAAGCGTTTTAGTTTTTTAAATTATAAGACAGCACCTCATCCAGGTTTCTGTCTTTTTGCTCCGGGTTTTTAATTGGGGTAGGTTTCATAAGCATGGCTATGGAAAGTAAAATATTTTTAATTACATTAAATACAGAATTTATAACGATGTACTGAATTCGAAATTCTCTGTTTTGAATCATATTTTCTGCCATTACATATAAAAACAATGTTCCGGACAGGTAAATAAGAAACGTAATAATAACCCAAAAATTGAAGGTTGAATATACAAAAAGAGTATTAGTTCCTTTTAGTTGGATAACAAGATAATAAATACATAAAAGAATAATGAGAATAGATTCAACACCAACGGCAAATGAGTCAAAGGCATTCATTTGGTTTATTAGGAAAAAATCAATACACTCAAATATGAAAAACAATGCCCACATTATGGGAACTACTTTTCTTACTGGTTTCTTAGGCAATGCATAATAATAGAAAAGAGAAAAGAAGGTAAATTCTAACAACGTGTAAAGAGCAAAAAGAATAAAGTCACTTTTATTTATTTCATGCAGATAATAACCTATCGCTTCATTTATAATACAGTAAACAATATAATAAAAAATTACCCTTAATGTTTTTTCTTTCTCCCTTCCTTTGAAAAAAAGAAAAAACATTAAGGGTAATAAGCTAGAAAAAATAGTTATATATGTAATTAATCTAAAGATAGCAGGTCAGTTTAAGACCAAATATAACTATCTATTTTAAATTTTAAAAATTATCAATCTAAAAATTATGAATTCAATACTTCTATTACTCCATTTAAATCATCCCAGTAAATTGTTCTGTCTGCAACAATTCCATCTTGTTTTACCATATCACCAGTATTAGTTACTACGGTAAATTCGAGAATGTCTTTTCCTTCTGCATCCACACCTGTATATACTAAATGTTCTTCGTTAGTATTTGTAAGGCATTTGCGGAAATTAATTCCTACGCAACCCGGCTGAGCCATAATTTGCTCAAGTATATTACGGCCAATGTAATAACCTTTTGTAGCTGTTGGGTTAGCTTCTCTGAAAGCTTTTACTAATTGAATACCTTCTGTAAGACCAATGTTCTCGCCTACTTCAGCCAGGCTTTTGGTTTCTAAAAGTGCATTTTGAGTCATAGTTGTAAGTTTTTAGTTGTTTTTGTGGCTTAATTTGATAATTTTGAATATAAACTTCCAAAAAAAAGCAATGTCATACAATTACTATTTTGTGGGAAATACTTTAAAAAATTTATAAAAAACCTTTACAGATGCGGATTTCAGCCCAAAATAGATAGTAAAATATGCATCAAAAATTAGGTAAATATACGCACTAAAATTAGTAAAATTACTATTCAGTTTAATAGCAACTTTTCCATCGTAACAATACTAAAAAGAGGATAGTAAAAAACCGAGAAGAGGATACTTAGGCGATTTGGCAAAAGTAATAATTATATGCTTAACAATATTAAATTACATTTAAAACCTTTTAATGACTCTCATAAGTTATAAATAAAATTACCCCTTTAAAAATATTAGCGAAATAAATTTCAAAAACTTCAAAAACTTTAAAAAAATTATAAAGAGCAGAATTGCTTGAGGGCAGCAATGTAATTAATACATTCATTTAAGTGAAAGTGCAAATGCTGCTTCGTAATTCAAGAAAATAAAATGAGTAGATTGCCCAAAGTAAAATTTCTAATAAAAAACCAGTTTAAATAAAAAATAATAGGTATTTTCTGAAATAGATTTGTTTATTCTTCGTTATAGTTTTATACTTTTACTAATTACCATTAAAACTCAGCACAAAAAAATCCATGTCTATTACCTCAGTAATTAAAATTGCCATTGCCGATGACCACAAAATTTTCAGGGATGGAATAAAAATGGCGCTTGCTTCTAAAGAAAATCTCAAAATGATATGGGAAGCTGAAAATGGCAAAGACCTCATGCATAAAATTGACATTAAAAAACCAGACGTATTATTAATGGACATACGAATGCCGGAAATTGACGGAATCAATGCCATTTCCATGCTTCGCAAAGAGCATGAAGACTTGAAAATAATTGTGCTGACTATGTACGATGATCAACAGATGATTAGTAAAATGATGGAAATGGGCGCCAACGCTTACCTTACAAAAACCACAGACCCCGATGAAATTTATGAAGCCATTCTTACCTGCATGAATGATGATTTTTATTTTAACCAATTAGTAAATAATGCCGTGATGGGCAAACTGATGCAGAAAAAAAATGTGCGTCATCATTATGGAAGTACCGTGCCTGTTGCATTTAGCGAAAAAGAATTGAAAATACTGCAATTGCTTGCTGAGGATAAAACCACCGAAGAAATTTCTAAAATAATTTTTTTAAGCCCACGAACTATTGAAACCATTCGCCAGAATATGAAAAATAAAGTAGGCGCCAAAACCATTGGTGGCTTAATAACCTACGGCATGAGAAACAAAATAATTGAATAGCTCATTCCCCCAATAGCAATCAATCTCCTTTGCTTATTAAAGATGCCTAATATAATATTCACTCATCATCTTATGTACTTTTTGTTTCACTATTTCAAAATCGTCAAATTTATTTACAGCTATTGGCGGCAAAAAATGCAATTCCATTTTTGAAGGCCAGAAGAAAAATTTTTTTCCCGACGGTAAAACTTTTTTTGTATTAAATATTAATGTGGGTAAAATGCTGTTCCCCGTTTCAACAGCCAGTTTAAATGCGCCATCATGAAATTCTTTTAAAGACTTTTCAGTTTTATTTCTTGTTCCTTCGGGATAAATGCATACATGCATTCCTGATCCCAAAACATTTTTCATTTTTCTGAAACTATCGCGCCGGCTGTTTTTATCGTTTCTGTCAACCAGAATGGAACCTCTTTTATAAATTAATCCAAACACCGGTATCCTCGCCATCTCGGCCTTTGCAATAGTTTTATTTGCCCCTGGTATAAATGGAGTAGTAAGCGGCACATCCATTAATGAATTATGATTGCAAACAACAATATAATTTTCTCTGGGTTTAAAATTTTTTTTACCAAATATTTTTAACCTGCAACCCGTTGCAAAAAAAAATATTCGCATCCAAAATTTTGAAATGATACCAAAAATATACGTCCGCTTTGGCTCTTTTATTATTCCAATAACCCATATTGCTAATGCAACAGGAATCATAGTAATGATAAAAATTATCAGTGCCCATACTGCAAAAATTGCTGCAAAAAAATTTTTCAATTTTTATAAATTATTTATAGTGAAGGCTTAGTTTTTTATTCGTTTTAATTAGGGGCAATTGTGGCAACCATGTAGTTCAGGGCTATAATTTCCAGTCAATAGCTTCTTTATTTTGCGCAGTAAGTAATTCATTTGCTTTTGAAAAATGGCTGCATCCAAAAAAACCTTTATCGGCACTGAATGGCGATGGATGCGCTGCTTTAAGTACATAATGTTTTGTTTCGTCAATCAAAAATTGTTTATCCTGTGCAAATTTTCCCCAAAGCAAAAAAATAATTCCTGTTTTTTGTTGCGAAATTTTTGAAATAACTATATCCGTAAATTGCAGCCAGCCAATTTTACTGTGGCTTGCAGGTTCATTTTGCCGCACGGTTAATGACGCATTCAACAGCATTACGCCTTGCATAGCCCACTTTTCAAGATTTCCATTTACAGGCGCAGCAATTCCCAAATCATTTTCAAGCTCTTTAAAAATATTAATTAATGAGGGCGGTTTGGCAACGCTGTCTGGAACTGAAAAGCTTAATCCCATTGCCTGCCCTTTGTTGTGATACGGATCCTGGCCAAGCAATACAACTTTTATTTTTGGAAATGGAGTTTTATTAAATGCATTAAAGATTAACGGACCCGGCGGATAAATAATTTTGCCTGCAGATTTTTCAGCTTTTAAAAAAGTTACAATTTGTTGAAAATATATTTTATCAAATTCTTCTTTTAAAATTTCCTTCCAGCTTTCTTCAATGTGAACATCCATTCAATTTTGTTTTTTATAAAAATACAAAAGGAAAAGAATTAAGAAAGATTTTAAAGAAAGAAAAGGGATGTTTTACAAAAAGTATTTATTGCTGAATTGGTCTATTAGTAAGTCTATTACAAATGAATACCTAAAAGTTCGTGTCCTAATTCATGCAAGCCCGCTTCAATTTTTTTCTTTTGCTTTTCACCGGCAACAGTAATACCGGATTTATTAAACCCCACGGAAACTCTTGTCAAAAGATTGAAAATCGTAGTGACCCCGGAACGACTCGAACGTTCGACCCACAGCTTAGAAGGCTGTTGCTCTATCCACTGAGCTACGGGGCCAATTTAAAAAAATGTTTGCAAATATAATTAATCTAAAAAACCGGTTGCAAATATAAAACGACTTA
>JAICZH010000010.1 GCA_025933775.1 Chitinophagaceae bacterium
AACATTGCAAATACTGTTTTAGACCATTTAAATGAAATTGAACGCAATGCGGAAAATGCAGCCCAATGGGATAATATAAAAGGACAGGCATTACTTTTAAGAGCCAGATCATTTCAATTAGTAGCATGGCAATGGGCGAATATTTACGATAAAAGCACTGCTGCAAAAGATTTGGGAATTCCTTTAAGGTTGCATTCCGATTTTAATGAGCAGTCAGTGAGAGCAACTTTACAAGAAACCTATGATAGAATTATTACAGATTATAAACAATCTATTCCCCTTTTGCCTGTAGTTCCTGTGCATATTGTAAGAGCATCGAGGCCTGCAGGCTATGCTTTGCTTGCCCGCACTTTTTTATCAATGGGCGATTTTGTAAATGCAGGTTTATACTCCGATTCTTGCCTTACATTATACGATACTTTGCTTGATTATAATGAACTAAATGCGGGAGCCTCCTTTCCAATAGCAAGACTTAACAAAGAGATCATAATGGACAATCGAATGCCAGTGCCTGCTCTCTTTTCTGGCAACAAGGCTAAGATAGATACCTTATTGTATCAATCGTATGATGATAATGATCTCCGTAAAATCATATTCTTTAAAAAAAGTAGTGGTGCTTATACTTTCAAAGGAAGCTATGAAGGTGGAATAACATTGTTTAGTGGTGTTGCTGTTGATGAAATAGTTCTTATTAATGCTGAATGCATTGCACGGTCTGGCAATGCAAGTGCGGCAATGGACGAATTAAATAAACTTTTGGTAAAAAGATGGAAAAGCTCTGCCTTTGTTCCTTTAACGGCATTAGACGCCAATGACGCCCTTAATCAAATATTGCAGGAAAGAAGAAAAGAATTAATTATGCGTGGCTTTCGATGGATGGATATAAAAAGATTAAATAAATTAGGAGCCGGGATAACGATGAAACGGGTAATAGCAGGCCAAACATATATGATAGCCCCAAATGCTTTAAGATATAATTTCCCTATTCCAGATGATATTATAAAGTTGACCGGAATGCAACAAAATGCAGAATAAAAGGAGGCAAAAAATTACCTCCTTTTAAAGCCAGTTCCATTTACTGTGAATCTTTTTGAGTTAAAGTAACATTGGGCAAATTGCCTGAAGTTATTTCTGATGCATTAGGAGCCATCATAGTACCCTGGGCATGTATTACACAAGGTAACTGAGAACCTCCACAATCTTCCACATGTTCATCATCTGGCGGCTGCGGTGAAATAAATGTGTAATTCGAGGGTGTATTTTCACCTGATGCCGTAGTAAGGTTGTACTTATAATAAAAGAGGGTCGTGGGATGCTTTTTAACTCCATGATTTTTTTTATGGGTTGAGAAAGCAGTAAAAATAACTCCCGATATAATTACCAAGAAGGCCAATAACAAGAATCTAATCTTTTTCATTTTTAATTGTTTTAAGAAATTATGAATTTAGATACCGTGGGTTGCGCCTAACCCTTTTGTACTTGTTCTGCAGAACAAATACATTTTGTTGCAACAAAAAATTTTAATAATGTTATTTGAAATTGTCATTTCGTAATAATTTGAAACTGCAAGTTAGAAATGCAAAATTTTTAAAAGGGACGCAAAAGATTTGCAAAAAGACATTTTTAAAAACCCCGTGCACTTACTTATTCCATTTGTATTTTATAGGAGGTTTGCCATACTTTCTTTTAAAAGCAGTTATAAAATTGCAGGTAAATTTATAACCAAGCTTATGGCTTATTTCTTTTAAGGTCATGTCGGTTTCTTCAAGAAGATAAACAGCTTTTACAAAACGCTGTTGAATTAAATAATGGTAAAGACCTTTTCCAAATAGTTGTTTAAAACTTTCTTTTTTATTTGTTTCACTCATTCCGGCATGTTTTGCCAATTCAGAAATTGTGTAATGCCTCGTAAGATTAGAGTCAATAAGCGCTTTAATAGCCTGCAACCGTTCAATATGGTAGGAAGATAAATGCATTTACAAAGTTTGTTTCATGCAATTAGCCAACACAATACAATAATAAAAAAAAGAATAAGCGCCCTTAAACGGTTTTATTAAAATTCGGTATCATTGCGCAGTTTTATAGTATTGGTACGTACCGGTTATTAAGTTCCCAATTATAAATTGCGGCATAAAACAACTAATATGAGTAAAACCACATCACATGAAATTTCGTTGCAAACTGCGATTGACATGACAACTCTTTACAGGGCAAACAGGCCCTCCAATTATCCAATCTGTGAAACCTTTGAAATTGCTGCTATTAACAACCTGCTGGCAACCCCCGGCTGCGCTTACCTGAGAATATATTATGGAATGAAAGAAACCGGAGAAGTAGATGCTGTGCTGATTGCCGCCGATGCAAATAATAAAGATATTCTTCCTCCAACTGCAAATGTAGCGTCTGATGATGACCCTCCCATATTAGAAGATGGGATTCGCTGTCCTCCGGCATGTCCGCCTCCATCGCCTTTAAATGGTGAATAATATGCATAGTTTTTTTATAAGCATTGTCCTTAACCTTTCAATTGTATTTGCAGCAATAGCAGGAATTGTAAAGTTTAAACGAATTAGCAGTGATTACTATCCCTTTCTTATAATTACTTGGTTCGGGCTGCTGAATGAATTAATAAGTATTGCATTTGTTTATAGTTTTAGAAACAATGCTATTAACGCTAATTTATTTGTGTTGATCGAGTATCTGTTGCTTCTTTTGCAATTTTATAAGTGGAACGAAAACATTTGCAAAAATTATTACCTTCTTGCATTTTTAGGTTTCATCATTTGGGTTTTAGATAATCTCATTATCAGCCACATTGATCACAATAATTCATTGTTTAGAATTTTTTATTCCTTGATCATTGTTTTATTAAGCATTAATCAAATAAATAAAATTATTATCTATGAGAAAGGGCCTTTATTTAAAAATGCAATGTTTATTATATGCAGTACTTTTTTATTTTATTATGGCTGTAAAGCCTTTGTAGAATCATTCAATATCATTCACTTTGCATTAAGCGAAATCTTTTTATGGAATCTGTATATAATGCTTTATTTTGTAAATGTGATCTCTAACCTGCTTTATGCAATAGCCATTTTATGTATCCCCACGAAACGAGAATTTATATTGCCATATTAATTGGTGTGATTATTTTTCTTTCATTGATAGGGTTTTTTATTGTTACCATCGTTCGTTATCAAAGAAAAAAAGTTGCATTTCATGTAGAAAAAATAAAAGAACAATTTTACTATCTTGACAAAGAAAGGGAAAGAATTTCAAAGGACTTACATGATGACTTAGGAGCATCTTTATCCGCTATTAAATTACGACTCCAATGTTTAAAAAATTTAAATAATGAAAACAGCTCAATCATAGAAAACGCTGAAATGCAGATTGATGAAGTTATGAAAAAAATAAGGCACATTTCATTTAATATGATGCCCGGTGTTTTGCAAAGGCGCGGTTTAGATGAAGCATTAAAAGAATTGATAGATATAGTTACAGACAATACAGATATAACGGTGAATTATAAATTTCATGCAGGCATTTTTGAAAAGAATAATGCTTTACATATTTACCGGATAGCACAAGAAATTCTCAACAATATTGTAAAACATTCAAAAGCCACGGTAGTGAATTTTACAATTGTAAAAATTAAAAGCGCAATAGAATTAAGTATTAGCGATAACGGAATCGGATTCAAAAAGAAAGAAATAACTACAAATCTAAAAGGGGCCGGATTAAAAAATATTTCGTGGAGGGCAGACATTTTAAAAGCAAAAGTTTACCTAACCACCACACCCGGTAATGGTGTTGATTATTTATTTAAAATTCCAATATAAATGAGCAGCCTCAAAATAAAAGTAATTATAGCAGACGATCATGATGTGTATCGTGATGGCCTTCGCTTGTTATTGAATGCAGACGAAGAAATTGAAATAATTGGAGAAGCATCAAACGGAAAGCAATTGATAGAGTTAGTGAAAGAAAAACACCCTGATGTAATTGTTGCGGATTTAATAATGCCCGGTGTGAGTGGCGTAGAAGCCATTAAAGAAATTTATAAATCGGGAATCACCAGGATAATTGCACTTTCCACTTTTGATACAGAATACTTAATAGTTGAGGCATTAGAAGCAGGTTCTCTTGGATATATTTTAAAAAATGCACAAAAAGGTGAAATCATTGAAGCTATTAAAACGGTTAATGAATACAATCCATATTATTGCAAGTCCACCTCATCAAGACTGGTAAAACTTATTTCAAAAAGCAAGTTCAATCCATATACGAAACAAAATCTGGATTTATTTTCTGACAAAGAAAAAGAAATCATTACGCTTATTTGTGAAGAAAAATCGAGCGAAGAAATAGGAAACATTCTTTTTATGAGCAAGAGAACAGTTGATGGCATACGATCAAAAATTTTAAGTAAGATGAATGTAAAAACGGTGGCAGGCGTTGCTATCTATGCTATAAAAAATTCAATGTACTTTGTAAGGCATACCGCATAACAGCAATATTCTTTAATCTGACTTGTATTATTACCCATTCAAATAGGAAAAAATGTTGCGTAAAAAAGCAATCCTACTTAATCGTTGCGTACAGCTTCGCAATTTTTAGATATTTAGCAATCATTAAAATGTACTATCGTTAAGGAACTGTTGCGTGCATGAGTACTCAATTTGCAAACAGGCACACAACGTGGTATCTTAATTTAATAATTTTTTAAAATCAATTTTTATGGGAACCATTAACAAGGGAATCCTTGGCGGATTCTCCGGCACAGTAGGCAGCGTAGTAGGCGGAAGCTGGAAAGGCATAGAATATATGCGCAGCAAAACCAACCGCCGCAACTTTGACCCAACAGAAAAGCAGCTTGCGCAGCAGCTTAAGTTTGCCCTCATCATGCGCTTTTTACAACCAATGGCAGGTTTGCTTAACATTAGCTTTCGTGATTTTGCCATTCAAATGACAGGCATTAATAATGCCTTCGGCTATAACATCCGAAATGCTATAACAGGCGCGTACCCAACCTTTGCAATTGATTATTCATTAGCATTGGTGAGCAGGGGCGATCTTCCGAATGCGCTTGGCCCGGCAGTAACTTCAGGAGCAGGCAGCATACTTACGTATAGCTGGACAGACAACTCCGGTGTTGGCATTGCTAAAGCAACCGACCAGGCCATTTTTGTAGCCTATTGCCCCACATTGAAACAGGCAATTTATACATTGGCCGGGGCAAACCGAAGTGCGCTCACGGGGGCATTAAATGTGCTGCCTTTTTCAGGGCTTGCAGTAGAAACCTGGATAGGATTTATTTCAGATTCAGGCCATGTTGCCAACAGCGTGTTTACCGGTGAGGTAACGATAAGCTAAGAAGCTTGCCAGAATTATTATTAAAAGACCGGCTCGAGACGGTCTTTTTTTGTAATGCACAAATAACATTACTTCAATAAATTTATAGAATTAAATTATATTTTTTGTACTGTAGGTACAATTCATGGGTAGCAATGCAATAAAAAGCACCATTCGTTCCGAAGGAACGTGTAATGCTCTTACCCGTAAAGGGCTACCCATCAAAAAGTTCCTACGGAACTAGTAAAGCCCAAATCAAATGATTTCTGCTATTGGTTTTGCGAACCAAATATTTAATCCTATAAATTTATTTTATTAAAACAACACTTCCTTTTTTAGAAAGTTTTTCACCCACATCACAAAGGGCTTCGAGATAATAAACAAATACATTAGTGGTTGCATCCACACCGCCTACTTTCCCATTCCATCCATAGGTTTTATCATTGGGCACAAAATTTCTCGCTTCATAAACCAGCTTTCCAAAACGATCATAAATTGAAAATCTGAGAATGATTTTTATGCCGCGGGTTAATGGGTAAAAATAATCATTCAGATTATCGCCATTGGGAGTAAATGCATTTGGCATTAAAATGTAAGAATCTTTACATTGTACAAAAATATGTATTGAATCGAGGGCAACACATCCGCTATCGGAAGATACTTTTATAAAATAGGTGTTCGAGCTAAGCGCAGTACCCGTTGGGTCAGCGCAGGTGGTGCAATTTAATAAAGTGCCGGGAGTCCAATTGTAAGATTGTACGTTATTGCTGTACACAGGGTTTATGCTAAAAAGAGAATTATAAGGTACAATCTGGTCTGGGCCTGCATCTACAGATGGCAAGCTTTTTACATTTACATTAATATTAACGCTGCTGGTAAAGCATCCCGCCGAATCTGTAAGCATAGCGGTGTAGGTAGTATTTTGCAAAGGAGAAGCAATGGGCCCATAATTGTTCGGATTGGATAAGCCCGCCGGCGGGGTCCATACAATTACTTTTCCCGGAGGTTCCACATTTAATTGCACGGTATCATTCAGGCATATGTAAGGATTATTGTTTAATGCAACAGCAGTAAAGGGTGGATATACTTTTACCATAATACTATCAATTACTTTGCAGCCAAAGCTGGTGGTATCGGTAATGTAATATTTGGTATCCGATGAAGCTGTGGTTAGCGCTGTATCGCATGAGTTGCATGATAAAGAGCCGGCCGGCGACCATTGTATTTTTCCATCATGAAATGCAAAAAGTGTATCTACAGTTCCTGCACAAAGTGTATCAATAGCAGGAACCAGATATAAAAAAGGCAATGGATGTACGGTTACTGGCTTTACAAGTGTGTCTTTACAACCATTTATATCAATACCCGTTAGTTTTACTTTATAAGTTCCGGCATTTTTATAAAGATAGGGCTGAGGTTGATAAGAGCTATCGTTTGCATTGTTTAAACCAAAATTCCAAAACCACATTGTTATAGAATCAGCCGGGATAAAGGGTTTGGAAGTATTGGTTACATTATACATATCATTTAAGCAAATGGAATTGGGCGCAGTAAAACCAAGATCGGGGCCTCTTACCAATAATGTATTATTTAAGCGAATAGTATCTTTGCAATATCCGCTTCCGTTATTGATAATTACATAGTCATTGAAATTTCCTAAGGTGGCGGCAGTAATTGTAATAGATGAATCGGTTAAAGGCCCTGCAACCTGGCCTGCTACATGCCATGTATAGGTATCCGAAGGATTTAAATAATTATTGATAACAGAAAAAGTGGTGATGCTGTTTTTACAAATGGAAGTATCAGGATTTATGAGGGCGGGATTGGATGTATAAATAGTTATAGAATAAGAATCACTACAACCGGTAATGCTGTCGGTAACAGTAAGCGTAGTTACGAAAGAACCTGATTGCGGAAATGTATGAACAGCATTGAGTGTATTCACAACCGGCGAGCCATCGCCAAAATCCCATGAAACGGTTGATAGATTTCCCTGACTTGTATTTGTAAAAGAAAAAGTTTTTTTATCGGTGCAGGTATTGGAATAATTATAAGTTGCAATAACACCAACTACATTAATTTGAAAATTTACGGGAGTGCCATTACATCCATTATAAGCAGGAGTAACAGTTACATTTTTAGTTCCCAAAGTTTTATATTTATGACTCGTTATGGTATCGCTCGCAGTAGCGCTTTGCCCATCGCCAAAATTCCAATGATAACTATTTGCTTTGGTCGCTTTCGAAACAAACTTTGCTGTTTCTGAGCCGCATATGGTTGTGTCAACAGGATATGCAATTGAGTTGGTAGGAGGAGTGCCATACGCAGTTCCATTAAGATTAAAACTATTCGTGCATCCTTCACTTGTAGTGATGGTTACCTTTGGCGAATAATTTCCTGGAGTTGCATAAACATGATTGGTGGTTTTTGTAATGGTTGAAACGATAGGGCTTCCATCACCAAAATCCCATAAATAATTTGAGATAACGCTATTTTTAGGAATAGTAGCAGTAGCATTAAAACTTACATTAGCAGGCACACACCCCGTAGTAGGCAATACGGTTCCTGTAATGGAAAATGGTTGTACTTTAATAACAGTTTGCACTGTATCGAAACATCCCGAAGAACTCGTTGCAGAAAGGGTTACATTGTAAGTGCCTAAGGCAGCAAAGTTGTGTGTTGTATTTGTAGTGTTAGTATTTATTACTGTTCCATCTCCAAAATCCCAATTATAATTACTGATACCACCGCTTCCTCCTGCTGTAAAATTTATATTGCCGGGCTGACAAATATAATTTCTGTCAAAACCGATAGTGGCTGTAACGGAAGGATTAATAACAATTGTTTTAGTAACTGATGAAGCGCTTCTTGCATAAATCACAATTAATTTTACGGTATAAGTTCCGGCTTTATTATAAGTTGCTGAGGGGTTTTGACTGTTGCTTCCCGTGCCATTGCCAAAGGTCCATACAAAACCTTTGGGGCTTCCGGTAAATGAAGCATTAAAAAGTATTGTGGATGGGCTGCAGAACAATCCGCTTGAAGTAGAGTAAGTAAAATCCGTTTGCGATTTTGCTGCGAAAGCAAAAGAAAAAAAATAAATGAAAGCCACTATTTTATTCATAGAATACATGTTATTTCAACAAAACCCTTGATGCATTTTTTTGATTTTTACTATTTCTCACAAACATTGTTCTTGCAGTTTTTGAAATTGAAATAAGTAACAATGATTTAATAAGCCAAATAAAATAGCAACGTTCTTACTTAAAAATTTATTCTAAACATCGTCAAAAATTATTCCGCAATTTATTTTAAACTTTAGATTATAAACGAAATCCAAAACGAAATTATTTTTTTTAAAACCGATTTCACTTTTCATTGAAGTTTTAAATTTTACTTAAAATTTAAAAATAATGAGAATATTTTTCTACGTTTTAAGTTATAAGTTTATTAAAGATTTTTTCCTCTGTTAAAAACAAGCATTTATAAAAGTGGCATTATTTTAGCCCTTATTTAACTTAATGAAATTTTAATTTATTATAAACATTATATTTGCAATAGATTTAAATATAAGATTTTAATAGCATAGATCGTTTCACTATTAATGAAGATTGTTAATGAATAAACCTAACCCCCTGAATTTTTTTTATAGATTTATAAAAAACAGGCCTACCGTTCCTCGTTGGATTATTTTTGTTTTAGACCTTGCTCTTTGTGCCATTTCGCTTTACTATGCTTATTTGTTGCGTTTCAATATGGACTTCAATGCCATAAAACATGCTGATATTTTTATTCCTGTTGTATTAGTTACGGGTCTTAATATTATCTTCTTCAGAATATTTCGCACGTATGAAGGCATTATTCGTTTATCAAGCGCGCAGGAAGGATTAAGATGTGTTTCCGCAGTATTATGTTCCTCATTTGTTTTATTGCTTTCTATTGTAATCTGCGCTTCATTCAAATTGGCCTTTATAGTACCAACATCGGTTTTATTTATTTATTTTTTTATAGCTTCTTTTTTAATATTTGCTTATCGCATATTGATAAAAGAATTGTATCACCGAAGCCTGAAGATAAAACTCACTGCAGAAAATGTAATCGTATTTGGAAAAACTTCAACCGGCGCTTTATTAAAAAATGCTATAGAATCTATTCCGGGCCATCAATATAAAGTAATCGCATTTGTAGCTCATAAAGAAAATCTATGGGGCAAATCAATTGACAATGCCAAAATTTATTCATGGGAACAAGTAAAATTAATTGCCCAAAAATGTAATGCTAAATATCTCTTTCTTGCATCTGATGATTTGGAAATAAAATTAAAAAATGAAATTGTAGATTTTTGCCTTACAAAAAATATAAATGTAAAAGTAATTCCTGCGGTTCAAAAATGGGTAGATGGGCAATTGCACACAAGACAAATTAAAAACTTGCAAATAGAAGATCTTTTAAATCGTCCGAGCATTAAATTAGCTCCGGGTCATGTAAAAGAATATTTGGCAGGTAAAAAAATATTAATTACAGGAGCAGCCGGTTCGATAGGAAGCGAAATTGCAAAACAATTAACCAGCATAAATGTAGCGCAACTCATTTTGTGCGATAACAGGGAAACAGGGTTATATGAATTACAAAATCAATTGCAACAATTACCCTGCGGCAAAGAAAATATTTTTTTTCATGTAAGCAATGTGAGGCATCGCGATACGATGGAGAGCCTTTTCAAAACTTATAAACCCGATATTGTTTTTCATGCCGCCGCTTATAAACACGTTCCTTTAATGGAAATGCATCCCTGCGAATCGGTTATGAATAATGTATTAGGCACAAAAGTGGTTGCAGACCTTGCAGTAAAGTACAGTGTAGATCGTTTTGTTTTTATTTCTACCGATAAAGCTATTAATCCTACCAATATAATGGGCGCTTCTAAAAGAATTGCCGAAATGTATTTGGGAGAATTGCAAAACACACAAAAACAAATTGAAACCAAAGTTTCAGAAAATTTTAATGTAGCAGAAAACATTATTTTTTATAAAAAATCGCATACCAAATTTATAACAACCCGCTTCGGGAATGTGTTAGGATCCAATGGATCGGTAATTCCCCGCTTCCAGGAACAAATAGATATGGGTGGCCCTGTAACCGTTACCCATCCTGATATTACACGTTTTTTTATGACCATTCCCGAAGCCTGTTCATTGGTCTTGGAAGCAGGTACTATGGGCAAAGGAGGAGAAATATTTGTTTTCGATATGGGTGAGCCTGTAAAAATTATTGACCTTGCTTACAAGATGATAAAACTCGCCGGGTTAATTCCGGGAAAAGATATTCAAATAGCTTTTATTGGATTAAGGCCCGGAGAAAAATTATATGAAGAACTATTGAATAAAAATGAAGAAGTGATGAGTACCCATCATAAAAAAATAATGATTTCGAGAGTAAATGAAAATGAAAACAGTATTGTAACTAATTTAGATTCTTTAATAAGCCTGGCAGCTCAAAATAAAAGCCTTGCCGTAGTGAAGCAAATGAAATTAATTGTAAAGGAATTCAAAAGCAAAAATTCTGTTTTTGAAAAATTAGATGAGGATGCAGCAATAAATTCATCAGTTACCGTGAGAATGTAAAATGAAAATACACTTTGTAGAAATCATTGTTTTGTAAAATAAAAAAAAGATTGCTTTATATTTAATATTTTTGTTGAAATATATTTTCACCTTTGAAATTTTAAAATTATTTTTAAATCAAATACAAATGTAACTATGCGTACTAATTTTATCAAAGCATCAATTGTAACCGGTATTTTATTTTTTGCTTCCCTGTCAATTTTTGCTCAAGCTCCCTTTACAGGCACCAGCCAGTTCAAAAAATTTTCTATCGGTATTAATGTAGGAGCATTGCGGCCTTCCATCGTAGTTGGAGGTTCCAATGATTTTACCAAACCCCTTTATACCCTTGGCTATGGGGCCGATTTGGGATATCAATTTACCCATCACTTTGGCGCCCAGTTAGACTATGTTGGCGGCAAACTGAAAGGTAATAACAACAAAAATTATTGGAATGGCGTGCCCGCAACAGATCGTCCCATTTCATCTTTTGAAACCAAGATGAATTCCATTAGCCTGAGCGGTGTTTATGCTTTTGGTAATATTAACTGGATTAACCCGAAAACCAAAGTAGTTCCTTATATTAGCGGAGGCGGTGGTGCTGTATTTTATAAGCCTACAACTACAGACAGGGCTACAGGCACTTCAACAGCATTTGATAATGGTAAAAGTCTTACCAACTTTTTTGTTCCGGTAGGCATTGGATTAAAATTCAACCTCTCTGAAATGATAAATCTCGATCTGGGATACAGAGCTAACATAGTAGATAATGACAATTTTGATGGTACCTATATTCACGCAGATGTACATCGCGATAAATATTCTTATGGATTTTTGGGCATACAATTAGCCTTAGGTAAAAAAGGCCAGGAACAATTACTGTTTAATAATCCGGCATCTAAACTCAATGATATTTTGCAATCGCAAATTACTCATGTACAAACAGAAGTTGATTCATTAAAATTAGGCATTACCGATTCTGATGGTGATGGCGTTTCAGATATTTTTGACAAAGAACCTAATACCCCCGCAGGCTGTCCTGTAGATGCACACGGTGTTACAAGAGATACAGATGGAGACGGCGTTCCGGATTGCAAAGACAAGGAATTGATTACACCAACTCAATGCCAGCCTGTAGATGCAGATGGCGTAGGTAAATGCCCAGACCCCGAATGTTGCAAAAACATGATGATGGCCGACACTAATAAATGCCACGTGTTGAATTTGCCAAGCATTTCTTTCAGAAACAACAGAAGCTCTCTTAGCAGCGATGCTAAAGCGATGTTAGCAACTGTAGCATCTCAATTGAAAGAAAATGCAGAATGCGGAATAATTGTTACGGGTTATCCGGCTGCTTCAAAAGCATCCCAAGCTCTTTGCAACAAGAGAGGTGCAGCCATTAAAGCATACTTAACAGAAAAAGAAGGCATCAGTGCAGACCGCGTTGAGATTAGCTGTGAAGTTGGTGGCGGCGATGTAAATACGGTGGATATTAAATCTAAATAAGTGTACTTTTTGCTCAATGATAAGGCCTCCCGAAAGGGAGGCTTTTTTATTTGTTGACTAATTTATGAAACAAAATGAAAAAATTTTTTAAAGCTGTTTCATAAATTATATTTATGCAAAATATATTTTGGAAGTATAGTTAGCAAATTTTAAAATGAATAAATAACCTGCAAGGTTATTTCAGATTTTTTATTTCCTTCAATCATATCAAGGCCGCTGCCAATAGATGTTTTGCCCGGATAAATTGTTTGTGCAAAGCGACCCCACACAGATATTTTTTTATTAAAATCATAATTAAAATTTATATAATAACGATAACCTTTATCAAAAAAAACAGGAATTGAATAGCTGTAACGAACATCATCTTCATAAGCATACAGCCTGCTGTCGTATCCGTCTGTTTCAAAATATTGCACACGAATGTTTCCTGAAAATGGCTTCAGCAAAGGCTTGTACAATACATCCGTGTAAATAAGAAAACCATTTTGTGCATCAGTTTCTTTTTTATCGAACCATGAAAGTTCCACTCTTGCACGCAATGCAAATGCAAGATTTAATTTATAAAAAAACTGTGTTCGCAAATCTTGCTTCGGCTGAGTAATTACAGGATTGAGCGTAACGCCATCAGGATTATAATTAATTGATTTTTTTTCTACATGATATCTTGTATAAACTTCAACTTGCTTATTGGGCAAATACGTTACCTGAATGAGATAATCGTTTCCGGAAGAAGGCGCATCCACTCTATATTTCAGCCAGGGAAATTTATAAAAATCTGCATAAGCATTTATTTGCAAATAAGATGAAGCCAATATTGAAATGCCCGCATACAAACCGCTTTCATTTGTTGGAAAAGTATTTTCAGTAAATGCATTTGTATAAAGAGATTGATAACCTCGCGAAATTTTTCGGTATAAAAAACTCATATCCACGTGTGAATCTACACTCATCAAAAGCCCGTTGATAAAAGCTTTGTCCATATCTTCATCTGTTGCGGCTTCGCCGAAAAAATGAAGATTTTTATAAGTATAACTATAATCTATACTATAATTACCAATCGCTTTTCCCGAGATTGCATACGCATTATATAAATAAACAGGTTTTATAATATTGTGCTCAAAATTATAATGAACTGCATTGATGCCGATATGCAACCTGTCGGTTGAATAAGAAATATTGCCTCCTGATGTGAATTGACCTTGTGTATGTTTATTCGCCACTTCACTGGCGGTGCGATGGAGACCCGATGTTTGTAATGAAGAAACAAAATCTTCAAAATTTAAAGTATCCGCATTAAAATTAGCATCCAGCTTGCGATAGCTTGCAAATGCAGTAGCCGCCCAATTATTTTTTTGTAAAGTAATTCCTACTCCCCTGTTGAATGCTATTTCTCCCGCAGAATTATAAGGACGTAACACGTCTGATTGGCGTTTAATATTTATAACATCCGGGCCTTTTCTGAAAGCGAGACTACCCCACTGTGTTAAGCCCTGGCCAAGGCTTACAGTAAAATCACCAATTGCAAGCGACTTAATGATTCCAATATTTTTTGCAAAAAAATGAGCGGAATAAAAATCAAATCCATTTTTCTGTGCTCCTTTAAAAAATTGTTCGCCGGCATCTTTTTCTGCGGTAATTCCATATTGCAAAAGATTTTTAAATACATATTTATAACGCACTAAAAATTTTTGCGGACTTCCGGGATAAAAATTGACAGCATTGGAATTATTCAATAAATATCCTTTGGATTTTTCCAACGTTTGTATTCCTCTGATCAATAAAGTATTTCTTCCTTTTTTTAAACGGCTGTGCAAGCTGTTAAAAACATTTAGCGTATTACTAACGGTTACGTACACACGAAGTTTTTTTATCAGGTTAATATCCCAATCAGGCACTGCCTGCAATTCGTAAATACTTATAAAATTACCGAGCAACTTTCGGTATAAAATTAAATTACTGATTTGGATGGAAGATAATATTTTCAATTCTGCCAATTGACCTTCATCGGCATAATTTAAATTGATTGGGTCTTTAATAAATTGTTCTAAATCCTGCAGGTACGAATCATCTTCGGTAGTAACATCATCATTTGATTGAGTAAGATTTTCCAATTGTTGTTCAATAACCTGCGGTGGCTCTGGAAGTGTGTCCTGGCAATAAGATATTGCAATGTTTAAAAACAAAGACAATGAAGTGCTGAAAAAAATCTTTATGTAATTAATTCTTCTCAATTTTTTTCGCTTGAAAATTTACTATCAACATAATACCCGGGCTAATGCCTAATTGAGGATGATAGCTTGCACTTACATCAATACGTAAGTCATCCCAGCTTAATCCTGCTCCGCCATAAGGCGATCCGTTTTCAGAATTAATTCCTGCTCTTACAAAAAATTGTTTTTGAAAATTATATTGCATGCCCGCATTTACATTTACCGGCTCATCTTCCTGCTTTACAATTTCTGCACTCACCAAAAAATTTTCAGATGCTTCATAACCCATTCCAAATTTATAAATGGAACTTAATTTTTCATTATTTGTTTTTGATAAATTTCCACCAACCGGATTATAAAAATGAATACCTGCATGTAGCTTATCGGTAAGATGTGCAATGGCTCCTATTTCAAAATTTATTGTGGAAGAATTTTGATACGCAGGTATCCTGAAAGAATAATAATTAAATTTTATTCCAACATCCAATTTGCTTCCGAGGCTTTGTGCATAAGCAAGCCCAATTTGCGATTCGTTATAATCTTTAAATCCAAAATAATCTATTTGTATTCCAAAATTTCCATCATGAGTGGGCATAGCAACTACTGCCGAATACATATTTGTTGCATTCAATAAAAACCTGTTTTCGCCATACACGCCGATAGCAACATTTTTTATTTGTGCCAAAGCCGCCTGGTTTGCGGTAAAAGAAAATGCATCCGCATGATGAATGCTGTAAGCGCCTAAGCCAATATAAGATGCAGCGATTGGCCTTCTTAAAGATTGCGCCGACGCATTTGCCTGTAATAAAATACAAACACAAAATGTAAAAAATTTTCTCAAAGCATCGGTTTAAGCGTACCATTAAATTTAAAAATTAAATTTTGAATTTTCAGTACAAAAAATAATAATCCGTAACACATTAATTAATTTTGCCGGATGCAAATATTAGATGGAAAGCTGGCTTCAAAAGCAATTAAAGAAGATCTTACCAATAAAATTCTTGAATTAAAAAACGCAGGAAAAAAAATACCGCATCTCGCTGCAGTGCTGGTTGGCAATGATCCTGCAAGTGAAACTTATGTTGCATCCAAAGTAAAAAATTGCAATGAAATTGGTATTACATCTACTTTATTAAGGTTTAATGATTCCATATCAGAACAAGAACTTTTGCAACAAATACAACAATTAAATGCCAACCCGGATGTTGATGGAATTTTAGTACAAGTTCCTTTGCCAAAAAATATTTCTGAAAAAAAAATTATTAATACTATCTCGCCAGAAAAAGATGTGGATGGTTTTCATCCGTTGAATGTTGGCAAAATGGTTTTGGATTTACCAACATTTATTTCTGCAACTCCGTATGGAATTATTTTGTTGATACAACATTATAAAATTGAAACTGCAGGCAAGCAAGTTATAGTAATTGGCAGAAGCAATAATGTAGGAACGCCGATAAGTATTTTATTAAGCCGCAATGCAACTTATGGTAATGCCACAGTTACACTTTGTCATTCACGAACAAAAAATCTTAAAGAACTTTGCCTGCAGGCTGATATAATTATTGCTGCCATTGGCAAACAAAAATTTGTAACAGCAGATATGGTAAAAGAAAATGCAGTAGTGATAGATGTTGGCATCAATCGTATAAAAGATGTAACAAAAAAAAGTGGCTATGCATTAATTGGCGATGTAGACTTTGAAAACGTAGCGCCCAAATGCAGTTACATTTCACCCGTGCCCGGCGGAGTAGGTTTAATGACTATTGCAGCGCTATTGATGAATACTTATAAAGCTTGCGTGAATTATTAATTATTAAATTATTAAAATTATTGATTATCGTCTATTAATTTTTTGCTCATTTCACTTTTGCCAGTTGCCATTGCCCATTGCCTATTGCCTATTGCACATTGCCTATTGATTTTTTATGACAACATCACTTATAAAAACAACAACTCTTCCCGTAATGGAATCATTTTATACCTTACAGGGCGAAGGTTTTCATCAGGGTAAAGCCGCTTATTTTATAAGGCTTGCCGGCTGCGATGTGGGCTGTGTTTGGTGCGATGTAAAAGAAAGTTGGGATAAAAATTTATACAGCGAACAAACCATTGAACAGATTATTTCTAATGCAAAAAAAAATCCTGCAAGGCTTGCAGTAATTACCGGCGGAGAACCTACAATGTATGATCTTAATGAACTAACTAATGAGTTGCATAACGAAGGTTTTAAAACAAATATTGAAACATCAGGCGCATACCCGCTTACCGGAAACTGGGACTGGGTGTGCCTTTCACCAAAAAAATTTAAACCGCCGTTACAGGATATTCTTCTTAAAGCAAATGAATTGAAAATAATTATTTTTAATAAATCCGATTTTGCGTGGGCGCAAAAATATGCATCGAAAGTTGTATCATCATGCAAACTTTATCTGCAACCCGAGTGGAGCAAAGCTGCAATAGTTACTCCGCTTATAATTGATTATATCAAACAAAATCCGCAATGGGAGCTTTCTTTGCAAATACATAAATATATTAACGTGCCTTAAAAAGCCCCTAACCCCGAAGGAGAAAAGAAAATCTCTATCAGCAACGAATTTACCATTAACAAGCTATTAAATAAATGCATCAGAAATTCGTTTTACTTTTAATCAAATCTGATTCATGCAAAAAGCTATTTTATTCTTTTTAATATGCAATTGTTTTTTACAATCAAATGCGCAATGGTACGATCCTTCAAAGGTTGATCATAATGCAAATACGATTTATAACCTGGCAAATAATAAAGCTGTAAACGGCGATTATACCTCTGCTATAAAAATGATTGATGAAGCTTTAAAAATTGAACCAAAATTTGTTGACGCTTATCTCTCACGGGCAGGCATACACGCAGATTTAAAAAATTATTCGCAGGCCGTTGAAGATTTTGAAAAAGCATTTTCGCTCGATTCAGTTTATACCAATTATTATTTGCTTCCATATTCGATAGACCTTGCAGGATGCGGAAGATTTGAAGATGCATTAAAGGCGGTAAATGCTTTTTTGGCAATCCCCACTATAAATGAAAGAAGTAAAAAGTCAGGAGAATTCAGAAAAGGCACTTATGAGTTCGCGATTGATTATGCTAAAAATCATCCTGATAAAAATTATGTTTTTGCTCCGCAAAATCTTGGCGATAGTGTTAACTCAAAAGAATCAGAATATTTTCCTTCACTCACTATTGATGGAAAAAAATTAATTTTTACAAGACGTGTTAATAATACCAATGAAGATTTTTACGAAAGTGATTTAAATGAAAATGGCAATTGGAGCAAAGCATATCCGTTACCCGGAAATATTAATTCAGCCACATTTAATGAAGGCGCACAAAATATTTCGCAGGATGGCAAATGGTTAATTTTTACAGGTTGCAATTTCCCGCAAGGGCTTGGCAGTTGCGACTTGTACATTTCTTATTTAACTAAAAACGGATGGAGCGATCCTGAAAATCTTGGCCCGAATGTGAATTCTGAATTTTGGGAATCCACTCCATCTTTATCGCCTGATAAAAGGGATTTATATTTCAGCAGTAATGTGCCCGGTGGTTTTGGAGGCGCCGACATTTGGGTATGCCATAGAAATGATAATGGTAAATGGAGTGAACCTTATAATCTCGGGCCTGAAATAAATACCCCGGGAGATGAAGGCACTCCTTTTATACATGCAGATAACCAAACTTTATTTTTCAATTCCAATGGTCATCCCGGGTATAGCGAAAAACCCGATCTTTTTGTTAGCAGAAAATTGTCGGATGGCCAATGGAGCAAGCCTGAAAATTTAGGGTATCCTATTAATACAATTGATGATGAAGGCTCGCTGGTAGTGGCTTCTGATGGTAAGACTGCTTATTACTCCAGCGACCGCAGCGATTCAAAAGGTGGGCTTGATATTTATACTTTTCAATTGCGTGAAGACATTCGCCCGCTAAGAACTTTATGGGTAAAAGGTCATGTGTATGATGCAAAAACAAAAAAAGGTTTGCCTTCCTCGGTGGAACTAACAGACATCCATTCACGAAAATTGATGAGTGAATTGCAAACCGATGAAGATGGCAATTATTTAATTACACTTCCTGTCGGGAAAGATTATGCATTTAATGTAAATCGCAAAGGATATTTATTTTATTCTGAAAATTATAACATGAGCGCAACAGCGCCTGATTCCACTTTTGAAGCCGACATTCCTTTACAACCGATTGAAGCCAATGCACACATCATTTTAAAAAATGTTTTTTTCGATACAAAAAAAACAGAATTAAAACCTGAATCCATTACAGAACTGGATAACGTTGTAAAGCTGATGAATGAAAATCCAACAATTAAAATTCTGATAAGCGGATATACTGATAATGTTGGCAAACCCGCCGATAATCTTGCCCTTTCAAAAGGCCGTGCTGTGGCGGTTGTAAATTATTTATTAGGTAAAGGAATTAAAAATGAAAGATTAAGTTTTAAAGGAATGGGCGAAACAAATTCTGTTGCAGATAATAAAACAGAGGCGGGGCGTGCGTTAAACAGGCGAACAGAACTTACTGTGGTAAGTAATTAAAAAATATTTTTTAAGCTTCAGCCTGCTCACTCTTGCATATATCTTTTAAAAAAGTTTCAATTTTTGTAGTGTATTATTTTAGTTTCACGCAAACCTGCCTGGCGGCAGACAGGGAGGCAAAGATTGCAAGTCGCTGTTTCTCCTTTGCGCTCTGCATGAACTAATTTTTCGAATAAATACACTACACAATTTTTCATATCTTAAAATTAAAAATGAAACCGACACAAATATTTTACAAAATATTTTAAAAAAAAGCTTCCCGCTATTGCATTTCATTCTTTTTTTTTTTATTATTAGAAATTATTTCGAAAGCAATTCTCTGAACATTTAAAAATCAAAATTTATGCGACACAAAATTTTCCAAACTGTTTTATTTATTACAATAAGCCTGGTTGTTCATTCACAATCTTTGCAATCATGGACGTGGGACACTTATAAAATGAAATTTAAAGCACCCGATAACCTGGTAGTACAAAAAAACGACGCCACGGTTTATGAAGCCACTAATAGCGCCATGGCTTTAGATATTTATCCACGTAAAGGCGAAAATCTTACCTACGATGGAATGAAAAATGCAATTATTAAATGGGCCAATGATTTAAACCTCTATTACAATTCTGTAAATTCTGATGGTAATAGCCAGCCTATTTATCTTGAAAATATTAATGGATACTGGGGTTGCGCCATTGATGGCTCTAAAAATGATTTTCCTGCAACGGTTATGCTTATTGTAGATCCCGATCATCCTGATATTAGTTTTTATATATGGATATCTTACGCAAAAGAATATTATCATGATGCGGTGTCTGTGCTAAAAAGCTTTACTCCTATGTAATATTCATCCTTCCAAATATAACGGTAACGCATACACGAAAATAAAAAAGACAAACTCTTTTATAAATAATCTCCGGTTTTTCACGGAGATTATTTTTTTGTGTACTAATCATTAATTAACGGAGACTTTAAAAAGATAACTGGATGCATTTTTATGTTAAAAAAAACTTGAATTACCTGTAAAATGAATGCGTTTTACATTTTAAAATTTAAAATCTAATTCTGGCATAATTTTCTCTGAATGAATTGTAACATAATTTTTAGGATATAATATCGTCTAAAAAATAAATTTTAAAGACACAATCATGAAAAAATTATTAATGATCATTTTAGTTCCAATCGTTTTTACCGCCTGTAACAACGATTCACCGGATTTGAAAACAAATAAAGTAATGCTTACCGATACTACAGCCAATTATGAAAATAACGGCACTTCCGATACGGCAAAGTCAATGCATCATATTACAAAATCTGTAAATCGCCACGATAATGAAAGAACTGAACCAACAAACTCTTCTTCCACTTCGGGCAATAATTCTGCTTCCACTTCCAAAGAAAATACCAGCGCAACTTCTACAACCACCACCCAAAAAAAAGGTTGGAGCCATAAAGCAAAAGATGCTGTAATTGGCGGCGCCGTAGGCGCCGTAGGTGGAGCCATCATCAGCAAAAAAAAGGGGAAAGGAGCTATTATAGGAGGCATTGCCGGTGCTGCAGGAGGTTACATAATCGGAAATGCAAAAGATAAAAAAGAAGGCAGATAACAAAAGTTGATATGTTTTTATGTTTTATTTGCAATAAATTATTTTAATTAAAAAAAAAAGGAATAACGTAAAAATTTGTTTTTAGTTATTTCCTTTTTTATATCGTTTATCATTTCTAATATAACCACCCTGATTGCTGCATAAAAGAAGTTGTAAATTTGCCCATTAAATTTATAAAAGAATAATTATGAACATAGGAATCGTGTGCTATCCCACCTATGGCGGAAGCGGCGTATTGGCAACTGAGTTGGGAAAAGCATTGGCAGATAAAGGACATAACATACATTTTATCACTTACCAGCAACCTGTGCGGTTGAACGCTTTTCATGCAAATATTTTTTATCATGAAGTTAGAGTTCCTACTTACCCGCTTTTCGATTTCCCACCGTATGAAACAGCGCTCGCCAGTAAAATGGTAGATGTAATTATTAATAATGAAGTAGAGTTGTTGCACGTTCATTATGCTATTCCACATGCTTCCGCAGCATATATGGCAAAACAAATTTTATTGAAAGAAGGTAAAAAAATTCCGGTAATTACCACATTGCATGGAACTGATATTACTTTGGTTGGAAGAGATAAAACCTATTCGCCTGTTGTTACTTTTTCCATGAATGAAAGTGACGCCATTACCGCCGTTTCCAAAAATCTTCGCGATGAAACGTACCTGAATTTTAAAATGGAAAAAGAAATAGAAGTGATCTATAATTTTGTTGACATAAAACGTTTCGAACGCACCGCCGTTCAGGCATTCAGGCAAATCATCGCTCCCAAAAATGAAAAAATTTTATTGCATGCATCCAACTTCAGAAAAGTAAAAAGAGTAGATGATGTAGTAAATGTTTTTAAAGAAGTGAATAAAAAAATTCCTTCAAAACTTTTATTTGTAGGCGACGGACCGGAACGTACTCACATCGAAGGGCTTTGCCGCCAATTAGATGCTCATGCCGATGTAAAATTTCTCGGCAGGCAGGAACAGATGGAAGATATACTTGCCATTTCTGATATGTTTATTTTGCCAAGCGAATATGAAAGCTTCGGGTTAGTAGCTCTGGAAGCCATGGCAGCAGGGGTTCCGGTGGTTTCAACAAATGTCGGCGGACTACCCGAAATTAATATTAACGATGTTACCGGATTTCTTTGTGATGTAGGAGATGTAGCATGTATGAGCAAAAAAATTATTGGTGTTTTTTCTGATGAAAATGCATTTAAAGAAATGAAAAAAAATGCACTGAAGCAAGCCAAAAAATTTGATATAAACAAGATCGTTCCTCTTTATGAAAATTTGTATAAGAAAGTTTTGGAATAACTAATTTTATAGCTTATAATTATTTTCAAAACAAATTCATTGAATGAAGTATTCCCATTTCAAGTCCTCTTATTTCTGCCATTCCGCGCAACCTGCCAATTGCTGAATAGCCGGGGTTAGTTTTTTTATTAATATCATCAAGCATCTGGTGGCCGTGATCGGGACGAAATGGAATTGATTTTTTTAATTTTTGCTGAAGCAAAATTATTTCTTTTACAATAGCCGCCATATCGTTGTCGCCACTCAAATGATCTGCTTCATAAAAATTTTCTTCATTATCTTTTGTTACATTGCGTAAATGCACAAAATTAATTTTTTCTGAAAAGCGTTTAGCCATCACCGTTAGATTATTATTTTTAGAAGCTCCCAAAGAGCCAGTGCAAAAGCAAATACCATTCGCACTATTATTTACTCTATTCAAAAAAAAATCGAAATCATCCTGTGTGCTTACAATTCGTGGCAATCCAAAAATAGGAAATGGCGGATCATCAGGATGTATCGCCAGCTTTACGTCACACTCTTCAGCCACGGCGCTCACTTCTTTTTGAAAATAACAAAGATTATCACGCAACGCAGCGGCATCAATGTGTTTATACATTTGCAGCTTTTGCAGCATATCAGTAGTGATTATTTTTTTTTCACCCGGTATTCCAAACATTACAACATCTGCCAAACTTTTTAATTCCTTTTTAGAATATTTTTTAAATCTTTCCTCTGCATTTAATAAAATATTTTTTGAATAAGAATTGTCGGCATTTTTTCTTTTCAAAATATAAATATCAAAAACTGCCAGGTCAACCCAATTGAAATACAGCGCCAGCGAGCCATCGGGCATTTTGTAATTTAATGAGGTACGTGTCCAGTCATTCACCGGCATAAAATTATAAGTGATAACAGGAATACCACATGCCGCAATATTGCGAACAGAAGTTTTATATTTTTCAATATAATTTTTATAATTATCTGTTCTTGTTTTTATAGATTCGTGCACAGGAAGGCTTTCTACTACACTCCACTTCAATCCTGCTTTCTGCACTTCATTTTGTCTTTTTTTAATTTCATTTTTCGTCCATACTTCACCATGAGGTATGTGATGCAACGCCGTTACCACCCCGGTTGCGCCGGTTTGCATTACCTCCTGCAGGCTCACGGGATCTTTCGGTCCAAACCACCGCCACGTTTGCTCCATTTTATACAAAGTATTCATTAAGTATTTATAATTCAGAAAACTGAAATTTTCAATTACGTCTATAAGTTGAAGTTAGCTATCTATTCGCATACTCATATTTCAAACTCTCACTGTGATTAATTAATTCGCTTTCTTTATTTCGTTTATGTATTTCTAATTTTGTTTCGGAGTCTATTATTTTTTCCTGCACTTCATTTTTTATTCTTAATTCAATTTCTTTTAAATATTCATCGTAAGGGCCGCGACTTGTTAAGCCTTTCCATGTTACGGGCAAAATATCTACTAAAATGAAAAATAAAATTAAAAACCACGTGGTAATTTTTATAATGCTGTTTGAGTCGGATAAACGGCTTAATGCTTTTTCTCTTTCCAGATAATCCCGGCTGAAGGTGAGCTTATTTATTTTTGAATTTCTTGCAGAATCGAGTTTTGCAATTGCAATATTATTTTCTGCTATCTTTTTTTCATTCGCAATTTTTGTTTGCGATAAATCATGGTATAATTTGTTGAGATAAGCGGTATCATATTTAAAGGTTGGCCCTTCGCCGGCCTTGCCTGTGGTTCTGTCATCACTTCTTACGGCTCCTTTAATTTCATCATGAAGAATGGCTTCCTGAGTATGTATGCTATCAAATTTAGCGTTTACATTTCTATCAATCGTATCATTTTGTAACTGGTAATTTTTTTTCTGCAACTGATAAACATTTTCAATGCTGTCAATTTTTGCGCGAGCGGTTTCATCCATATTTACATTAATGCTTTCATGAAAATAAAGCAATACCAAAGGATGTGCTACCGCAATGCCAACCAAAACTGAAAAAATAATCCTCGATAAAAAAGTGAGTGAAGTAATATCTTTTACAACCGAACCTTTCTTGCGAAAGGATGAAATAATAAACCTGTCGAAAATAAAAACGATACCTGCCCACACAATTCCGGCAAGAATATATAAGTAAGGTTTTTCTACAAAAGTAGAAATGGCATAGGTCATGGAAAATAATCCAAGCGTAGCCGGAACCAGTACTAATGCGCCGAAACCAGCATGTTTAATGTGTTCCGAACGAGGGCACTTTGCAAGAATATCTTCATCTGAAGCTGCACAGCCAATTAACAAACGATACAGTTTTGATTTCAAGAAAAAAAATTTTGTATTTTAAAAAAGCGTTTACGCGTTACCGTTAGTAACGCTGAAAATTATTCCTGCTTACAGGAACACATTTGATTTTTAAAGTAGAAGTTTGAAGGGAAATCAAAAGTAATAATAAAGAGTTGAGTTATCAAAAGCATTAACAGAACTTTTTATATTTATTATTTTTCCTTGATGATAAAATTCATTCTTTTTTTAAATGCATAACCATACCTCCGCCGGAAGCCAGTGTAAATAACAGGCTATCTTGCCGGGTAACATTTTTCCTTTCAAAATTTAAATGATTAGGATTTACATCCACATCATCTGCATCGGTATAAATTTCTGCGGTGTATGTCCCATCATCTAAAAATTTTAATGGAATATTTATTTTTCTTTTTTCATGATTGGTTATGGCTCCTACATACCATTCATTATTTTTTTTTCTTGCATCAAGGATGTATTCATTCACTCTGGCGTCTATCACTTTTGTTTCGTCCCATGTTGTTGGTATTTCTTTTATAAAATCAAACCCAGGCTGGCCTTCGTAGGCAGCAGGATAATCGCACACCATTTGCAAATAATTTTCAAGAACCACATACATAGCAAGCATGTGGCAACGCGTGCCCAATACCAGCGGCCTTGTATATTGCGCCCGAAAACTATCTTGCGAAACCGCACGGAATCCGCCAAGATGATAATCAGTAGAACCTGCCAGCACTCTTGTAAACGGCATAATAATATCATGATCCGGACTAAGCCCATGATCGTCCCATTTATCCACTTCATAATTGCGTGTGCCCTCTCTTGTTAATTCATTGGGATACGTGCGGCTTAACCCTGTTGGTTTATATGCGCCATGAAATTGTATGTGCAAATGATGCGCAGCTGCTTTTTGTAAAATTTCTATTTGCATGTTTACCATTTGCTGATCATCCCTGTCCATGAAATCAACCATCATTCCTTTAAGTCCCCATTTTTCAAATATTGCAAAAGCCGTATCCAGCTTGGGATACAAGGCATAGAAATGAACCCACACTCTTACGCCCACTCCAACGCTTTTTGCATAATCACAAATTTGTTTCATATCTAAACCTGGCACCGGAGTAGTAACATCCGAATGAGGACCTGGTTGAAAGCCCACCCCATCATCGGTGTACCATTGGTGCAATCCATATTCAACTACGGTATGATATTCTATATTATTTCTTGCGCAAAAATCAATATAATATTTATTAGTAACGAAATTATTTCCCGGAGCATTTATGGTATCGGGAACTACATTGCCATTCCACCACGGAAAAGTAGTTTTGCCGGGTTTTAACCAACTCACATCTTTTATTTCGCAAGGCTCATTAAGCGTTGTAATAATATTGCTTTCTATTAAATCGCCAATGCGATCACTGATCAATAACACACGCCAGGGGCTATTATGCGGCAAAGTTGCTTTTACTTTTATAGCAACTTGATGTGGTAATGGCGATAATTTACTTACCAATATATTATTATGTTTCAATAAATACATTCCTGCATAATCAACTAATTCTGCTTCGGTAATTGCCATATAAATATTTTGGGGAAATTCAAACAGGGCAGGCATGTCCATCAATGAATCGGGCGTTACTTCATTGAACAATATATTACTGTAATTGCCTTCATGCGATGTAGTATAGTTTGGTAAAAACAATGCATGAACCTTCGGGTTACCTTTTAAATTGAACGTTGTATTTTCATTTAATAAAATAAAAGAAGAAATATTTTTTTGTTTTAAAAATTGATACCGAAAAGCAAGCCCGTCGTTAAAAGCTCTTACAATAAGATTTATTTTTCTGAAAGGGCTTGTCGTTTCTTCCAAAGGAATGGTTACTTCTTTATAATGTGTATGAACATGTTTTGTTTTTCCTACCGCCAAATCATAATCTTCGGTAGTATCGCTAAAAACAGGTTGATGCATTTTAAAATTATTATCAAAATTGTCACTATCAAATTGAAGGCTGAGAGTAGAATAATCAACAATTGTTTTCTTTTTAAAAGCAATACTATATTCCATACTTTTATTAACGAGCTTAAAAGAAAAAACTAAATTATTATCAGGAGAAGTAAGAAGAATTTTTTTTTGAGCAAATGAAATTGTTGTAATAAAATTAAAGAATAAACATGCGGTTATTATTTTCATAGCATCAATTTTTAATGAAGGTAATGATGTTTATACTCACGCAAAGACGCATAAGAAATAAAGGCGCAAAATATTTTTTCATCTTTGCTTCGTTATTTCTTTGCGTAAAAATGATTCCATCAATCTTATATTTGCAACATGCTATCAATAAGCCATCGCGGTACAATAATGCCTGCATCACCAATAAGAAAATTGGTTCCTTATGCAGAGGCTGCAAAAAATAAAGGAATAAAAATTTATCATTTAAACATTGGCCAGCCCGATATAGAAACGCCAAAAAAAATTCTGGATGCGGCTCGCAATTCTGATTTTAAAATTTTAGAATACAGCCATAGTGCGGGCAATGAAAGCTATCGCAGAAAGTTAGTTGAATATTATCAATCAGTAAATATTAATATAAATTACCGGGATATTATTATTACAACCGGCGGCAGCGAAGCCATTTTATTTGGATTTTTAAGTTGCCTCGATGCAGGTGATGAAGTAATAATTCCTGAGCCATTTTATGCCAATTACAATGGCTTTGCCGTAGCCGCAGATGTAGTGGTAAAGCCCATTACAGCACATATTGAAAATAGTTTTGCTTTGCCGCCGATGGAAGAATTTGAAAAAGTGATTACTGAAAAAACAAAAGCAATTGTAATTTGCAATCCTAACAATCCTACCGGTTATTTGTACAGCAAAGAAGAAATGGAAGTGCTTAAAAAAATTGTGTTGAAACATAATTTATATTTATTTTCTGATGAAGCGTATCGTGAATTTTGTTATGAAGGAACACATTTCAGCGCAATGCAGCTTAACGGTGTAGCAGATAATGTTGTGATGATGGATACCATCAGCAAACGCTACAGCGCTTGCGGAGCAAGGATTGGAGCGTTGGTTACTAAAAATAAAAAAGTAACAGAAACGGCATTAAAATTTGCACAGGCAAGGTTAAGCCCGCCCACCTTCGGACAAATAGTTGGTGAAGCAGCTATTGATTTACCTTCCGATTATTTTAAAGAAACAAAAGCAGAATATAAAAAACGCCGCGACCTTATTGTAAAAAGATTGAATAATATGCCCGGTGTTTTTTGTCCGCAACCGGGTGGCGCTTTTTATGCAATGGCATCTTTACCTATTGATGATGCTGATATATTTTGCCAATGGCTTTTGGAATCTTTTAATTATAATAATGAAACAGTGATGCTCGCTCCTGCCACCGGTTTTTACGGAACGGAAGAACTTGGTAAAAAAGAAGTGCGGCTTGCGTATGTATTAAATTGTGATGATATAAATAAGGCAATGGATTGCTTGCAAAAAGCGCTGGAAGCTTATTCAAAAAGGAATGCAATATAAATTCTCTGAAGAAGGAAGAATTATCCAATCAGGTTTTTTACAAATTCATTAATGGCTTCAATACGCGGAAAATTTAAAGTATAAAAAATAAATTTTCCATCGCGCCGGGTAGTTACTATTCCCGCTTTTCTTAAAATAGCCAGGTGTTGCGAAGCTACAGATTGTTCCAGACGCAGCTTTACATAAAGTTCTGTTACGGTTAGCTTTTTATTTTCATAAATAGTTTTGACTATCTGCTGGCGAAGCGTATGATTTAAAGCTCTTAAAATTAAAGCCGCTTTCCTTACATTATGATAATCTATATCAGGAAAATTTTCGTTTGCTGCTTCTGCATTTTGCTCAGGTGAAGATTGCATAGGATCGTAGGTCATAGTATATAAATTTTAAAAAAAATCAATTCTTTTTTTATTATCTATTACAAAGATACATATTGAAAATAAAACGGGAAGACGCCTTTAATAATAATGCTCTGTTAGGATATTTATTTTTTTATGGAAGAATGAAATTCTTTTAAATATAACGGTTTCGCATACACGAAATCAGCAAATTCATTCTTTACAAATTTTTGCCCCGAAATTTTTGCAAGAGAGGCAGGGGAAATTGGTTCAGCTATAAAAAAATGATTTTCATTTTTAGTTATCTTTTTAAATTTATCGCTTCCGCTTCCAAAAAAATATATTTTTTTATCCGGCATTTCATCAAAAGAATTTTCATGAAGAATCATAGCAGTTGGTGAAATGAATTCTTTCAAAGTATAATTATAAACGGCTGCAAAAACTTCCATTCGTCTTGCATCAATCATCGGGCAGTACAAGACACTCTCATCATTTATAAATTCAATTGCTGAAAAAGCCATTAATTCTAATGAATTGTAAGTAATAAGCGGAATGCTTAATGCATAGCACAAACCCTTTGCTGTAGCCAATCCTACGCGAATACCCGTATAGGACCCCGGCCCTGCGCTTACTCCAATTGCATTTAATTGTTTTATATTAATATGATTTTTTTGGAGTAACTCCTGAATGGCATAGTGTAAAAAAGCGGCGTGTTGTTTCGTTTCATCATTTATAAAAACACCCAGAACTTTGTTATTCTCGGTAAGAACAACCAATGCAGTTTCTGTAGCGGTATGAATATTTAAAATGTACGACATAAGTTATAATGAAGCAACAGTTTCAAAATATTTTTTTTCTAATAAAGGAGCAATAGAATAGCGTATATCCGTCACCGTTAGTTTTTGTAATAAGTGATAAATATTTTGCACCCCAATTTTTTCAAGCCATTCAAAAGGGCCAAAGAGATAATTGGTTCCAAGTTTCATTGCAAGATCAATTTCTTCCATACTGCTAACCTCATCTTCAAGCGCAAAAAAAGCTTCATTGATGATCATGCTTATTACGCGCGCAGCAATAAATCCCGGCTCATCTTTTACAAAAATAATTTCCCAGCTAAGTTGCTCAAATACTTTGCCAGCAAGGCTTTTATTGGGTGATGCTATTTCCCATATTTGTCTTTTTAAAAATCCAGGCCATCCATTTATACGGCTGAAATTATCCTGTAAATTATTTTGCTCCAAAGTTTTTGTTACGGAATTAATAAAAACAGGTTTATCCAAAAATTTATTTAAATTAATGTTTTCATATTCATTAAGAATAAAAAGAGCATCACATTCATTAAAATTTGTTATCTCTTGAATTTTTTTTACAAAAATTATTTCAACACCTTCATTCGTTTTCTTTAATAAAACTTCTTCCTGTTGCTCTACATTTGCTACAATAATAATTTTCACATTAAATTTTTTGCAAAAATAGGTTTGTTAATTGATGGAAAGTTTTGCAACTTTATTATTATTAAAAAATAAAATGAAACAAATTATTAATACAACCAATGCTCCGGCGCCCATCGGCCCTTACAGTCAGGCTGTAAAAGCTGCAGGAATGCTTTTTATTTCAGGGCAAATAGCCATCAATCCTGTTACATCAGGACTTGTAACCGACGATATAAAAAAAGAAACGGAACAGATTATGAATAATTTAAAAGCCATTTTAAGTGAGGCGCAGCTTGGGTTTGAGCATGTGGTGAAAACAACTATTTTTTTAACCGATATGAATTTATTTACCCCGGTAAATGAAGTGTATGGCAAATTTTTTGAATCCAATTTTCCCGCAAGAGAAACAGTTGCCGTGAAAGCATTACCAAAAAATGTGAATGTAGAAATAAGCATGATAGCTGTTTTATAAAAAAAAATATCTTGAAAAAACAGGTAATCATTACATCGAAAGTGCACAATTATTTAATTGATGTGCTTCAACAAAAAGGATATTCAGTTCTTCATAACGAAAAAATTAGTTATGAAGATTTGAGTGCAATTATAAACCAGGCTGATGGAATAATTGTAACTACCCGCATACCGATTGATAAAGCAATTATTGATAAAGCCACTCGCTTAAGTTGGATCGGAAGATTGGGAAGCGGCATGGAATTGATTGATGTGGAATATGCAACATCAAAAGGCATTCGTTGTGTAAGCAGCCCCGAAGGCAATCGCAATGCAGTGGCAGAACATGCATTGGGCATGTTGCTAAGCCTTACTAATAAAATATGTTCAAGCTTTGATGAAATAAAAGATCGTAAATGGATTCGCGATGCCAACCGCGGCGTGGAACTTTGTGAAAAAACTATTGGCATTATCGGTTACGGAAATACAGGTTCTGCATTTGCAAAATTGTTATCTTCTTTTAATGTTACAGTGCTTGCTTATGATAAATATAATTTTGGATTTAGTTCAGGTTATATAAAAGAAGCCAACTACGACCAGGTATGCAGGTATGCCGATGTTATCAGCCTGAATGTTCCGCTTACTGCTGAAACAGAACACATGGCCAATGAAAAATTTTTTAATTCATTAGAAAGGTCGCCCTATTTTATTTCTACCTGCAGGGGAAAGGTTACCGATACGGATGCTTTGCTAGCTGCTTTAAAAAATAAAAAAATTGCAGGCGCAGCACTCGATGTGTTGGAAAATGAAAGGCTGGAAACTTATACACGGGAAGAAAATCAGCGATTCAATTCGCTCTTGGCGCAGCCTAATGTAATCATTACTCCTCACATTGCGGGATATAGTGTAGAAGCTTTTTACAAAATGGCAAAAGTTTTGCTTAAAAAATTAGAGCTCGAATAAACTATTTCAAATTTTTTTTATATTTGTAATTATACAACGTCTCAGCAAAAATGGGGCGTTGTATTTTTTTTCAATTTACTGTAACAATTTGTGAAATTTAAAAATGAGGTTATGAGCCAGATCAATTACGTAACAAAAGAAACGTTTGAGCAAATGAAGACGGAACTTCAGCACATGAAAGGTATTGAAAGGCCCGCTGCTTCTAAAGCTATAGCTGAAGCACGTGAAAAAGGCGACCTGAAAGAAAATGCTGAATACGATGCAGCCAAAGAAGCACAGGGCATTCTTGAAGCAAAAATTAAACAACTCGAAGCGGTAATTGCCACTGCGCGGATAGTAGATGAAACTGCAATAGACACCAGCAAAGTTTCTATTCTTACAAAAGTTACGCTCACCAATCTTACTACCAAAAAACAAGTTACTTATCAAATTGTTTCAGAAAAAGAAGCCGATTTGAAATTGCAAAAAATATCAGCATCATCGCCAATTGGCAAAGGATTGCTGGGCAAAGCCGTAGGCGAAACCGCCGAAATAAAAGTGCCTGCCGGAATGATTCAATTTAAAATTGAGAATATAACGGCGTAGGGTATGCGCAGTTTTTTTTCAATTGGCAATAAACAATTTTCCAAAAAGCCATTAATCAATAAGCTAAATATTATGACTATCTTTTCAAAAATAATTGCGGGAGAAATTCCTTGTTATAAAATTGCAGAAGATGAAAAATTTTTTGCTTTTCTCGACATCAATCCATTGGTGGAAGGACATACATTGGTAATTCCGAAAGTAGAAATAAATAATTTTTTTGATATACCTGATGAATATCTTGCATCCATTTTTTTATTTGCAAAACCTATTGCAAAAGCGATTGAAAGATCTTTTATTTGCAACCGTTGCGGCATCAGCGTTATCGGGCTTGAAGTACAACATGCTCATGTACACTTAGTTCCAATTAACAGCGCTGATGATTTAAATTTTACAAGAAAAAAATTAAATCCTTCCAAAGAACAATTGAAAGCAGCGCAGGAAAAGATTTTAAAAAATTTATAATTGCAAAATTGAGTTCTCCTTAAATTTTTCATTTTACTCTTCCCGGATTCTTCACCAAAAAATCTTTCCATCCATTAATTTTTTTTGATGTTGGATTCACAGAAATATTTCCTTGAAAATGATGGCATACAGCAGCAGCCAGTGCATCCGTAGCATCATAATATTTTGGATTGTCTTCAAAACATAAAATACGCTGCAGCATTTTTAATACCTGCAATTTATCAGCATTTCCATTTCCCGTGATAGATTGTTTTATTTTTCTTGGAGAATATTCTGTAACGGGAACACCTGCCTGCATCGCAGCAGCAATCGCTACACCCTGCGCCCTGCCCAGCTTTAGCATACTTTGTACATTTTTTCCAAAAAAAGGCGCTTCAATGGCTAGCGCATGTGGCGAATGATCTTTTACAAGTTGACATACTTTCTCATGTATAATTTGCAACCGTTCATACGCATCTTTTTTTGAAGATAATTTCAATACATCCATCATTATTAAAGCAACTCCGTTATGCGAAACTTTTATAATTCCATAACCCATCAACAGCGTTCCGGGATCAATGCCCAAAATGATTTTTGAATTTTTATGCAATTGAAGATTATTTTTGGCGTTCACAATTATACTTGCAAAATGCTTTATAAAAGAAAAATTCTTGTTGTACAAAATTAAATGATCCGTGCCCGCAAAAATATCAAAATAATATTCAGATATATTCTTGCGCCTTTGCTTGGCGCATGGCTTTTTTATTCGTTGTATAAGCAAATACAGGAGCAGCCTAATCTTCAGCAATCGCTTCGTCTTATTAAAGAAGCGCCTTTCGGACATCAGGCATGGCAATTCTGGATCGTAATTGCACTTGTATTTGTTAACTGGGGTTTCGAAGCAAAGAAGTGGCAGCTACTTGTAAAAACATTGCAACCTTTTAATTTTTTTACAGCATATAAATCTGTTTTGAGCGGGGTTACTCTTTCATTAAATACACCCAATCGCATTGGTGAATATGGCGGCAGAATTTTATACGTAAAAGATGGGAATAGAATTAAAGCTATTTCTTTATCCATTGCAGGAAGCATCAGCCAGCTCATCATCACTTTAGTAATGGGTTGTTGCGGGCTTATGTATATTATTTATTCCAGTAACGATGCTCCTTTGTTAGTGATGGGACTTCCTGTTTTTTGGTTAAAGACTTTATTATTTTTATCAGGCTGTGCAACGGTAATAACAATTTTATTTCTTTTCAGATTATCATGGCTTATAAAGTTAATAGAAAAAATTCCTGCGGCTGCAAAATATGTTCAATACATAAATGTGCTTGATAATTTCAATGCAAAATTATTGTTAAGGTTACTCTATCTTTCCTTCCTGCGTTATGTTGTTTTCGTCATTCAATATATATTACTGCTTCACGTTTTAGATGTATCAATTTTATGGATCAATGGTTTTTGGATTATCAGCATTCTGTTTTTAGTATTGTCTATTGTACCTTCAATTGCAATTGCCGATCTGGGAATAAGAGGAAAATTCAGTACAGAACTTTTAGGTTTTTACAGCGCCAATACAATTGGTATCATTGGAACTACGTTTGGCATTTGGTTTATTAATTTATTTATTCCTGCACTGGCAGGCAGTTTGCTAATATTAAGTATAAAAATTTTAAAGACAAATAATAAAGATTGAAAACAATTATCACAATATTTATTTTGCTTTTTGCATGTGTAACAAAAGCCGGCGATGAATTTTGCGGAATAACCAATACTGCCTTTCAGCCGGGCGAAATAATAACGATGAAAGTATATTATACTACGCTCGGAATGTATGTGGGCGCTGGCGAAGCAGTATTTACGACCACGCTTGAAAAATTTAATGGAAAGCCCGTATATCATTGCACCGGCACGGGTTCTACGTATTCATTTTTTGATAATTTTTATAAAGTTCGCGACAGGTACGAAAGTTATATTGATACCGCAACCATGCTGCCGGTAAAATTTATCCGCAATGTAGATGAAGGCGGAACTAAATTTTATGACAATGTAACTTTCAATCATGAAGCGGGAACTGCGGTGAGCACAAAAGGAGTATTTAAAATAGGCTCCTGCATACAAGACGTAATAAGCGCCACTTATTATGCAAGAAATATCAACTTCGATAAATATAAACCAGGAGATAAAATTCCTTTTGATATGTTTCTTGATAATGAAACGTATCATTTGTATTTACGATATGAAGGAAAAGAAAACATTAAAACAAAATATGGAAAATTTCATGCGATAAAATTTAAGCCGCTTTTAATTAAAGGAACTATTTTTCAGGGTGGTGAAAAAATGAACGTATGGGTGAGCGATGATGAAAATCATTTGTTGTTAAGAGCAGAAAGTCCTATTTCAGTAGGAACCATTAAGGTGGATATGATGGGATACCGCAACTTGCGTCATCCACTTAAGTCATTAATCAGCTTCAGGTAAATATTGCTTTTAATATAAACTTAACTTCGTTTAGGCGTTACCGTTAGTTATAATTTTAAAAATAAAAAGCTCCGGTTGGTCACAATTTTTTTAAAAATGCCGGATTTGCTTTTATTACTTTTTTATAAATGGGACAACTTTCAATATGCGCTCCGGGCAAGTAACCGGCGCTCATTAAAAATTCATTTACAATTTCACCCCCGGTAAAGCGAAAAGTATTTTTAAAAATTTTTACCCATTCATTTTTTGTTTTAGGATGATGATGGTTGATCCAGTTTTTAAAAGAACCGAAATCTTTTTGAATCTGCAAAAGTGTTTTTGCATTTTCAATGGCTGCAAGAATCTTTAAACGGTTGCGAATAATTCCGGCATCGTTCATTAACCTTTCAAAATCTTTCTGGTTGAATGCGGCAACTTTTTTAATATTAAAATTTTTATAAGCCTTTTTAAAATTGGCCTTTTTGTTAAGAATAGTCGTCCAGCTTAGGCCGGCCTGGTTTATTTCAAGTACCAGCCGTTCAAATAATTCATCATCGGTATCAATTGGAAATCCATAAGCGGTATCGTGATATACACGATGTACATTATTTTTATCCATCGCAATTACTGCTTCGCAATAGGAAGAAGGTTTATCCATATAAATTTTTTTTAAAAGAAATTTTATATGAAATTAAATATTTTGCAAATTATTTTTTAATATTAAAAACTAACGGTAACGCATGTACGAAAAAATGGATTGTACCAAAAATTATACGCTTGAAGATGAACGCGTATTGCTGCGACCTTTGCTGGCAGAGGATTACAACAATTTGCTTCCTTTCGCTTTGAACGAACAGAATTTATGGAAATATTCGTTAGTGAGCGCTGCTGGCAAAGATGGTCTGCAACATTATATGAACATTGCTCTTAAAGCAAAAGATGAAGGAAAAGAATATCCTTTTATAGTTTTTGATAAGCTAATGAATGAATATGCAGGCAGCACACGGTTTTACGATATTCAAAATGAGTTGCAAACCGTGCAATTGGGATATACCTGGTACGGAAAAAAATTTCAGGGAACGGGATTGAATAAACATTGTAAATTTTTATTGCTTTCATTTGTTTTTGAAAAAACAGGATTTGAGCGGTTGGAATTGAGAGCCGATAATAATAATGCCCGAAGCATTGCAGCAATGAAATCAATTGGCTGCAAAGTAGATGGCATACTTCGCAAAAATATGCCTACACGAAATGAAGGCCAAAGGCGGGACAGTATTATATTAAGCATTTTAAAAGAGGAATGGTTTGCCGAAATAAAAGAAGCATTAAAAAGAAAGTTATAAATAAACTTTTTATTGCAAGCTATACCTGACAGAAAAAAAATTAAAAATTGAATAACCCCAGCCTGAAATCATTTTCGATTGTATATATTTGCAACCCTTGCATAAATTACTAAGCAGCTACTTCAATTCATACAAATGATTTCCATTTCTCCCTTCCATGCGTTACGGCCAGAGGCGCAATTTGCAAAGCAGGTAGCGGCGCGGCCTTATGATGTTTTAAGCAGCAAGGAAGCAAAAGTAGAAGCGCAGGGAAATCCGTTTTCTTTTTTACATATTACTAAAAGCGAAATTGATTTGCCTGCAAATATTGATGTGCACAGCAACGCCGTTTATTTAAAGGCAAAAGAAAACCTGGATGCATTTATTAGCAGGCCGGTGCTTTTTAAAGAAAGCAAACCCTGTTATTATATTTATCAGTTAACTATGAATCATCAAAGCCAGACAGGACTTGTGTGCTGCAGCCTGGTAACCGATTATGAAAATGACTTTATAAAAAAACATGAACTTACCCGGCCCGAAAAAGAAGCCGACCGGATGGAACATATAAAAATAACCGGAGCGCAAACAGGAAATGTTTTCCTTGCTTTCAGAGATGTGGATGAACTGAATGAAATTATTGAAAAATGGAAAAGAGAAAAAACGCCGGTGTATGATTTTATTGCAGATGATCAAATTCAGCATACCGTGTGGGTTATAAGCGATGAAAATATTATTGCTGCTATCACCCATCTCTTTAAAACAAAAGTGCCTTGTACATACATTGCCGATGGCCATCATCGTGCAGCTTCCGCAGCTAAAATAAAATATCAATTGGCCGATTATGAAGAAGCCGGTTATTTTCTTACTACATTATTTCCGGCAAGCCAGTTGCACATTATGGATTATAACAGAGTTGTAAAAGATTTGAATGGTTTATCAACAGACGAATTTTTTGAAAGGATCAATAAAAATTTTTCTATAAAAAACCAAACAGAATCTTATTCGCCCAAAGACATTCATAACTTTGGAATGTATCTCGAAGGACAATGGTACCGGCTTACTGCATTAGACGGTACTTTTTGTACCGACCCGATCGGAATACTTGACATTACTATTTTACAAAATAATTTATTGGAGCCAATATTAGGGATCAAAGATCAGCGCACCGATAAAAGAATAGATTTTATCGGCGGCATAAGAGGGCTTACCGAATTGGAAAAAAAAGTAAACAGCAAAGAAATGAGAGTTGCCTTTAGCCTGTATCCCGTAAGCATTCCGCAATTATTTGATATTGCCGACAGTGGCAACATCATGCCTCCAAAGAGTACCTGGTTTGAGCCTAAATTAAGAGATGGATTGTTTACTCATTTAATTTTTTGAAAATTTTTTTCCACAATTTTTTTATAACAGTTTACTCATAAAACTATTTTTATCTTTATTGAATGAAAAAAATTTTATTGTTTAGCTGCCTTCTGTGGGTATCAGTATTTGTATTTTCTCAATCAGAAGATATTGAAAAGCTTCATGAAAATGCAAAAGCATTTATGCGACAAGGCGATTATGCCAATGCATCGCTTATACTCACCAGAGCGCTTGCGCAAGCGCCCGATAATATTGAAATAGCAAAAGACCTTGCGTTTGATTATCTTCTTCAAAAAGAAAATCAAAAAGCGCTGGCAACCATAAAACCATTTCTTGAAAAAAATAATGCTGACGATCAGGTTTACCAGATAGGAGGCGCTGTTTACAGGGCTTTGGGGCAAGATAAAGATGCAGAAAAATTATATAAAAAAGCCATCGCAGATTTTCCTGGCAGCGGTCAATTGTATAACGATTATGGTGAGATGCTTTGGAATAAACAAAATTATTCGGCGATAAAAATTTGGGAAAAAGGAATTGAACAAGACCCTTCTTACGGAGGTAATTATTACAATGCCTGCAAATATTATTTTCTTTCTACTGATAGAATATGGAGCCTTATTTACGGAGAAATATTTATAAATATTGAATCATTTACATCACGCACTGCAGAAGTAAAAACTATTTTATTAGATAGTTATAAAAAACTTTTTGCTACTCCTGATTTACTTTCTAACCTTAAAGGAAAAAACAAATTTGAAATTGCTTATTTAACCACGATGAACAAACAAAACAGCGTTGTTATAAATGGATTGAACCCCGAAACGCTTACCATGATACGAAGCCGGTTTATTTTAGATTGGGATCAATCTTATGCAAAAGAATTTCCATTTGCACTTTTCGAGAGGCAGGCGCAATACTTGAAGGAGGGTTTATTTGATGCATATAATCAATGGATTTTTGGGCCGGCTCAAAATCTTCCCGAATATCAAAACTGGATAAGCACTCATGCTGAAGAGTACGCAGCGTTTAATAAATTTACCGAAGGCAGAATTTTTAAAATCCCTAAAGGAGAATATTATCACTAATAAATTCCGTTTGCATTATTTTTTATTTTCATTAGTGGTGAGCGATGAAGACACCGCCCATGGCGAGGCTCTCGGTTGGTGTCTCACCAACCGGAAATAATTTGAGAATATTATCACTAACACAGCATTTGCATTTATTTTTATTTTCTTAATTTAGAATGGATTCGTCTTATTAAAAAAAAATAAGAGATAAAATTTATTATTCCAAAAAATTTTTGCATTATGACAGAACCCCGCCGCTTGTTTGATTGTATTGAATGGCAATTGCAAAAAGATGCCAACCGTACCATGATGGCTGCAAAAGAAAACGGAATATGGAAAGAATATTCTGTTGCGGAAGTTTCTGAAACAGTAAATCAACTAAGCGCAGGATTATTGAAAATGGGCTTTGGCAAAGGAAATAATTCTGCCGAAGAAAAAGATAAAATTGCAGTGATTGCAAAGAATCGTCCGGAATGGCTTATGCTCGACCTGGCAGTTCAACAAATTGGCGCAGTGCTTACACCCATATATCCTACTATAAATGAAACTGAACTTGAATTTATTTTGAAAGATGCGGCCGCAAAAATAATTTTTGTAAACGACGCATCTCTCGCACAAAAAGTGAATGCCATTAAAAAAAATTTACCAGAGTTACATTTCATTTTTTCTTTTGATAAAAATGATTTGGTAATTCATTGGAAAGAAATTTTATTAAATGAGACAGATTATTTGCAGCAGGTAAAAACCATTTCAGATAACATACAATATGAAGACCTTGCCACTATAATTTATACTTCCGGAACTACCGGAAAACCAAAAGGCGTAATGCTTTCGCACAAAAATATTCTTAGCAACGTTATGGATAGTATGCCGTGTTTTCCGCCGGGAGACGATTTGAAATCGCTGAGTTTTTTGCCGCTCAATCATATTTTTGAACGAATGGTTAGTTACTTATATCTGTTTAAAAGAACCTCTATTTTTTTTGCAGAAAGCATGGAAGCCATCGGCGATAATCTGAAAGAAGTAAAACCCCATTTATTTACAACCGTACCGCGTCTGCTTGAAAAGGTGTATGAAAAAATTATGCAAAAAGGAAATGAACAAACCGGTATTAAAAAGAAATTATTTTTTTGGGCGCATCATCTTGCAGAAAAATTTGAAATAAATAAAAAGCAATCATTTTTTTATACCATACAACTTTCTATTGCTAATAAAATTATTTTTAATAAATGGCGCCAAGCACTGGGCAACCAAATAATATGCATCATCAGCGGCGGCGCTGCCTGCCAGGTAAAACTGATACGAATATTTACCGCAGCTAAAATTCCAATTATGGAAGGCTACGGACTTACAGAAACTTCGCCGGTAATAAGTGTAAATCGTTATGAAGAAAGCGGAAGAATGTTTGGAACAGTAGGGCCTTTAATACAAAATGTACAAGTAAAAATTGCTGCTGATGGAGAAATATTATGCAAAGGACCTAATATAATGATGGGTTATTATAAACGTCCCGATCTTACTGCAGAATCAATGGAAGATGGCTGGTATAAAACGGGCGATATTGGGATGATGGTTGATAATAAATTTTTAAAAATAACCGATCGCAAAAAAGAAATGTTTAAAACCAGCGGGGGTAAATATGTGGCGCCCGTTGTTATTGAAACTAAATTGAAAGAATCTCCTTTTATAGAAAGTATCATGGTAATTGGCGCCGAAGAAAAATTTGTTGGCGCTTTAATAGTTCCTTCATTTAATACTTTGAAAGATTGGGCCAAGCAACATAATATTGAATTCGACAGCAATGAGGCATTAGTTCAAAATCATGCTGTAAAAGAATTATATAAAAATGAAGTGGAAGGGTATGACAAACAATTTAATCATGTAGAACAAATAAAACGTTTTGAATTATTGCCGCACGAGTGGGGCGTGGAAGGCGGAGAATTGACACCCAAGCTAAGCCTGCGAAGGAAAATAATAATGGAAAAATATAAAGACGCAGTTAAAAAAATTTATACAATATAATATCACCGCTAAGAAACAAAGCCCCAAAGAAAAATTGCGTATATGCGTTACCGTTAGTAATTATATTCTAAAAAAAAATTAGGAAAAAATTTGTTGTTCATCTCTTTCATCCACCGGTATTTTTCTTATAAAATCATCATAGCCGTCATCGCCATGATCGCTGTAAACACCGTACGCATCGAGGCTGTAGCCAATAAGTCCGTCATTGGCTTCTAATAAATAAATGATGGAAGAATCGGATGGGTCGGATTCGCCTTCAAAACGAAAAGTGCGTATAATTTTCAATTCTTCGGGCTGGTAATATTTGTGATTGCCCGGAGTAAAACCTTCGGGAGTCATTCTGAATTCGTTATCATGTTTTTTAATGCGAAGCCTTTCCAACACTGAACTCACCGTTGTCATTGGAATCTTTTGCTCTATCATATCTTGCTGATTTTAATTAATTGATGGAGACAAATTCTGTACCGTTAATTGAGAAGAGCAATGAGCAATATGTAAGAGAAAATCCACGATTCACAACTTACAATTCACAATTACAATGATTGATAAATTTTTATTTTATTGTAAAGTGTTTTGCGGTCTATTTTTAAAATTTCGGCGGCTTTGGTTTTATTAAAATTAACTTCTTTAAGCACGCTCATGATGGTATCGTATTCTGCTTTGGCTGCAGCATCTTTCAAATCCACATCTTTTGTGAAATGATCATTTAAATCCTCTTCAATTTCTTTTTGGGTAGATAGGTGAAAATTAGCATTTGTAATTTCCCATGGTAATACTTTTGAATTTATTTTACCGGATGGCGTAAGCAATACAGCACGACGCACTACATTTCTAAATTCACGAAGATTTCCCGGCCATGCATAATTTAAAAACATTTCGGAAACATCGTCTTCATATCCTTCAATATTTTTATTTAGTTCCTGGTTCGTTTTATCCAGAAAAAAATCAGCAAATAGTGGAATATCGCCTTTTCTTTCCCGAAGCGGCGGCAGGTTTATCGAAAATTCATTAAAGCGATGGTACAGGTCTTCCCTGAATTTTCCTTTTTTATAAGCCTCTTGCAGGTTTTCGTTGGAAGCAACAATAATTCGCACATCAACATCTATTTCTTTGGTGCTACCCACTCTTTTAAATTTGCGCTCCTGAATTACCCGTAGCAAAGCTGCTTGTACTTCCGGAGAAAGATTTACTACTTCATCAAGAAATAAAGTACCTCCGTTAGCAATTTCAAAATGTCCTTCTTTATCAGTAACGGCTCCGGTAAATGCACCTTTTACATGGCCGAAGAGTTCGCTGCCCGCAAGTTCTTTAGAAAGCGTTCCGCAATCCATTGCAACAAAAGGTTTATTTTTTCTGTTGCTTGTTTCATGAATAGTTTTTGCAATCACTTCTTTACCTGTTCCGCTTTCGCCATATAAAATGATACTGTAATTTGTAGCGGCTACTATTTTTATTTGTGTATAAACCCGCGCCGTTTCTCCATCCTGTCCCACTAAGAATTCTTTATTGGCCGAGAGTACATACGATTTTTTATTTTTTGGAGTCTTTGCATTTACGGGTGCAGCAATAGCGCCGGCTGATGATGGAGTTGCAAGGGCTTTTTCAATTACATTAATTACTTCATCGGGAATAAGGGGCTTGGTGATGTAATCGAAAGCGCCCATTTTAATAACATCTACTGCAGTTTTTATATCAGAATACCCTGTGATGATAATAACAACCGTTTCTGGTTTTATTTCTTTTATTTTGGTAAGCACTTCTTTCCCGTTCCTGTCACCAAGTCTGAAATCGCAAAGAACAATATCAAAATGCTCTTCATTAAACCTTGCAAGTCCTTTGGCTCCGTTAAGCGCTACTTCGGATTCGTATCCTTTTTTAGTAAGGAACCGACTTAACAAAGTACACATATCCAGGTCGTCGTCAATAATAAGAATTTTTTTCTTCATGTAGGTTTTAAAACTTAAGAGTTTGCAAAGTTAATTTAAATCTTTCTTTTTTAAATGAGGTGCCGATACTTGTTTTTCCTGAACTATAATCCACTCTGCATATTCGTTGGGCTGAATTTTTCGTCCATACAAATTGGCATGCACCTTAGTAAATTCGGCTCCAAGATATAAAATAATGGAACTGTAATAAACCCATACCATAATTACGATGATGGAACCTGCAGCGCCGTACAAAGTGCTTAAGTTGCTTTTGCCCAAATAAAAACCAATGGCAAATTTTCCTAAAGTAAAAAATATAGCGGTTACCAAACCTCCCACCAGCACCTCTTTCCATCTTATTTTAGCATCGGGAAGTAATTTAAACATTAGTGAAAATAAGAAAGAAATTACAATAAATGAAAGAATTGCTTCACTTCCTTCTATAAAATAGATGCTAAAATTACGAATATACCTGCTTAAAAAATTTCCAAAAGCCGATACCAGCGCATTTAAAATTAGAGACACCATCATTATAAAACCAATGCTTACAATTAAAGAAAAAGATAAAAGTCTTGTAAGGATCAGCTTCCACCAAATTTTTTTGGTTTTAATTCTCAATCCCCAAATTTTATTCAGCGAATCCTGCACTTCGCCAAAAATACTGGTGGCTCCTATTAATAAAATGATTATGCTTACAATGGTTGCAAAAAAATTATTTCCGGTAAGATGAATGTTTTTAATAATATCCTGAATTTGCAAGGCCGCATCGCTTCCGATAAGTTGTTTCAGTTGTTTGTATATTTCTCCATTCACTGCTTCTTTTCCAAAAAAAATTCCTGACAATGTGGAAACCATTACCAGCAAAGGAGCAATGGAAAACACGGTATAATAAGCCAGCGAAGCGCTGTACTTAAAAATATTATCAGCAGAAAATTCTTTGAACACTTGCCTGAAATACAAAAAAATTTTTTTTAATGGATGATTCATATTTGTTGAAGCGCAATAATAAAGGTAAAGAAGATGAAGGTTAAGAAACATAAAAAGTGCCTTTTGTGAAAATATTGTTTTAATACTGTTTCTCTCATCCCATTTTCTTCATTTCGTAGAGCTATTTCCCCATTACTTTAAAGGGCTTTTAGTAATTGAATAAACCATAAAACCCATATTTATGAGCTACCAAAGCGGTTTTGAATGTATAATATTTTTTGGCAAACTTTTGTGTAGTTATTTATTGTATCAATTTTATTTTTTAACCAAAAAATTTTTTACAATGGGAAACTTATTATATGTAATAGCGGTGATTTTAATTATCGTATGGCTCTTCGGCGCTTTTATAACTCCTTTCGGTGGCGGACTTATTCATATTTTATTAGTGATTGCAATTATTGTTATTATTTTAAGAGTTATAAGAGGAGCGGCCTGATTTTTTAAACTTTAAAAATTTTACTTATGGAAAGCTGGAAATTAAAACTCAACGGTAATTGGAACGAAACAAAAGGAAAAATAAAAAAGGCCTATGCAGACCTTACTGATGATGATCTAAAACGCAAAGAGGGAAAAGATGATGAATTGGTAGGGAGGCTTCAACAAAGATTAGGTAAAACAAAAGAAGAAGTTGTAAAATGGATTGAAAGTCTTTAACTGTTTTTACCTAATTAAAAAACAAACCCTCATCTGGTAAGTCCGCATGAGGGTTTTATTTTTTTTTATGATGATAAATAATCAATCTCCTTTTTATGTGAAGCTGGGCTTTCAGTTCCTGGTTATTTTTTTTATTTGCTTTTTTATTACCGTTGCTCAAAATATTTTAATACCGTTTGCCTTTGCCAGCCTGCTTGCTGTATTACTATTACCGGTTGTTAATTTTTTTGAATCGCTAAAAATTTCAAGAGCCATTTCGATATTGGTGCCTATTATATTGGCAATTGGAATTATTGTAGGCATTGTTTATTTTCTCAGCAGCCAGATTGCAGGTTTTATGCAGGATATTCCATCAATAAAAGAACATCTCAATGAACATTTCATTTCTTTACAAAATTGGGTAAAACAAAAATTAAACATTTCGTTTCGGCAACAAAATGAATACCTCAATGAACAGGCAGAAAAACTGAGAGCTACCGGAACTACTTATTTAAGCCATACTTTTTTTTCAATCACCGAAGTGGTGATGCTATTAATATTAATGCCCATTTATACATTCCTGCTTTTATTTTATAAAAATCATATTCGTAATTTTTTATTTGCTGTTTTTAAAAAGCAACATACCCGCAATATAAAAAATGTGCTGTCGCAAACCAAGCTGATGATAAGAAGCTATATGGTAGGGCTTTTAATTGAAATGGCTATTGTAGCCACTGCCAATTCACTCGGATTGTTACTAATCGGCATCAAGTATGCAATTTTTTTTGGAACGCTTGCGGCAGTGCTGAACCTGATACCCTATATCGGAATGTTTACAGCCACTTTGTTTACAGTACTTATTTCGCTTACTACTACTGATAAATCGAGCAACATTGTATGGATCATTGTAATTTTTTACGGGATACATATAATTGATGTAAATTTTTTAATGCCCAAAATAGTTGCCTCACGATTACGTGTAAACGCATTAATTTCTATTTTAGGAGTGGTAATTGGCGGCGCATTAACCGGAATATCAGGATTATTTCTTTCCATTCCTGCTATTGCTTTTCTTAAAATTCTTTGCGATGAAATTGACGAATTAAAACCGTGGGGAATGTTGATGGGCGATGAAACGCCTTCATTAAAAAAATCGAATCTTTATAAAAAATTAAAAAAAATTTCTATAAAGAAAAGAAGATAAATTTTTTGTTTGATCAGAAAATTTATTATAATCGGCGAAGCCATTTGGCTCATTTACTTTTACCCACCCGGCTTATAATCCAGATTATAATAACGACCACTACTACTACCCCGATAACGCCAAACCACACGCCTGCCTTAAAAATTCCGGCAATGGCCCGGCAACTGCTTAATGCTGTAATAACAAATAAAGAAAGCATCAAAATGGAGCGATCAATAATTTTTTTCATTTTTATTTTATTTATTTTTTTGAAGGTTCAGGATGTATGCTTTTAATTTTTCTTTCTACGTTTTTCTTTGCTTCATCAATGGAATGTGTAGAGAAAATGGTTTTATCTTTTTTAGAAGATTTGGCCAAATGCAAATAAAATTTTTTAATGGTTTCCAACTCATCTTCACTAAAATCTTCAATGCTGATAAGGCGATTGCTGGCTTCATGATTAGCAGCAATCAGTTCATTCAATTTAAGCTGCAACGCAAGTGTATCCCTGTTTTGAGAATGTTGAATGATAAAAACCATTAAAAAAGTAATAATGGTAGTGCTCGTATTAATAACGAGTTGCCAGGTATTTGAAAAATTAAAAAAAGGACCAGTGATGGCCCATATTATTATAAATAAAGTGGCAATAATAAAGGCAAGTGGGCCGCCGGTAATTTTAGTAACCTTAGCGGAAAAGTGGCTAAAAAAATAGTAAAAACGTTTATTTTTCTTTTTCATTTTTTAAAAGAATTTTCTGAAAATATTGTGCAAATAATTTATTTTGAAGAAACATATTTTTTAAAAAAGCCAGGCAGTGCAACCCGCCTGGCTTTGCTTAAAAGTATTTTACAGACAATGCTATACTTCTATCAAAAAATCCATCATTCCATACTTTTTTAAGCACCCCATTTATGAAGCTACTTCCTGAGCGGCCTCCACATTTATGTTATCTTCTGCAATTTGTGTAAGCTTTTCATCAGTTTGTTTTTCTTCTTCAAGCGTGGTGTATAATATATCTGCCACATCATTATGATTTAAAGTTTTAGCAAGCTGAACAAGGCCGCCATAAGTGGCTATTTCGTAATGTTCTACCTTTTGCGCTGCTAATATAATTCCTACATCGCGGGTAACAGAACCATCTTCAGTGTCGCTTACAATTTCATCACCTTCATCGGTAATGCCGGCCATAGCATCGCATTTTTTTGCCTGCGGAGTTTTATTCATTAAACCAAAAACATCTTCCAGCCTTGATACATGCGTTTTGGTTACTTCAAGATGTTCATTTATGGCATCTTTCAGTTCCTGTGTGGTAGCGGCTTTCGACATTTTAGGCAATACTTTTACCAAATGCTTTTCTGCCCAATAAATATCTTTCAATTCATCAATAAAAAAATCGTGCAGCATAGATGAATCATTTTCTGAAGAAGTAGTTTTCTTCCCGTTCTTTGAATTTGTCATGTTATAATATTTTTCATGGTTAATTAATTATAAAAAATCGCCAAAAAATTATGCCAGAATACTTGACAGCAGGTTTATATGAAGAACGAATTTGATTTTTTATCTTTGTAAAATATATTAACCATAAATATAAAAGCCATCTCATAATGGGAAAAAATTTACTCATGTAAGCGTGCAAATAAATAAGGTTATAAAATTGGCAACCTTTATTAAAACCCTTTAAACATGAATGTTACAGCCTTTTAAAAAAACTCTTCATTTTATTGGCAACATATTTATGATAATTAATAAAATAATTTTTTAAAAATTTAAAACTTACAACTATGGGATCAGGAAAAGTATTAGCCAGTGTTTTAGCCGGCGCAGCAGCAGGCGTAGTTTTAGGCATTTTATTCGCCCCCGATAAGGGAACAGAAACAAGAAGAAAAATTGCCCAAAAAGGATCGGACATTGCGGGCAGCGTAAAGGATAAATATAATGAATACGCTGAAGTAATTTCTGATAAATATGATGCCGCCAAACAAAAATTATCTGGTTATGCATCAGAAGGCAAGGATATGGTAAGCGAGGCCAAACAAAAAGCCAACGCTATGAAAAGCGATGTAAGAACTCAGATGAATTCTTAACTTCGGTTTTCTTATATTAAAAATTTTTACAAGCCTGATGAAAATGATAAAAGATGGAAAGTAAACCTGCAAATGCAGAAGAGCTATTTCAAAAATTAAAAGACTATGCAGAGTTACGATTTGATTTATTAAGGCTGAAGGCCATAAATAAATTATCTGGTTTTTTGTCGTCGTTCATAAGCATTTTTATTATAGTAATTATTTTCAGCGCTATCGTAATTTGTATTACTGTGGCCGTTGCTCTTTTAATTGGCTCTTGGCTGGGTAAAGTTTATTGGGGGTTTTTTATAATTGCAGCCATTTATCTTATCATCGGGCTTGTATTATATTCTAAACGCGGCAAATTAATCAAATCAAAAGTGAGTGATAAACTTATTAAGGAATTGATGGATTAATCTTTTTTTAAAAAAAAAAGTAAAATGGATACGGAAGAAATTGCAGACAGTAAGCTTGAAAAAATCGCCAACACCACTGAATTATCCACCGCCATTAAACGACTGGAAAGAAGAAGAATGTTACTGGAAGAAGAATTGAAAGATGATTTTCATGCCATTCTTGAAAGCCTGAAACCCACCAATATTTTAAAACATACCATTCACGAAGTGCAGGAATCTACTGAACTAAAGCATAATTTATTTAAAGTAGCATTGGGTTTAGGCGCAGGATATTTTTCAAGAAAGCTGGTGGTTGGCAAATCTGCAGGTATTGTAAAAAAGGCGCTGGGCGCAGCTTTGCAATATGGTATTACTAATTTTGTATCAAAAAAGAATCATCA
>JAICZH010000188.1 GCA_025933775.1 Chitinophagaceae bacterium
GAAAATATGTAGACATACTGGATGTTACCATTTGCTTCCAATTCGCCATTCTTATGTGAATACAAATGAATCTTCCTCAGCGGTGTTAAAGTGTAATGCAAATAATTCCCCTGTTTTAAAAACTCTTCTTTTGTAAGATTAAGCGATTTAAAAACCGGCTCTACATATTTCATTACAAAATCGTCTAACCGCGTAGCTAACTTATCAGCATTTGCCTGTTTGCCTAATACAATGTAGGTGTTGAAATTATTGCTTGCCCATTGATTTATCTCATACGGCGCCAGCTTGCCATACATCGGAATAAAAAAATCATAATGAAAATGCGATTGCCTTGGTACATCTTCAATTACACCCGTAATTTGATAAAGTGAAGTGTCGTTGATGGTAAGTGTCTTCCCAACTACATTGGTAAGGCTGGTTTTAGGAAAATATTTTTCAGCAATCGTTTTTGTAATCACTACCGAATTAGGATTTACAAGCGCCGTGTGGGGATTGCCGGCAATCATGGGTAAGGTAAACACATCAAACAAGGTGGAATCAGTAAGTATTACCCTGTCTTCCTTTACATTCTGATTTTCTTTTTTTACCAAAAAGCCGCCGTGGTCGCGAAAACGAACATATTGCTTCACTTCCGGAAAATTATCTTTTAAGGCCGCGCCCATAGGGTCGGGCGTTTGTGCCAGATCAAAATGATGCCCGCCAAACCTGATGTCTGCGTTGATACGATATATCTGTGAAAATTTTTTGTTGTAATGATCGTAATTCAACTCATCGGCAACATACAAAATGATAAGAAGGCAGGTAGCAAGGCCACATGCAAGGCCAAAGATGTTGATAGCAGAAAAGCCTTTATTTTTCAGCAGATTTCTAAAGGCCGTTTTAAAATAATTTTTGAACATCTTATTTCGTTTATCGGTGACTGTTATATATAGTAGAGCAGCAAATACTTATTTTTTTTTATTTTGAATTATCAATTCATGGCTGAAAAAATTAAACCATTTTCGTTTTAAGTATAAATCAATAATTTAAAAATTATAAAAGCATTTTACGTGTCCGGTTTTGATACACCTTCAAGTCCGGTTTTGATACATGGCAATCATAGAACCATTCAATAATTCTTTTAAATATTGAATCATTTTTGTGAACAATTTTATTCAGGGAATGATGGCATCAAATTGCCTGATGGGCTGAATGTCTATAAATGTTCCAATACGCTTCATCAATTCGTTCATTTCAGCCGTACCCATAGCTGCGGCAAACTTTTCTGCTGAGACAATCCAGAAGCTGGCAGTACAAATGAAATGGGGAAGGGGAGTGCCCGGTGAGGCAAGCCCTTTTCGGATTTCGAATTTTACACAATTCTCTCCAAGCAGAGCAGCATATTCAGGAATTAATTTTTTTGAATACAATTCAAAATCAAAAGCCACACTTTCTTCATTTGGATAGAGTACGGTGGCGCAAAATAATGGATGGTTCATTTTTATGATTTATACTAAGACGTTAAATAACTCAATACAGCAAGCATTATGTTTTCGAAAGGGCGCCTTGAATTCAGTTAAATCCTTACGCTTCAGGCCAAAAGCATTGGTGACAATTCATAAGTATGTATTTTAGACAAAATGGCGGGGTCGTTGTTGGCAATATTTTTTGCCTCTTCTTCAGATTCAGAAGCGATGATGGCAATCCCAAAAACGCCGTCTTTATGAAATACAGGCCCATATATCAATGCTTTTTTTGCCGAGGTCAGCCCAGCCCAATAGCCGAAATGCTTTTGCATAATTTCTTGTTCTTCGGCATTTTGATTTAAATGAAAATCCCGTCTTGGCGGAATAAGTTTGTAAAAAAAGTGATTCATTTGTTCTATAATGATGTGTTTGTTTTTTTTAATCGAAACTCAATCAGGATGTATATTGATTAATACAAAGATGCGGTAACGAAACGGACTGGAATTGTATGGATCGGAATTGCTATTTCAGATACGAGATATTTCC
>JAICZH010000148.1 GCA_025933775.1 Chitinophagaceae bacterium
GTGAAAGAAAATGAAATTAATGAACTGATAAAAATGATACAGCCGGCTTATGAACGCGAAATGAAACTTCCGCTAACACGTTATGTAGTTTCCATTGGAGATGGAACCGAACAATTATGGGTTGACTAAAATTTTTTTGATAACCCGTTGTGCAATTAAAAATTGCATTTGCTTTCTTTAATTTTTTGCCTTTAACCTTAGTAGTGAAATCATTCATTAATTGTTTCAACCTTATTACTTATTAAAGAATATTTCAGAAAATAAGGTAATATTTTTTATTTTTTTTACTAAGGTTAATTGTACTGTAATGTTATTAGTTCATAAAGATTTAATTGCACAAGAGATTATTTAGTATTAAAGTTTACATAATTTTTTAAAAATGAAAACGGTTCACTTGCAAATTTCAGGAAAAGTACAAGGCGTTTTTTTCAGGGCCACAGCAAAAGAAATGGCACAGCTGCACCACGTTTCAGGATGGATAAAAAATACAGATGATAATAATGTGGAAGCTGAGGTAACAGGCGAAAACGAAGCTATTGAAAAATTTATATCGTGGTGTAAACATGGGCCTGCAAAAGCAAAAGTGGATCATGTAAAAGTTACTGATGTAGCGCTGAAAAAATTCACTTCGTTTGAAGTGATACGATAAAAGCCTCCCACCAACCCCTTTCCAAGGGAGAGGGGCTTAACATCAGTTTTCACAAAAATTTTATCAATGCTTTAAAACCTGGTTAAAGGAAGTAATTTTTGATCTAAAATTTGTCTCTTTCTTTATTTAAAAACAGTTTAATAAATTTCATCTTAAATTGTATTCATTTTATTTCTCTTTAAATTTTTTTATCCATAAAAATTTTATAAATGAAAAAACTTTTATCGTTGATTATTTTTTTATTGTGTTCCTTCTTTGTTTCGGCGCAAAATTATTATTTGGCAATCGGAACTTATACCGGCACGGGCAGCAAAGGAATTTATATTTATAATTTTAATGCACAAACCGGAAAAGCAAGCTGGATAAGCAATACAGATTCTGTTACCAATCCATCTTATCTTACTTTTTCGCATGATGGAAATTTTATTTATGCAGTAAATGAAACAAACGGCAATGATCCCGGAAAAGTGAGCGCTTTTTCTTTTAATAAAAATAATGGAACACTTACTTTTTTAAATACCGTTCTTTCCGGCGGCGATGATCCTTGTTATGTTGCAGAAAACAATGCTGATAAATGGATTGCAGTAGCCAATTACAGCAGTGGAAGTGCTTCTGCTTTTCGTGTAAATAAAAATGGTTCATTGCAATCGTATAGTCAATTGATACAAGACATTGGAAGCAGCGTCAATAAAGAAAGACAGGAAAAAGCACACGTGCACGAAACTGTTTTTTCTCCTGATTATAAATATTTATTTACGCCAGACCTTGGAACTGATAAAGTAATGATCTATAAATTTAATCCATTAATAAAAAAACCACTTCAACCGGCTTCGTCTTCATTTGTAAAAACACTGCATGGCAGTGGCCCGCGGCATATTACTTTTCATCCCAATAAAAAATTTGCATACCTCATTCATGAATTGAGCGGCACCGTTACCGCATATAGTTATAATAATGGAAAATTAAAAACCATCCAGGAAATACCTACGCATCCTGAAAATTATACAGGAGCTATTGGCAGTGCAGAAATTTATGTATCGCCCGATGGAAAATTTTTATACGCATCCAATCGCGGAGATGAAAATACAATTACCATTTTTTCTATAAATAAGAGTACGGGTAAATTAAAATTGGTGAGCTATCAATCTGTATTGGGAAAAAATCCAAGAAATTTTATTATAGACCCAACCGGAAATTATTTATTGGTTGCCAATCAGGATAGCGATAACATCATCATATTTAAACGCAATCAAATTTCAGGATTATTAAAAGCGACCGGTGATGAAATTCACGTACCCAAACCCGTTTGCCTGCAAATGCTAAAAAAAACCAAATGATTAAACTTTTTAAAATTGCCTTGTCTAAAAAATAATGTGTGTTTTATTTAACATTATCATTCATATAAACCGCACAGAAAAATATTAAATTTGGTAAGCAAAATTTTTTAAAAATAAACTGTATGAAAACTTTTACATTAATATTTATTTCTGCAATGGCCGCATGCGTTTTTAATGTGGCAAATGCACAAAGGCCACGCGTTACCAGCCCGGTTTTTGATCGCGGAAATCACGGATCAAATGGCTTTCAGCAACAAAGTCGCAATGCAGCCCCGACAAGAAACTTTCAAAACAATGTATTCAGAAATAATAATGCGATAACGCAAAGAAATGACAGAACCTTTCAAAGAAATGAGAGGTTTTTCTCTCCACAAAGATCAAATATGGATACAAGAATTCAGCAACGCAATGCTATAACAAGAAATGATCAGCCAACAACAATACCACAAAGAAGAAATTCAAATCAGATAGTAAATACTCCTTACACAAGACAGAGCACTACTTCAGGATACAACAGGTTTAATAATTCGCGATACAATAATAATTATTATGCGTATAACCGTAACCGTTATAATGGTTATGGTAACCGGTATTACAGAGGCGGCGGTTATTATACTTTTAATCATCGCAATTACGCATTCATGTATGGTCCGCGTTATACTGTAATTCCACGAAGCTTTATCTCTATTCATTTTGGCGGTTATCCTTATTATTATAACGACGGATGTTTTTATGGATATTATTCTGGCTGGTATCAGCCTTTATTTCCACCGGTTGGTATCCGTATAAGAATTCTTCCTTTCGGATACAGCACCTTATTTATCGGCGGCTTCCCTTATTATTATTATAACGGAATTTATTACAGGCAATATGAAAATGATTACGAAGTAGTAGATCCGCCCATGGGAGCAACGGTTTATAATTTGCCGGATGGCGCAAAATCAGTGGTGCTGAATGGTGAAGAATTATATGAATTGAATGGCACTTACTATAAACAAGAAGAAGATGCGAAGGGCCGAATTTTTTATACAGTGGTAGGAAAAAATGGAGAAGTAAATAATACAGATGAAATAAATAATGATAATAATGATAATATTTTGTCAACCCCTCCCTCATCTTTACAAATGGGAGACATGGTAGAACAACTGCCCGAAGGTTCTAAATCAGTAACTGTAAATGGAGAAAAATTATATGTTACTCCTGATAATACTTATTTAAAAGAAGAAAACAACGATGGAGTAATACAATATGAAGTAGTAGGAAAATAAAGTACACACACAAAGTGCCCGATTTCGAGCATCGCTTATAAGCCATAAATATAAATTTTAAATAAAAATTTTAATATTTTCAAATAGCATCTTCATTAAAATTATGATGGGCTTTATCAATATTTTTTACTAAAAAAAGTGGGCGATTTATTTCATGCCTGTTTTGTTTTCTTCCCTTTATCAATCTATGCTTCCAAAGTATTACAATATTTGTTGTAATGAGAAAGTTTTTCATAATCTTATATTTTAAAGTTTTAAGGTAGCGTCAACAGTCTATTCGAGGCCGGTACTTTCATCCCCTACTCCATCATATTTTATAAAGGGCAACCTTTCCTTTCAAAAGACCGATAGGAACGTTATAGATTTGAAATGACCGGGAAGTTCAAAAAAAATATTTTATTTATAATTATTGCGCTTGCAGTAATTGCTTTGGTTGCGGGTTATTTTTTATGGAACCAACCTCATCGCAACGTTAAAGACGCCGAAGCTGTTGAAATAAGCGCAGTAAGCCTTTACAACGTTTTTATTAATGATTCAGCAAAAGCAAAAGCTGGTTATTTAAATAAAATATTAAAAGTTTCCGGAATTATTTCTTCTGTTTCAGTTAATCAAAAAAATCAAAAAATAATTCTTTTAAAAACGAATGAAGCCGGCGCTTCGGTGAACTGCACAATGGAAGAAAATATTAATAATTATAAAACTGGCGATAACATTGTATTAAAGGGAATATGCATTGGATATATTCCCGGTGATGCCGATATGAAATTGCCCGGCGATGTTTTTTTAACGAGGTGTTATCGTTCATTATAAAAAATAAAATATGCTGATAAAAAAAATAATGGTTTTGCTGATATTATTAATTGTAGAAGAAAAAAACATTCATGCACAGGTTTATTTTACAAAGAATGCAGAGATTTCTTTTTTTTCTAAAACACCTCTTGAAAACATAGATGCAGATAACAACCAGGTGTTAAGTGTTCTTAATTTGTCAACGGGCGCTCTTCAATTTTCTTTGCTCAACAACGCTTTTCATTTTCCAAAAGCAAAAATGGAAGATGATTTTAATGAAAATTATATTGAAAGTAAAAAATATCCAAGGTCAACATTTAAAGGAGTAATTGATAATATTAGCGCCGCAAA
>JAICZH010000109.1 GCA_025933775.1 Chitinophagaceae bacterium
TAAAATTTTAAATTTTAATAAGTTTATCAATTTTTATAAAAATCACCTGAATGCAGAACTAATAGCCGACCTTACCAATAATTTTAAATCTTCCCAATCCTGCATTTTCGGTTTCAAACCGTTTTTTGCAAAAAGTTTTCTTTTCAACTACACCTCTATTCTTAATGATACTAAAGGAATTTATTTTGAACATGCGCTTGCTAAAGCAGTTTTGTTTGGAATAAGTGAAAACGTCAATTTTTATATTTTCAGATATTATCCTAAAATCAAAGCAGTCTCCGGGACCACCGGCAAAGCCTACAACATATCTTTTTTTTATTTTCTACTTCGGAGATTAAAATATTTTATACGATATTATATAATGATTCGATAAAAGTTGCAAAATGGCCGCAGGCAAAATTTCAATTATTATTCCTGTACTTAATTCCGTTACTGTATTAAATGAAGCTATAGAAAGTGTTATTCTACAGAATTACAATAATATCGAACTTATTATTGTAGATGGAGGAAGCACTGATGGAACCGTAGATTTGATCAAAACCTTTGAGGCACATATTCATTTTTGGATTAGCGAGCCGGATAAAGGAATTTACGATGCAATGAATAAAGGGATTGCTGCAGCAACAGGGACGTGGCTCCTTTTTTTAGGGGCAGATGATAAACTTTGTCTGGGCATATTATCAAATATTTTCAATTCGTCGTCTTTTACAGATATGGATCTCATTTATGGCAAAGTGCTTATTATAAATAAACGAAGGCAACTTGGCCGGCAAACTGATTACCAGAAGTTGATCGAATTTAATAGTCCACACCAGGCAATGTTTTATAATAAGTCTGTTTTTGAAAAATTTAAGGAATTTAATCAGCGATATAAAATTTTAGCAGATTATGATCTGAATCTTAAAATTTTTGAAGACCAATCTTTGCGGAAAATGTTTATTGATATTCCTGTTTCGATTTTTGGCAATAATGGTATAAGTAACCGCACGATTGATTATAATTTTTTTTCGGAAAAAAAAGACTATTTTATAAATCAGTGTAAAATCTTACCCACGGATAAAAGACTTGCCAAGTATTATTTTTTTACAGGAGTAGTATTAATATCAAAAAAAAACTTCAAGGCCGGTACAGCCAATATTTTTCACTCAATTATTTTCAGTCATAACAGATTTTATTATTTTTTACTTGCAATTGATTTTATTTTAGGCTTGTTTGGTATGCGGAAAAAATATAAATATGTATGAAATATTATGTAGGATTAACAGGTTAACCTCTTACTTCAGACTGCTTAACTTAATCAGTTCATAAGGGTTTAGCAACTTGCCATAAAAGAGGTTGATGTAAAAGTAAATAGATGCAATACCTATAAGAAGTACGATATTCCATTTTTTAAATGGCGGCATTTTTAAAGAATAGGCAAAGAGTAAGGGAAACACTGCATTAAACAATTCTGTAACTCTTGCAGCCATTGAAGGTACGTCTATCAGTAAACCGTAAACGAAAATACTTATGATATTACATTTTAAGAAGAGCACCAGGTTGGTGTCTTTCATTTTATTTTTTACACAGTAGAAGAAAATGTAGGCTGTTATTATAACGTTAACGGTGTTTAATACATTAAAGAATCTGATTCCCTGGTACAGCGACGAATCAGCAGTTTCAGCATAGGTAGTGAGCTTTGTAGAGATGAATGCGATATCAATGCGGGGCAGTATAAAAGAAAGCAAAGGCAGTTTAATCAATCCAAGGATGATAGCTCCAAGGAAAACGCTTCCATATAGCCAGGCATTTAGTTTGTCTTTTCTGATAAAAAACAATAGAAAATAAAATATAGCAGAGTTATGGAAAAGAATTGCCAATACGATCGAGATAAAGACTTTAATTTTTTCATTTTTCAAATAATAATAAATAGCAAGAAAAAAAAATGAACACGCCAGTCCGTTCCGAACCTGAGTCATTTCCTGAAAAAGAAAATAATGGCTATAATATAACAACAGTACGATTAACGGGTTAAAAGCCAGTTTACGGAATACAAAAAATTTAAGGCTAATGCTTAAAGCAGCAATAAAAAGCATAATAGCAAGTGGGGCATTGTCTGCAAAAAAGTGATAGCATATTTTAACTATAAATACAAACCCCGGCTCAAAAAGTGGCAATAGTGTGGCTCTTTGAGAACCGTCATCATGTAAAATATAATTGAACGAATTAAGATAAGGTAAATAATCCCTCGAAACATAGATACCTCTGAACCCGGCAAATAAGATTAGAAAAATTCCAATAACTGCTAATATAAAATCGATATTTTTTACTTTTTTAAATTCATATTCTACAGCGATTATTGCTAACAAAATGAATATTAAGCAATAAATAAACATGAATTGTAAATTGTTTTTGGAAAATTCAATTTAAAAATATTTGATTTTGTTACCTTATGTCCTTATAAAGCCTGATGAGCCAAAAGATTAAAAAAGTAATAAATATACCAGTGAACGCAAACATCAAAGATGTTTTCAGTTTGCCGGCTTTTATCTTTTTCATTGGGTAATTTGCCTGATCGATTATTTGTATCAAAGGGATTTTGTTTAAATATTGGAAACGCGCCAGCTCAAGATTTTTAAACAATTCACTATAAGCGCTTCCATATACCTGGGCATTTATTTGCTGTTTCTGAAGAGGAACCTGTGACTCTGCAAATGCCGGATTTAGATTGGCATCCTCCGATGCCGCTTTGCTACTAAGGCTTGAAGAAAGGCCGCCTCTCATTGAAGCCACCCGTTGCTCCAATATGTCAAGTGTTTCTCTTTCTTTTTTACTGCATATCTCCGTGTAGAAGCTATCAGCCGCATGTATCAATCTATCGGTAAATACCTTTGTAAATTTTTCATTGCTGGTTTTAACTCTGATAGAAAAAATGCTCAGCATCTTATCGGGTTTGTCAGCTTCAAGAGAAAACTTTGTAAAATCGGTGAAGGTGGCATACAATACACTATCCTGCGCATAATTTAGTGAAGCACGCATAACACCAACAGGAAAATGCACAGGGCTCGCCGATATTTTTTTCTTATCCAGGTTCAACATTTTTTGCCTGTAAAATTCTATTAACGTATAAGGAGTAGAATTGAATGTATCAACAGTTAAAAACACACTCTCAACCATCCGGCGGCTTTTTATTACTTCGATAATATTGTCCCCCGAAAAAACATCATTTGCCTGGTCATGTATGTTTAATCCAAACTGAGCTGCGAGGTTTAATGCACCTGAAATTCCGGAGTTATTACCTTGGTTTAATACAAAAGTAAGATTGCTCTCATATTTTGGCGCCTGTATCCATGCGTAAATAAAACCTGCAACGCCAAACACCAAACCAATAATACAGAATAAAGGCCACCTTTTGAGTAATGACTTGAGAAAAACAAGGAATGAATGCTGCACGGGAAGTTCTTTTTCATTCTCTCTTGTCATAAATTTCTTTCGGGTTTAAAAAAAATACAATCTGCCAGGCAAGTTAAATAAAAACCTATATCTAAACGCTATCAAATTTGAATGTATCTTCTATTTATTACTTTACAATATATTCGCTTTTATTACACTTAAAAATAGTAACTATATTTTAATGGCATCAGGACGTTTTGTAAGCATTACGCATCTACATTTATATGCTATTATTAACACAATTATCAAATATAAATATAGGCAGCAAGCAATAAAGGTAATCAGGATTTTGGATGTGGGCTGCGGCACCGGGGTTTTGTTAAGTACACTTATTAAGGAGTTACCGCTTAAAAACCCCGGAATCAGTTTTGAATTTTATGGACTTGACGTAAATGATTCACATATACAGGAAAGCGGGTATTTTGAAAAAATGATTTTGCTTCTCCAATCCGTGGATGCAAAAGTTGAATGGCAGAACAATTTAAAACTTATCTCCTCTCATGACTACTGGCCTTTTGAGGACGATTTTTTTGACATTATTTTTTCAAATCAAGTGCTGGAACATGTTTTTGATCAGGAACTTTTTTTAAAAGAGATACATAGAACGATGAAGAATCATGGGTATTCTTTCCATCTTTATCCATTGAAACATTATATATATGAAGGGCATTTGCTAATTCCCTTTGTTCACAAATTTAAGAGTTGGACGACAACTTACTATTGGATAAAATGGGGAATATATTTAGGTTTTGGCACTTATCGCCGGCATAAAAAAGCAGGACTGACATCCTCAGTGCGTGAATTTGCGAAGAGACATGCTGATTACATGGCATTTGAAGTAAATTATCAGACTGCAAGACAAATTGCGGCAACTGCAAAAAAATGCCGGCTTAAAAATTCTTTCGATTTTACTTATTTGTATTATAAACAGAAGTTGCGCTCTCTGTTTGGGTTATCTCCGCTGGAAATATATCGTCCAACCGATATGTGTAGTTCAAAAAATTCTTTCTATTTTTTCTTTTTGAAATACGTAACAGGTATTACGCTGGTGCTTAGAAAAAATAACTCATTTTGATTTTAGATGTTTGGATAGTTTCCGGAACCCGAAAATAAAATTGGCATCATTTGTTTGTTCACTGCCGCCTTGCCGAATACCTGGCCACTAATCTGTCTTTTATTTTGCCAAGGGTATCATTTTTATAAAGCGGGTAAAAGATAAATAGCGCCAGCACCAATAAATTAATAAAAAATATTGTCAGTGGAGAGTTATTTATTATTGGCAATCCGTTGAGATACTTATTTAAAATACCCGCACACAATATTGACCCAATTATTAAAAAGATATTCTTATTAAAAAAATAAAAAATCGAAGTATTTGTTTGCTTACTGTAGCTGGCGATAAGAACAATTGCGCCAACAATTGCAGAGATTGACCAACTCAATGCTATATATTTCCCACCGATGTATTTGCCCATCAGAGGCGCCAGGATGAATATCAATAGTGCTGTAATAAAATTATTAATCACATTCCATTTTAAATTACCTGTGCCCAAATTGCTGAAATGCGCCGGAAATGCCAGTGCATTTACCAATAGCCCTATTGCCACCGTAAATAATATAAAATTAAAATCACTGCTTGTTTTATTCAGAAAAAAAAGAGAAATGGTGTCAGATAAAACCAAAGGTGATAAGAAGAAAATCAGGCTGAATAATAAAACCAGTTTGAAATTGGCTTTATAAAAAGTTTTGATCCTGTTCACTTTTCCAAGCGCTTTAAAAATGCTAATCTGGGGTACGATGCTCAGATTGGCAGAAATGATCAGGCTTCTGAATACGCTTAGCAGTTTTACACAAAAGTCAAAAATGGCTGTAATGTCACTTCCGGAATATTTGGTGATCATGGCTTTCATAAAAGGGTCACTTATCTGGGTAACAGACAGCAATTGAAAACTGAAACCATATTTGAAAATACTTTTAAATACGCGCTTGTTAAACTCGACAGAGAATCTATAAGAGGGAATATTTTTTTTCACAGCAACAAAAGATGCAATCAATAAAAAAATGTTTTGAATTAACTGTGCTATAGGAATGCCTATAATACCAATTTTTAGCAGCAGAATAAATCCGGCCAACAAAAAAATAACCGCGCCGGCCATATTTATTTTTGAACGAACATCCATCAGCATCAGGCCATCTAAAACAGAAAGATAGTTAGTAGCCAGCGACGAAAAAAAAAATGACAACACTATGTAAGGCAATAAACTGTTGGCAATACTTACCATATCCGCATTTACCGTAAAGGGAATTATATAAATAAAAATGCTGTAAGCCAAGATGCATAAAACAATACTTATACTTAATACGGCAACAAAAGAGGTATTAATAAGGGTTTTTACATTCGCATCATTCTGCGCGAATTGATATTTTGGAATAAAAAACAGTAAGGCATTCGCAAAGCCGGAACTGCCAAATGCGGTAATAGCAGTAAGTGATGATAAATAAGACCAAAGGCCTGTTATTTTCAGCCCCAGATGAACTACCATTAATTTAAAAAGCAATATGGCTACTATCGCCACCACGATTGTTTGAAAAACAGAAAACCACGAATTTTTAAAAAGCTTGCTATTTTTCATTCTATATTTTTCTGTTGGTAATCATAAGTAAGCTTTAGAAAATTGGTAAAACTACCAAATGGAAGTTTATTGGACAAATTGCCGAAAAATCTATGAATCCTGAGTTGATTCTGATTCCTGGTTTAAATAACCATCGCATATCTTTACTATTTCAAAGTCACGACTTCTGTTACCAACAGAAGTTTGAAATTGTACAGAAGAGAATAAAATTTATGCCGGAAGAAATTAATTGCATTATTTGTAATCATCCTGCCAACATAAAATTGGAAAACCTTGAAGGGTATCAGGAAGGAGAAACGTTTACTATTTATCATTGCTCTTCTTGTAATACATCTTTTGCATGGCCGCATGTTATAAATGAAAATATTTATGACAAAATTTATTCTCACGCTGATATTATTCCAGGCTATAGTAGGTATACGCTTTATGCAAATGAAATCACCTCCCAAAAAAATCCCCTGGATTATCTGGCTAATAAGGAAGCTGTCTATTTTTCTATAAAAGAGATTTTGGAAAAGGATGTCGGGAAAGAAGCACGAATATTAGAAGTCGGAGCAGGGCTTGGGTATCTGACTTATGCGATTAGAAAAGAAGGATTTAATATAGTAGGTTTAGATATCTCCTCCGATGCCGTGGAGCAGGCTAAGATTAAATTCGGTGATTATTTTATCTGCGGGGATATTTATGAATTTAGAAACGATAACGAAGGAAGATTTGATGTAATCATTCTTACTGAAGTGATTGAACATATCTCTGACCCAGCAGGTTTTTGTGATGCCCTGTTGAAACTTATAAAAAATGATGGGCAGCTTATAATTACCACTCCCAATAAATCATCCTTTTCTTCTGAAGAAATTTGGGAAACAGAATTACCCCCTGTCCATCTGACATGGCTTTCCGAAACTTCATTTAAATCGATAGCCAAACAAAAAAATCTGTCGCTTTCATTTTTTAATTTTTCAGACTTTAATAAGACGCATATTGATGTTACCCGTTTTATTTTTTATAATCAGTTTTATAAAATAAAGAATAGAGCGCCTGTGCTTGACCGCAATGGAAAAGTAATAATACCTGCACCATTAAGAAAAGCGAAAGGGACAAAAGGCAAGCTTAAAATTGCTTTTAAAAAATATTTTAAACCTTTTTTTATACAGTTTTTAACCCATAAAAAAAATATAAACAGAAATAATGTACTCTGTGTAATCTTGAAAAAGAACAGATAAACGTGTGGCGTTCAAAACTTGAAAAATTTGCGGTTTTAAGTTGAAACCAATCAGCACCTTGTTTCCATCGGGGACACCGTTATTAATTCAATTTTATCTGATAAACGCAGGATGCTTTATTTTGTAATATTAATTATCACATTCGATAAGATGCCCATGGCAGAAACAATAAGCGCCATTTCCCCTATTCCCAGCCTTGATTTGTTGCTTTTATTTTTTTGTGGTACAAATATTTCAGAACGGGGCGTAACATGAGGATAAGATTTGAAGAAAAGAAAATGTTTTACCGAAGCCGCTTTCCCATCCGGGTATATTACCAGCGCCCCCGTTTTTCTTGCATACGGAGTAAAATTACCTGCCTGTTGTACATAATATTTTAAATTCTTATTTTCTTTATACGGGATGATGGTCGGGTTGTAAACCTCCCCGGAAATTTTTACCAGGTTAGAGTTTCTGCTGATTGTCAAAACATCGCCATCTTCCAGAATTAAATTTTCAGAACTTTTCGGATCTGCCAGCGCCTTAGTCAGATCGACGTTTATCAAATCATACGATTTATATATCTCTTCCCGCACCCGCGGATGCAATGAAATGCTGTCGGGATTTATATTTAAAATTCGTTGAAAAAGTTTTTCCCTTTCCACCGTTGATAAATCAGATTGAATACTTCTGCGAATAGTAATGGAAGAACTATCGGCCGAGGCTTTAAAACCTCCTGCTCGTTTAATGATATCATCAATTTTATCACCGCTTTTTTGCAAACCGTACCGGCCGGGGCTTTTTACTTCGCCTGTTAAAAGTACGGTGCGCTGGGTACTAAATCCGGGAAGGGTTTTTACAATCACGATATCGTAAGGCTCAAGGGTTACGTCTTCCGCTTTTTCATCTTTTGATTCGAGATTGATATTGAGGATTTCGCTTTCATTGTGGTTAATAATATCAACATTGGCATTTTTGATCCTTCTTGTTATCTCAATATTTGTTGAATCTCCTGATTCTGCAATCCCTCCGGAAGCAAGCAATACATCCCTGAGCGAAAGATTCTGGCGCCATGGTAAGGTTGATGGTTTCCTTACGTTTCCTTCAATGGTAACATAGTTGCTGTCATGGAATTCAAATATGGAATGTACCGCAACAGAATCGTCTTTTACCAATTGCAAATTTTCGTTATTCTGTTTATCGCTGTTAAGGTCTACGGAAACCATCGTAGGCATTTTATTTTCCAGGTACCTGAAAATAGAAATTCTATTTATATAAGCATCTCTTTTAAATCCGCCTGCTTTTTGAATTAATGACGCGATAGTGAGCCCTGGCGTTAATTGGTAAGGCCCCGGCCGCAATACAGATCCTGAAATAAAAACGCGGTTGGCAAATTCATCCTGCAGCTTCCTTACAATATATTGATCGCTTCCGCTAATTACAAAATCCTTGAAATCATCTGAACTTAAATCGATTATTTTTTTTACTGAATCTGTAATCCTGATTACAGTTACCGTTCCTTTATACGCATTATCTGTAAATCCGCCGCTGTATCTTAAAAGATCGTTGAAGGTCTGGTTTTCGAGCAATTCAAATTTGCCTTCTCTTTTTACATTTCCTGAAAGGGTAACTCTTTTTTTATAA
>JAICZH010000004.1 GCA_025933775.1 Chitinophagaceae bacterium
CAAGAGTTACTGCTTTTTTTAATGGCATCTTAGTGCAAAATAATTTCGAATTAAAAGGTCCAACACGCTACATCGGGCTTCCCACTTACAAAGGCGCTGCACATGGCGCTGCTCCTATAAAATTGCAGGCTCATGGAGATAAGAGTAAACCTATTAGTTTTAGAAATATCTGGGTGAGAGAGTTGTAAAAAAGTTATCTAACGGTGATGGGTAAACGAAAATAATTGAGATAGAAATAATGCCTGAATTGTTGATTGTATATTTATGAAAGACAATAAAAAAGAATTAGCCATCCATCTTAATATTTTTTAAAATCTTTGTTTGGCGTTGGTTGTGGGGTAAAAATAAGAATTGTTCATTCAATTCAATATTTTTACAGAATGAAAATTCTCCATACGGCAGATTGGCATTTAGGAATTAAGCTTCATAAAAAAGATTTGGCTGAAGACCATAAGATCTTTTTTAAATGGCTTATAAATCTCATCGTAGAAAGAGGCATCGAAGCGCTTTTGATTTCGGGAGATATTTTTGAACACGCCAATCCCACATCCGAAGCACGCCAACTCTATTATTCATTTCTACGGCAGCTTATTCATGTAAAATGCAAGGTAATTATTACAGCGGGCAATCATGATTCTCCTGCAGTTTTAAACGGCCCAAAAGATATACTTGCACTGCTAAATATTCATATTGCTGCAAGCATTCCGTCGTCAAATGAAGAAAGTGTCATTGAGTTGAAAAATAAAAAAGGAGAAACAGAATGTGTTGTGTGCGCAGTTCCATATTTGCGTGATGCGGATATTAGAATGGCAATGGAAGGCGAAACTTACAAGAATAGAGTGGAACACAAATTTTTAGGAATGAAAACTTATTTTGAAACGATAGTAAACTATGCGTCTCAAAAATATGGAGAAAATATTCCAGTGATTTTGATGGGACATTTATTTACTTCGGGCGTTACCGTTTCGGATAGTGAAAGAGACATACAACGCGGAGGATTGGAAATGTTTAGCGCAAATGATTTCCCTAAAAATTGTAAATACATAGCTTTGGGACATATTCATAAGCCGCAGAGAGTTGGTAACAGTGAAACCATCAGGTACTCCGGATCGCCCATCCCATTAAGCTTTAGCGAAAAGAATGATAAAAAAATTGCTTTGGAATTAAAGGTTTCTAACAATTGTATTCAACAGGTGCTGGTTCATGAAATACCACCGGCAAGAACACTGCGCAGATTTTCCGGAAGCTTTAAAGATGTACAAAAAAATATAAAGGCTTTTAAAAATGATAAAGACCTGAAGTGCTTTGCAGAATTAGAGATCATTGAAAAAAACCACGATTCATCGCTCACAGTTAATCTTCATAAATTCATTACTGAGTTTGAAAGTGATGATGTGGAAATACTTTCTTATAAATTTAAATTCATAAATAAAACGCCTGATTTTTATCAGCTTCATGCTGAAAATAAAAATATAGAAGATTTAACTCCAAAAGAAATTCTGTTAAAGAAACTGGAAACAGAAGAAGTGGAAGAAGACAAAAAAAATTTAATAATTGAAGCTTTTGACGAGCTGCTACATGAAATGGTTGAGAACGATTAGCGATGAAGATTTTAAAAATCAAAATTAAAAATATCAATTGCCTGCGATGCGAATGGGAAATTAATTTTCAATCGCCACCACTCTCGCATGCGGGATTGTTTGCCATTACCGGCCCGACAGGTTCCGGCAAATCCACCATACTCGATGCCATTACCTTAGCTTTGTTCAATAAAATACCCCGCTTTGAATCGGATACCATCACCAAAAACTTTATAGAAAAATCAGGTTCCATCATTACAAGAAGTGAAACAGATTCTTTTGTAGAAGTAGCGTATAGCTGCAGCAAAGGAATCTTCTGCTCCAAGTGGTCAGTTGCTATCAATAAACGCGGAGGCCTTCGCGAAACTGATATGGAGCTCATTGATGCATCCACCAACAAGCCCGTACTTTCAGGCAAAAAAGAAGTTCCCAAAAAAAATACGGAATTAATTGGGTTAACTTATGATCAGTTTATTAAATCTATATTGCTTTCGCAAGGCGAGTTTGCAAGATTTTTGAAATCAAAAAAAGATGAGCGGGGCAAGCTTTTAGAAGACATTACAGGAATGACAATTTATAGAGAATTGGGAAAAAAAGCGTTTGAAAAATTTAAAGAAAAGAATGAGGTTATTAAATCAAAAATTGATATTATAGAATCAGAAGAAGAGCAATTATTGTCCCAAGAAAAAGAAAATGAGTTAGATGAATTTATTCAAGCTATAAATAAAGAAATTCAAAAAGCAGAAGCTAATCGTTCGGCAATAGAAAAAGCGATTGATGTTAAAAACCAGATTCAATCAATAGACGATGAAATTGAAAAAAATGCTAAGGAAGAAGAGCAGATAAATAAAGAGCTTGAAGATTTCAATAAAGTAAATGCAGAACGCATGCTCAACCATAATCGGCTTTTGCCATATTTAAATGAGATAAGGAATTATCACGCCAATTATGATTCTATACAAAATATAAAAGAAGAGATAAAAAAGAAAGAACCGGAATTAGAAGATAAAAGAAAAGCAGTAAATGGTACTCTAAGCTCTATAAGCGAATTCATAGGTTTGGAAGTTGAATCACACAATGCACTTAAAGCCCTAACAGACTTCGGTATTAAAGTATCACATCACATTACAAATAGACTCAATGCAGAAAAAGCTTTAAGCCTTCAAAAAATAAAAATTTCAAATCTTCTCAAAAAGGCAGCCCTTGTTCGTTATAAAAACTTTGAAGCCAGCAATATGATAGATGAATTAAAAGAAAAATTAAGTAAGGAGATTTCTTCCATTATATCCTTCAAGGAGCAACTGGTAAACCAAACGAAGATAAAAACAGAGAATATAGATAAGCAAAAAGAATCATTAAGTGCAAGGTTGCAAACTATGAAAGATTTAAAAAACCAGGTAGAAAATTTTGCAGAAAATCAAAAAAAAATTAATGCTAAAGAACAGCAAATAAAAGAAGCGTCAGCGTTTATTAACAATAATCAACCTATTCTTAAAGATATTACGATTTCAATAAATTCAGTCAACATTAAGATAAATGAAGTAAAAGAAAAACGGGAAAAAAAGTTAAGAGAAAAAAATTTAGAAGATGATCGGGAATTATTAAAACAAGGTGAGCCTTGTCCATTGTGCGGTTCGCTGCATCATCCATACGTTCATGAATATTTTAATAATGTTAGTGAGCTTACAAAAAAATTACAGGATTTAGAAATTGAAGTAAGCCAGTTTGAAACAAAAAAACAAGAACTGCAAAATGAGATAAGTACACACACCGGTACTTTAAATGTGCTCAAAAAAGAAATGAGTGATATTGAAAAAGAAATGACCATACAGAAAAATAAAATAAGCGATCACAAAGAGCGGCTTAAAATTGTGAAGATCGGAAATGTACATACAATTGAATTAACAATAGCAGAACTTGAAGAATCTATAGAAGCGATTAGCAAGTTTGAAAAATTAGATTCTGATAAAAGGGAATTAGAAAATTTTAAAGAAGATGTAGATGAACTTGCTTTAAGCATAAACGAATTTGCAAAAGCAAAACAAGAAGTGGAATTGCGTTACAATGGAAGCAACATCCGTGGTGATTGTGACTTGCTGCGCAATCAGCTTACAAAGCTCAATGATGACATTCAAAGCATGGAGGCAACATTAAATGCTAATAAAAACCGGCTTGAAGAATTGGCTAATCATCAAACAAAAATAGAAGCCACCGTAAATCACATTTTTAAATCATTCGGCTATCCGGATATTTTATCATCTTTTAAAGACGTGCTTCCCGATGCTGAATTTAATAACCTAACCCAACAATTATCCAATTTGAATGGAAATATAAAAAGGATAAATGCACTCACGTTGAGCGCTAATGAAAGAAAGCAGCAGCAACTTTTGAGTGATGATGCCACAAAGTCAAAAGAACAACTGCTGGAAGAGTTAGATTCAACCCTGCAGCAATTAGAAAAAGATAAACAAAATCTTGATGAGCACCGTGCACAAAAAATGCAAAATGAATCGAGAAAAAATAGAATAACCAGGTTAAAGCAACAAGTGGATGAAACCAGGCAAGCCAATCTTAAGTGGGAACTTCTTAGCAAATACATCGGCGATGCACTGGGAAAAAACTTCAGCACTTTTGCCCAGGGGCTTACATTAAAAAAACTGATTCAGCTTACCAATGTACGGCTGCAAAAGCTTAACGACAGGTACTTTCTCGACATGCCGTTAGAAGATGAAGACGATGACCTTGTTATAATAGACACTTATCTGGGCGAAGAAAGAAGGTCGGTGAAAACCCTCTCAGGCGGAGAAACATTCATCGTGAGCCTGGCTCTTGCTTTGGCATTATCAGACTTAGCATCAAGAAATGTAAAAATTGAAAGTCTGTACATTGATGAAGGCTTTGGCAGCCTCGATCCTGAAGCGTTGGATATGGCTATCTCTACACTTGAGCAACTTCAGGTAGAGAGTAATAAAACCATTGGCATTATATCACATGTTGATTCGCTGAAGGAAAGAATAGAAACGCAAATTCAATTAGAAAAAAACAGTAACGGCTTTAGCAAAATTGTTATTAAATAAGATGAAGGGCTAGGTCCAACCATTAAGGTTTAAAAATATTTTTATAAGAAAAATAAAATTGAATAAAAAATCCTTCATCTTTTAAAAATGAAGGATCACGTGCGGCAAAGGAGATTCGAACTCCCACACCCTTTCGGGCGCTACCACCTCAAAGTAGTGCGTCTACCAGTTTCGCCATCGCCGCATTTTTATAATACCGTAAATTCAAATTTTTTTTATTACTTTTCAACTTTAGTTAATGCATTTATATTTTTTAGAAATTCTTTTCCAACTCCTGATTTATAATATATTTCTTTTTTCCTCGCTCCTTCTCTAGTAGTAAAAGTTTCAAAATAAATAAGTTTAAAGGGAATGTATGCTTTTGTCGAACGATTCTTTCCTTTATTGTGTTCACTCACTCTTCTATCTACCATATTCGTCAATCCAACATAAATATAATTTTTTACTAAACTTTTTATTGCATATACATAAAACATTATTCAAAAATATTTTTAAAAAAGTTTATTCAATAAAAAGTTTGTGTGGCAAAGGAGACCTCCTGCCTATAGACAAGATTCGAACTCCCACACCCTTTCGGGCGCTACCACCTCAAACCTGCCTGCCGGCAGGCAGGGTAGTGCGTCTACCAGTCCTGCCTGCCGGTAGGCAAGTTCGCCATTGCCGCAAATAAACCTATAAGTTTTTTAAAACCTTATAGGTTTTGACAGATGCAAATTTAATAAAACCCTTTCATTAAAAATCTATGTATTCAATACAATCCTGAAAGTAGTGCCCTTGTTGGGTTCCGAAGATTTTAAATACAATTGCCCTTTATGAAATTTTTCTATTATTCTTTTTGAAAGAGAGAGCCCCAACCCCCATCCGCGTTTTTTGGTGGTAAAGCCCGGTTTAAAAATTTTTGATATATTATTTTTATGAATGCCTTTGCCATTATCGGCCACATCAATAATTACATGGTCCGGCGATTGTTTAATTTTTATAATTATCGTTCCCTTTCCCTCCATGGCATCTAATGCATTTTTCAAAAGATTTTCAATTACCCAATCAAACAATGGCCCTGAGATTTTTGTAATCACGGGCGCTTCCGGCGCTTCTACTAAAAAATTTACTTTATCAGTTGCTCTTCTTTTTATATAAGTTACCATTTTTTGAACCTGCTCTGTAATGTTATTATCTTCGAGCTTTGGAGCACTCCCTATTTTACCAAAGCGATCGCTAATAAGTTTTAAGCGATTCACATCTTTTTCCATTTCTGATGAAATAGGATTAAAATTTTCTTTTTCTTTCAGCATTTCTACCCAACCTTCGAGCGATGAAATAGGCGTGCCTAATTGATGAGCGGTTTCCTTTGCCATGCCCGCCCACACTTGGTTTTGAGTAGATTTATTCCTAATTGAAATCGCGTATAAAGTAATAATGATAAATAGCGCTACAACCAATAATTGCACCATTGGATAATATCTTACCTGCTTCAGCAAATCAGAATCGCCATAATAATATTTATTAATAAGCAACGGCTTATTACTGATTTGAACCGTTATTGGCGGATGTTGTTTCTTAAATTCTGTAAGTTTTTTCCGAACATAATTGCTATCGTTTTTTACAAGTGTAGAATCAAGATTTAAAACTTCGCCGGACGGTTTATCATTTTCATCTGTTTCAATTATTGGTATGTCTTTATTTTCGGAAGTAATGATGTTAGTAAGATCCAACGCAGGTTTTTCGGTAGTTTCAGCGCGGGTTTTTAAAGCCTGCACCCACACGTTTACTTTTTGCCTTTCTTCAATTGCTATTTTTTTTGCTAAATAATTTGAATAAAAAATAGTGCCGGTAACAATTGCAACAGCAATGAGCGTAAGCCATGTTCGTAAATGTAAAAGCGGGCCAAACATTTAAATGATTATTGTCAAATCTAAAATCTATTTCTCATAAATGCAGAAAATGAAATTTAAAATCTTTTATGTTTGTAAAAATTAAAAATAAATAATTGAATTCATTACCATCAGTAGCGGTTGTAATTCTTAACTGGAATGGAAAAAATTTTCTTGAAAAATTTCTACCATCAGTAATGTCGTCATCCTATAAAAATCTTTCGGTAATTGTTGCAGACAATGCATCTGACGATGATTCAGTTTCCTTTTTACAAAAATATTATCCGCAAATAAAAATTATTCTTAATAAAAATAATGAAGGATTTGCCAAAGGCTATAATTCAGCGCTGAAAAGCGTTTCGGCTGATTATTATATTTTGCTCAATAGCGATGTACAAGTAACCGAAGGATGGATTGAGCCTGTTATTTCAATTATGGAAACCGATAAAAAAATTGCAGCCTGCCAGCCTAAAATTTTATCGTTTGAAAATAAAAATCAATTTGAATATGCAGGCGCTTGCGGTGGTTTTATTGATACACTTTGTTATCCATTTACACGCGGGCGCATTTTTGAAACATGCGAAACAGATAACGGGCAATACAATAATCCCATGCAAATTTTTTGGGCTACGGGCGCCGCTTTATTTGTAAGAGCAACAATTTTTTATGAAATGAATGGCTTTGATGAATATTTTTTTGCACATCAGGAAGAGATTGATCTGTGCTGGCGAATGCAAAGAGCAGGTTATAAAATTTATGTAGAACCAAAATCAAAAGTTTATCATGTGGGCGGCGGCACATTGCCAATGGGCAATCGCAAAAAAGTTTTTTTCAACTTCCGAAATAACCTCGTTATGATGTCGAAAAATTTACCTGTTGCAGAAAAAATTTGGAAAATTCCTTTGCGAATATTTTTGGATGCAGTAGCGGCTTTCCGTTTTTTAATTGAAGGTGATTTTCCTACTTTTATTTCCATCGCTTCGGCGCAAATGCATTTTATTGAATGGATATTTGTTGGTAAAAAAAATAAAAAATTACCAAAATTATATTTAAAAAAAATGCCCGCAACCTACGATGGCAGCATCGCATGGCAATATTTTATAAAAAAGAAAAAAACATTTTCTGAAATTATTTCTTTATAAAAAATGATTTTTAAATTCAATCGGTTATTTTTGCGAAGCAAAATTTAATATTATGGAACACGAAGAAGTTTTAGATAATTCTGATAAGGATATTGCGCACAATTGGGTTACCTCTTCCCGGTTTCTTTTTTATTGCCAGGTAATAATATTTATTGCAATGATCTTGGGCGGTTGCTATACTATGTATGTGCATCGTTATAAAGGCAAGCCCGATGTAGAAGTTCCGGGCAATACCTTGTACAATCCGCAATACAAATAAATTTTGCGCAGGCATCTGTAATTATTATTTTTGCAATCCTTTTATAGTTCTTAACATAAGCGGGAATAGCTCATTTGGCAGCGTCCCGAAACTTCGGGACCAAGTTCAAATGATAAAAAAGTTTTTTACAAATTGCGGAAATAGCTCATTTGGTAGAGCGCGACCTTGCCAAGGTCGAGGTGGCCGGTTCGAGCCCGGTTTTCCGCTCACTGTTTCCCGACTATGTCGGGTTTTTTTTTGAATGTGTTTACCCGGGTGGTGGAACTGGTAGACACGCAGGACTTAAAATCCTGTGATCAGCAATGGTCGTGTGGGTTCAACTCCCATCCCGGGTACAGCGCCTCAGCAAATTTTGTTGAGGCTTTTTAATGATATGTATTTTGTGTATATTTTTTTTTCTCATCGGGGTTGAAAATAATCAATAATCATTTTCTACTAAGGTTAAAAACACAAATAAGTAAACAATATGCATCAAGTTTTTTTTATCACCTTTTAAAAACAATTTACAAAATATACATTCAGGTATGTTATTTGTAAAACCTTTCTTTGAATAACATCATTATTTTTTTAAAATAGCACTAATGCATTCGATAAAATATGATTCGCTATTTTTTTAAATAAAAGGTATCTTTATTTACTATAAAAACAAATGAAAAAAACAGAAAAAAAATCCAAAGTTGTTTCTTCGCCCGCATCGGCATCAAAAGATTTTTTTCCTGTTGTGGGCGTTGGCGCTTCTGCCGGCGGCCTCGAAGCCTTCAAAAAATTAATAAAAGCCATCCCCGCAAATTCAGGAATGGCCTACATTTTAGTGCAGCATCTCCATCCGGGTTTTGAAAGCGCACTGCCCGAAATATTACAAAGAGAAACGGCTATACCGGTAGTGGAAATAAGCAACAATATAAAAATATATCCCGATCATATTTTTGTTATCCCTTCTAATAAAATACTTGCTGCAACCGACGGCATGCTGAAACTGAGCGACCGAAAAAAAGATGAAAAGCCTAACATGATTATTGATACTTTTTTTTCAACCCTTGCAGAAGTACATCAATCATTTGCCGTAGGCGTCATTCTTTCCGGCACCGGAAGCGATGGCACCGCCGGGCTGAAAGATATTAAAAACCAGGGTGGCTATACATTTGCACAAACCATGGAAAGCGCATCTTACGATGGAATGCCACAACACGCCATTGAAGCCGATGTGATAGACTTTGTACTTGCTCCCGAAAATATTCCTGCAAAGATTATAGAATTACAAAAATCTTTTAGCATACCGCCCCTTGGCGATGATATCGTTTTAAAAGATAAAAATATTGAAGAAGGCTTTCGGCAAATACTTGCGCTGCTGCGCATCCGCATGAATATTGATTTTAATTTTTATAAACAAACCACCGTGCGCAGACGCATCATACGCCGCATGGTAATTCTTCATTTAGAAACATTAACTCAATACCTCGATTATCTTAAAAATAATAAAACCGAGCTGGATATTCTTTTTCAGGATTTGCTTATTCCCGTTACTTCTTTTTTCAGAGATCATATAACGTATGATATATTGGGCGCAGATATAATTCCTCAACTTATAAAAGATAAATCGGTACGCAATCCGCTGCGGGCTTGGGTTGCAGGCTGCTCTACCGGGCAGGAAGCCTACTCAATCGCCATGTACCTTTACGATTATATCAATGCACACCAGCTCAGTGTGAGAGTACAAATATTTGCTACCGATATTTCAGAAAAATCTATTATAAAAGCAAGAACCGGCATCTATAGCAAAAAAGAATTAGACGATATTAATGAAAGCCAGATACCACAATATTTTAATAAGATTGATGGCAGCTACCAGGTAAAAAAAGCCATCAGAGATATGTGCATATTTGCCGTGCAAAATTTTTTAAAAGATCCTCCTTTTGCAAAAATGGATTTTATAAGTTGCCGCAATGTGCTTATTTATTTTACTCCTTTTTTGCAAAGAAAAGCGCTCACCGTTTTTCATTATTCGCTCAACGAAAAAGGAATTTTATGGCTCGGTAAGTCGGAAACGCAAGGCAATTCATCAGAATTATTTATTCCTTATGGCAAAGATAAATTTTATGTAAGAAAACAAGGTTCAGGCAAGTTTATGAATGTAGCCAGCGAGCGAAGCGAAGCGGTAGCCACAGAAAAAAATTTATTACAAAGCAAAGAAATAAAATCGGAAGACTTTCAAAAAAATGCTGATGAAATATTGCTTTCAAAATATACACCCGCCGGCGTGGTAATAGACAACCAGTGGGATATTGTACAGTTTCGCGGCGCCGTGGGCGATTTCCTGGAACCCTCGCCAGGTAAGGCCAGCCTCAATATTTTACGAATGGCTAAAGACGGACTTGCTTTTGAACTGCGCAACGCTTTGCAAAAAGCAAAAGTAACCAAAGAAACTTTTTTGCGAAGCGATATATCGCTTAATAATAATGAGTATATAACCATTGAAGTAGTTCCGTTGGTAAATATGACCGACCTGCATTATCTCGTTCTTTTTAAAAAACAAGAAGGGCTTCAGCAAATTGAAATTACTGCAACGGGAACAAAAAAAACAAAAACAAAAACAGACCGCAAAGATGCACGCATACACCAGCTTGAAAAAGAACTGGCGCAGGCACGCGAAGATATGCGCTCCATCACCGAAGAGCAGGAGGCAGCCAATGAAGAGCTGCAAAGCAGCAATGAAGAGCTGTTGAGCGGAAGCGAAGAATTGCAAAGCCTTAATGAAGAACTGGAAACAAGTAAAGAAGAATTGCAAAGCACCAATGAAGAATTGATAACGGTAAACCAGGAACTGTACGACCGCAATGAACAACTGAGTCAATTGCGCACATTTGCCGAAGCCACCGTGTCTGTATTGCACGAGCCGCTGCTGGTGCTCAATAAAGATTTTATAGTTACCAGCGCCAACAATGCTTTTTACAAAACATTTGAAATAACGGAAGAACAAACGCTCGGTAAAAATTTATTTACGTTGCAAAATAATAAATGGAATATTCCCTCATTGCACGATGAATTATTAAACATAAAAAACGAAAAAGAAAAATCCATTTCAAAAGAGTTGGAATTTACATCCAGCAGCGGTGGCAAGCGCACCATACTCTTTAATATGCAGCCGATAAAAAGAGAGAATGGGGAAAAACTTATTTTATTGGCGATGGATGATATTACCGAACGAAAAGATATTTCTAAAAATCTTAATGAACAATTGCTCGAAAGAAAGCAGAGCGAAAAAAACTTAAGATTGATATTGCAATTTATGCCCCAAATGATGGTAACCTTTTCGCCCGCCGGAGTTGCTACTTTTTTTAATCAATATTTTCTGGATTACTCCGGCCTCACCTTCGATGAAGCTACCATTGGCAGCGGCTGGAAATTTTTAATACATCCATCCGAAATGGAATCGCTTACCAGCATGGCAAAGCATTCATTTAAAACCGGCGAAGATTTTTACAAAGAGATCAGGATTAAAAGATTCAACGACGGCACGTATCGCTGGAACATAGCAAAAGGAACACCCATTAAAGATAAAGAAGGAAAAATAATATCGTGGATAGGAACCGCTATGGACATACATGAGCAAAAACTAAAAGAGCAAAAGAAGGATCAATTTATAAGCGTGGCCAGCCACGAAATGAAAACGCCGCTCACCACTGCAATGGCTTATTTGCAATTAGTGGCCCAAAGCATTGATAAAGGAAATGATAATTTGATGATGTACACCAGGAAGGCTACTGAAAGCGTGCAACGCCTCAACAGCCTGATAGCAGAATTGCTGGATGTAAGTAAAATACAACATGGCCGCCTGGCTTATAAAGTAGTTATTTTCGATTTTAATAAATTGGTAGATGAAACCATACAAAGTATTTTGTATTCATCGCCCGAATTTATTATAGAAAAAAAAGGATCCCTGGGCCGGCAGGTGGCCGCCGACAAAGACAGGCTGCAGCAGGTTTTGATCAATTTATTTTCTAATGCTATAAAATATTCTGCCGAAAATCACAAAATAGAAGTAAGCATTAAAGAAGATGAAGAAACATTTACCGTAGCCGTAAAAGATTTCGGCATCGGCATTACCAGAAATAATCTTACCAAAATATTTGATCGCTATTACCGGGTAGAAGATGATGCGGTGCACTCGCAGGGGCTGGGCATCGGCTTATTTATTTCGCAGGAAATAATACAAAGGCATGGCGGCAGGCTGTGGGCCGAAAGTGAGCCGGGCAAAGAAAGCATATTTTATTTTTCCATGCCGTTTACATCGGATCCAAATGGAAAAAAATAATAACAAATCAAACCTTACAAATTTTTATTAACCTAACAGGTTTTTTATTTTCAAAAAAATAAGTAAAGAATAATTAAACCTGTTAGTTATGAATGCATTTGCGCCATCAATTGCATCGGTTTTTAACCCGATGTAAAAAAAATTGATACAGGCTTTAGCCAAATTTTTTATTTAATTTTTTTGACTAAAGCCGAAACACTTGTAATCATTGAACCCACAGGCTAAAGCCATGTGGCAATTCGAACGGGCAGCATGTCAAAAAAATGTCAGATATTTTATTTTTTCAAACAATTCCATAACTTTAATATCCCGTTTTGAAAACTATTGTTTTAAAAATTCTAAAAACTGCAAATGAACGCCAAAAAAAACGGGCTGGCCATTCCTTCAAAAAAAAATAATAAAGCGCCGTGTATTTTAATTTATGATGATGATGCAGAAATTTTATTTCTGTGCAAAATAATACTATCTCAATTGAATTACCGGGTAGAAACACTTCAGCAATGCAACGATATAATAAGCGATGTCAAACGCATAATGCCCGATATTATTTTAATGGATATATGGATACCTGAGATTGGCGGAGAAAAAGCCGTAAGCATTTTAAAAAAAAATCAGTTAACCAACTATATTCCGGTTATACTTTTTTCAGCACATGGCGAAGTAAAAGAAATCAGCCGGAGAGTGAGTGCCAATGGCTATCTTGAAAAGCCATTTGATATAAAGGTGCTGAAAAATACTATTGCAAAAAATATTTGCAAAGATTAAACTTTTGAACTGCTTTACTAACGGCACCGCCTACACGAAAATAAATTAGTAACAATTTTTTAGTATTGCAAAGAATGCAAATGTTTCGCAAAGATCGCAGAAAGATTTTCCTTCAATTATAAAATAATGTCTTTTTTTTCTTTGCGTTTTTCATTGCGATCCTATTTTGTAAAAAAATTTTAATCCGATAAATTAATTACTAAATTATGACTTGAAAAAATTGTAATTATTCTAAAATTTTTCTATTTTGCAAGAGTTGTAAAAATTAAGTTTATTACACACATTTAATTTTTATGATAAGTTAGTTTTGGTACGGCTCCGGTTTTTACCGGGGCCAATTTTTTTTTTGTCTTTCAATTAAAAATCTTTTGAACCGCAAAGGCACAAAGGCGCTAAGTTTCGCATCGCCAAATTTTTTTTTTGATACTTTTACCACTTTACTTTTAAAAATTAAACGAATGAAAAATATGATTATCGGCATAAGCGATTGCGGTAAATTTTTCAATTATGAAAATTGGATGAAAGAGCCGGGAATTGAAATAATAAAATTAAGCTACCGCCAAAATAATTTTAATGATATTGAAAAATGTGATGGAATTGTATTAACTGGCGGCGAAGATGTAAACCCGAGGTTATACAATCAGCCTGAGTTTTTGCGATACTGCAACCCGAAAGAAATTGATGAAAAAAGAGATGAGTTTGAATGGAAAATATTGCAACATACCGAAGAAAAACAAAAACCATTATTGGGAATATGCCGCGGATTGCAAATAGCAAATGTATTTTATGGCGGCACATTAGTTCCGGATATACCTGCATTTGGAAAATACAATCATTCAAAATTTGAAAATAAAACCGACAGAAAACATTGGATTGATGTAGATACTAATTCTTTTTTATACCAGATTGTTTCAGAACAAAAAGGAGAAGTAAACAGCGCACACCACCAAAGTGCAGATATGCCAGGATATGGTCTGGTGGCTAATTCCATGTCGCCCGACGGAATTATCGAAGGAATGGAGAGAAGGCTGGAAACACAATCATTTTTATTATTGGTGCAATGGCATCCTGAAAGAATGGAAAACCTGCAAAGTAACTTTTCAAAAAATATTAAACAAAGTTTTTTGGATGCAGTAATAAATGCAAAATAAATTAAGTGCAAGAAAAATTGTATCGCAAAGGACGCGATGAAAACGCAAAGAAAACAAAGATGCTGATTCATAATTGAAGTAAACCCTTTCAGCGATCTTTGCGAGACCTTGGCGATCTTTGCGTTACTAAGAAAACGAAAACTCATTCATTATAATAATAGTTTGTGGTTATTATATTAATCCTGTCAATTTATAATAACCAATGTTAAGTATGTCTTCAACCGGGTTATCAGTTTGCGAAAGAACAATACGATATTTGTTTTTAAATTCAACCGGAAGAATATCTTCAATTTCAAAAACATCATCCACATCTACACCATACTTATCATCAATGTGGGAAGTGGCTCCCGTAAAACCAGTGTGTTTATAAAATGCTGTTTGCTTAGCGGCTTGTATGGCAACTGATTTATTTTCGCAAGCGACTATCATTTTATAATGATATTCTTCAAATTCATTTTTTTTATATCCGCCAAGGTTCAAAAAAAATAATTTCTTTTTTTTATCTTCATCAATTGAAAGTGTTTGTTCTCTATTTACCACATGCACACTGCATCCATCCACATAATTTATTTGTCTCCATGCATCAATATGAATTTTTCCGCTTGCCTCAGGCCAGGCTTCTATCATAGACGGGGCCAGGCTTTTAATGGATTCGGCAATTCCAAAAAAAATATCATGTTGCTCTGTGTTTCTGCCCGGTGGAGTGCATCCTAATAAAATCATAAACAGTTTCATGAAATAATATTTTTATTTTATTTATTTCTTGCTTTATTGAGCTTTTTATACATCTGTCGTTTTTTATTTTCATTAAATACAATTGATAAAAATACAATGCCGATTAATGCGCCGGAGATCATTGTTACAATTACATCTTCGTGCCTGTGATGATGCAGCAGCGAATCGAGGTACAATCTTGCACTCAAAACAAATATCATTATTAAAAAAACGATCAGCCAAAAATTGAAAATATTTTTATGACCTGTATATTTCACTTCGGGAAAACGGAAAATATACATGATCATAATGAGGCCGCCCACCACCGAACTTGCATATTGAAAAATAGTGGCACCGAAAAATGAATAACTTAATACATGTGTTTTTTCACTCAATGCAGGAATGGATTCGGCAAAATAACCGCCATCGTGCGTAAAGCTATCCCAAAATAAATGCGAGGCAATGCCCACCAGCAGTGAAATAATTACCACGATTACATTTTTACGGAAATAATTATTCCAGTTAAATTTTTCAAAAACCGAAAACCGTACATTGAGGCTAAAAGGAAGATATTGAATTAAAGTATTTCTTACTACATTATGAAAAATAAAAATCAGTGCAAGGCCCAAAGGAAGATCGAACCAAAACATACCGGGCCACGTATGGCTATATTTACTGAAATCTTTCATCCGGATAAAATATTCAAAGTCGGGCGTCATGCTTCCCATAATTAAACCGCTGAGTGAATAATATTTTTTAGGAAGATAGGTAGCAGGCAACACGATAGCCGGGTGAGAAAAAGTAAAAGGCATTATTTGTTTATAAATTTTTTTTAAATGATAAGATATTTGAGTGTTGTAGTATCAGAAATTATTAAAAATAATTGAAAATAATTTTTATAGTATTTGTAAAATTATTAATAATGTTGAATGGGAAAAGTGCTTTATAAAAAAAGTATGTTAAGAAAAGATGGCAGATTGGTTTTTTATTTAAAATTTTATTCAAACAAATCGCTGCTTAAATACCTATCGCCGCGATCGCATACAATAAAAACAATAAGGCCCGAAGATAATTCTTCAGCTAATTGAACTGCTGCGAAAGCTGCGCCGCCACTGCTCATTCCGGCAAAGATACCTTCTTCTTTTGCAAGCCTGCGTGTCATTTCTGTTGCTTGTTGTTGCGATACATTTATAATCCTGTCAACTCTCGATGCATCAAATATTTTTGGAAGATATTCTTTGGGCCATCTTCTTATTCCCGGAATGGAAGATGCTTCCGTAGGCTGGCAGCCTGTTATTTGGATATTTTTATTTTGTTCTTTCAAATACATGCTGCAACCCATAATGGTTCCGGTAGTGCCCATGGCGCTTACAAAATGAGTAATGTTTTTATTTGTGTCTTTCCATATTTCGGGGGCGGTGGTTTTATAATGCGCTTTATAATTATCCGCATTGGCAAATTGATTGAGCAAATAAAATGCTTCTGTTGCAGATTTTTCTTCTGCATAATCGCGGCATGCTTCTATACTTTCAAGCAAAGTTACTTTTGCGCCAAATGCTTTCATCGTTAACACACGTTCATGCGTAGATGAAGATGGCATTACTAATTCAATTTCTATTCCGTATAATTTTGCAATTAATGCTAATGCAATTCCGGTATTGCCGCTGGTGGCTTCTATGAGTTTTGAATTTTTATTTATATCGCCTCTTTCCAAAGCGCTTCGTATCATATTCAACGCTGGCCTGTCTTTTACGCTTCCCCCGGGATTATTTCCTTCGAGCTTGGCAAAAATTTTTACGTTTTTATTTTTGTTGATATGTTGAAGTTCTATCAAAGGCGTGTTGCCAATTGTATCTAAGATCGTTGCCATAAATTTTTAAGAGTTAACCAATTTTCCTTCAATAACGGTTATCTCAGGATTATGAAAAACCAATGAGCCCGGCGGAATGCTTTTGGTAAGCCAAACATTTCCGCCAATTACGCTGTGATGGCCAATAATCGTTTCACCGCCTAAAATGGTAGCACCCGAATAAATAATTACATGATCCTGCACGGTAGGATGTCTTTTTATAAACACTAATGTTTTATCAACACTCATGGCGCCCAAAGTAACGCCCTGGTATAGTTTTACATGATTTCCTATTTCGGCAGTTTCGCCAATAACAATACCTGTTCCATGATCAATAAAAAAATGATCGCCGATTAATGCGCCGGGATGAATATCAATACCGGTTTTTGAATGCGCATGTTCTGTAAGAATACGCGGAAGCAAAGGAACACCGAGCTTTAATAGTTCATGCGCCATCCGGTAAAAGCATAATGCATAAAAACCCGGGTAGGCACGAATTACTTCAAACTCTACTCTCGCCGCCGGATCACCGGTATGCAATGCATAAATATCGGTATTCAATAAGCGGTATATTTCAGGAATTTTTTTAAAAAACAGTTCAGCTACTTCTTCATTATTGCAAACGCCACATGCTCTTGTAGCGTTTAAAATTTTTACAAGTTCTTTTTGCAACCTGTTATATTCTTCTTCAATTTCAATAGCTGAAGAATAAGAAGACATAGATAATTCAGGATATAGAAGGCCTATAACATTTAATGCCCACGCAGCAATAACATCGTTGCCGGGCACAATTTCTTTTTGCTGTTGCTTGTTTAAAAGTTGATTAAAGAAAGTAGTGTACATTTATAAATCATTCATGGTCGAAATATTATGCCAACATTTTTTCGGGGTTAATAACATTTACCCGCCAGGTTATTTCTGTTCCGCTTCTTCTGAGTGTTTCTGCCACTGAGCAATGTTTATCAATTGAAAGCGCCGCGGCTTTTTTTGCTTTTTCCTCATCAATATTTCCATGCAGTTCAAAATAAATTTCTACCGATTTCCAAAGAGATGGAATTTTATTTTGTTCTCTTTCGCCGGCAATTTTAATTTTAAAGTGTTCAACGGTTTGCCTTTGTTTTTTTAAAATAGATACCATATCAACAGAGCTGCAACTTCCCAAACCTGCCAGCATGAGCTGCATTGGTCGAAAGCCATAATTGCTTCCTCCGTTTTCAATGCTGGTATCTGTTTGTAAAATATTTCCGTTTTCATCTTTTGCCTGAAAGCCAAAGTCGCCGGTCTTTCTTTCCATTTCTATAATATTCATTCTATTATTTTTTGTTTGGCAAAATTAATGAAAGAGATATGGTTTATTTCAAATAAAACTAAACAAGGCGTTAAAACGGCAGGAAGCATAATTGTTTTCAAAAATTATTTTTGCATTTTTTTTCTTGCCTCTTCTATTGGTTTGAAAGGGCCGTATTTATGTTGTTGTTCTGAAAACGTATCGCTATAAGGACCCACAGGATTATCAATTTCTTTTTTTGAAATATCAGGATAATCAATTTTATTTTTTATTAAAGGCCTTGGCTGGCTGTTTACGAATGCAGCAACATCCCAGGCTTCTTCGGTAGAAAGTTTAGGATGTAAATAATCCGATTCGAGATAAGGCATATTATTTTTTACAAAACCTGCAAAGCCGGTGAGGCGATATAAACCCGCGCCGGTATTATAACTATGCGGCCCCCATAAAGGTGGATAAATGTATCCTGATGCATTTGCATTAAATAAACCTTCTCCATTTTTTCCATGGCAACGTTGGCAATTATTTACAAAAACAATTTTTCCTTTTGAAGGATCAGCAGCTCTGTCCAAATATTTTAGTTTCATAATTCCGGAGCCTAATGGTTTCACGCCGGCAGGAATGCCATCACCAATCCAATGCATATAAGCAATGATGGCTTGCATTTCATGGCTGGTGGTGTCAATAGCGCTTCCGTTCATGCTGCGTTCAAAACAATCATTTACTCTTCTTGAAATGGACATCATTTTTCCGCTGCGGTTACTAAATTTTGGATAGGTAGCAATTACTGCGCTGAAATTATTTCCCCAGGGAATGATGCCGCCCTGTACATGACAGTTCTGACAGTTCATTCCGTTGGAAGTCTTTGCTACTGTGCCTTTCGGGCCAAAGTAATAATAAGTGTTTTCAATAAGATCGTGGCCCAAGCGCACTAATGAATCTTCTGGTTTTATTTGATATTTATTCCATCCATACCAGGGCGCTGGTGAAGTAGTATCGGTAATGATTACTTTTTCATTGGATGTTTTACAAGATGAAAAAAGCGAGTTGAAAAAAATAATAGATATAATTACTGAAATGAATGGTATTGATTTTAATAAACTACTCATACATACACTAATTAATGAGAAAGTTTTTTTAAGCAGTAAGCCATATATACCCAGGTTTAAAATTTGCTTTCTAAGGTTAATCTTATTTTGTTATTAGCTCATAAAAGATTTAAGCGCACAAAAGCATAAATAATTTTCAGGATTTAATGGGATTCGTAAGACTCAAACCACGATTAAGATATTATTATTTATCGAAGATGAAAAATATTTTTCACAAATTTAATTGCCATAAAAGTTTTTTTTACTTAAAAAAAGATAAGAGAAAGGGTTTTGTGCAGATGTCAGAACATTTCAATGGCTTCATTACGACTACATTTTGAATAAATCTTTAACTTACCATTCAATTTGCTAATGCATGGTTTGTTTATTTTTGTTGCTCAATTTTTCTTTCCCTGAAAAAAGGTTATAAAATATTTGTAAGAATACTACTGGCATTTTTTGTGCTTATTGTTGTGCTTTGGATTTTATTGCAGACAAGTTTTTTCCAGAATTTTTTAGTAAGAAGAATTACACATCGTTTGTCAAAAGACCTGAATACAACGGTTTCCATTAAGCATGTTGACTTTGAACTTTTTGATAAAATGCTTTTGGAGCAAACCCTTGTGCTCGATCACAATCATGATACATTATTGTATGCAGGCGTTGTAAAGGTGAGCATTACCGATTGGTTTTTTTTTAAAGATCATATTACTTTAAAATATGTGGGCCTTGATAATGCAGTGATAAATTTAAATCGCACCGATTCCGTTTGGAACTATCAATTTTTAATAGATTATTTCTCCGGAAATTCTTCAAAGAAAAGAGATAGCACTTCCAATTCTATACAATTGAATTTGCAACAAATAGAATTAAACCGTTTTAAAATTTGGCAACAGGATAAATGGAAAGGAACTGATTTATTGGTTTCATTAAATAGTCTTCATCTCAATGCCGATACTTTTGATCTCAATAAAAATATTATTCATGTACGTGCACTCACACTCGATCATCCGCTTTTTGCACAATACGATTATACAGGCAATGAACCGGACGATACTACAACTGCGTCTATGCGTGACCGTGAGATTGATACAACTGATACAAAATGGAATACTGACAATTGGAAATTATCAGTAGATAAAATTGAGATCAACAATGGCGGACTTGCCATTGACAAACAAACGGACAGGCCGGTATATACAGATAGATTTGATGATCAGCACATCTTTGTTTCAAGCCTTAATGGAACGCTGAAGAACCTTTATTTTACTGATGATACATTGCAAGCCGGTTTGCAACTTTCAGCAAAGGAAAGAAGCGGTTTAGTTATAAAAAAATTATCCGCAGATTTTAAATTTTCGCCAAAGCTGATGGAGTTTAATCAGCTCGATTTAATTACCAACAGAAGTCATCTTACTAATTATTATGCGATGCGCTATAATAATTTTAATAGCGATATGCAAAATTTTATTCACGATGTAAAAGTAGAAGGTGATTTTCAAAAGAGTGAAGTGAGCAGCGATGACCTTGCTTTTTTTGCACCGGAAACTAAAACATGGAAAGAAAATTTTTTACTAAGCGGAAATGCGAAAGGGACGATTGATAATTTAATTGCAAAAAATATAAGCATAAAAGCAGGCGCAAATAATTATTTATCCGGTGAAATAAGTTTGCGCGGACTTCCGGATATTAATGAAACATTTATTGATTTCAGGGCGAATGAATTTAAAACAAACTACAATGAACTGGCAAGACTCATCCCCGAGCTGAAAACCATTAGCAATCCCAATCTCAGCGCTTTTGGAAATATTAATTTTAAAGGAAGTTATACTGGATTTCTTCGCGACTTTGTTACGTATGGAACGTTGCAAACCGATATCGGAACGTTGCAAACGGATCTTCAAATGAAAGTTCCTGAAATTGGGAAACCAGTGTACAGCGGCAAAATATCAACCAATAATTTTCAACTCGGAAAATTTATTAACAACAGCCAGATCGGTAACATTGCATTTAATGGAAAAATAAATGGCAAAGGGTTTAATGCAAATGATGTGGATATTGATATTGATGGAAACATCAGCAGGGTTGATTTTAACGGTTACGCCTATACTAATATTTTTGCTCATGGAAATTTTAAGAAAAAACTTTTTTCGGGAAATGCAAGCATTGATGATCCCAATATCAGGATTGATACTTTAACCGGCTCAATAAATTTCAGCCGCACGGATCCGGAGTTTCACTTAAATGCAAATGTTGGTAAACTTAATCTGAAGCAATTGGGTTTTACCAATGACAGTGTTTCTTTAACCGGAAATTTTAATCTCGATTTTACCGGAAATAATATTGATAATTTTTTAGGCTCCGCAAAAATTTACAATGCCATTTTGCTCGATAACAATCAACATTTATCATTTGACTCGCTTGCAATAAATTCATCTATTGAAAATGAAAAAAAATATTTAACGCTTGAAACAAATGAGCTTGAAATTACTTTAAACGGTAACTTTAAAATTCTGGAATTGCCGGATGCATTTCAATTATTTTTAAATAAATACTATCCGGCTTACATTAATAAGCCAAAACAAAAAATAGAAAATCAGGATTTTACTTTTTCAATTAAAACAAAAAATGTAAGTGATTATCTTGCGCTTTTCAATAAAAAACTTGGTGGCCTTAATAATTCAACTTTTATAGGAAATATTAATGTTGAAAAAAATACATTGAACATTCAGGCAGATATTCCACAATTTAATTTTACCAATATCAGCTTTAATAATATCAATTTTACAGGCGTTGGAAATCAGGACACGCTTGCCTTTGACGGTGATATTGATGATGTGATATTTAACGATAGCCTTCATGCGCCCGGAACAAAAATTCATATCATTGCTCACAACGATTTATCGGATGTAACCATTAGTACATCTGCGAATAAAACATTGAATGCAGCAAATCTTTCTGCAAGAGTACAAACCAATGCAAATGGTTTTAAACTCACACTTAATCCATCTTCATTTACATTAAGTGAAAAAAAATGGATTATTGCCGAAGGCGGAATATTAGAACTTAATAAAAATAAATTATTCGCAAACAATATAAAATTTACGGAAGACGGCCAGGAAATTGATGTATCCACTCAGTCCTCGGATGTTGATTCAACCAACGATGTTTTGGTTGGAATAAAAAAATTAGAAGTAGGAGATTTTGCACCTTTATTTTTTAAAACGCCAAAAGTAAATGGATTGTTGAGCGGAAATATTCTCATCAATGATCCATTTAAAAAATTGAATGTAAAATTTAATACAGATATAGAACAGTTTCATTTTGAAAATGATTCCATCGGATTGCTTGCCGTAAATGGTGAATATTTAAACACTTCCGGAAATGTAATCCTTCATGCCATTTCCAACAATCCACTGTATAATTTTGTAACAGATTTTTTCTACACGCCAAAAGATACTACCAGTAATCAATTGAATGGAACGGTTTCGCTCAATCATTCGGAGATAAATATTTTAGAAAAATATCTTAGCAATATTTTCAGTAACATTTCCGGCAAGGCAACAGGTAATCTGCACATTTCAGGAACCACTTCAGATGCAAAGCTGACGGGCAAAGTGAGCCTCGACAGTACAACCATCACAGTGGATTATACCAAATGTCGTTACATTTTTGATAACAATACAATCATAACTTTTAATCCTGATGAAATGGATTTCGGAACATTTAAAATAAGAGATACGCTTAATAATACGGCAACGGTAAGCGGCAAAATATATCATAGTTTTTTTGATAATTTTTTCTTTAATGATCTGCATTTAAAAACCGATGCAAAAGGAAATGCTCCTGCAAAATTTGTTTTATTAAATACTACTTCAAAAGATAATAAAGAATTTTATGGAAACGTAATTGGTGAAGCAGAATTATCGCTAACAGGTTTTATTTCGGATATGAAAATGAATATCAGCGGGCAACCTACCGATAGCAGCCATATTTATTTGCCTACCGGCGAAACTGCTGAAACAGGTTCATTGGATTATATTGATTTTATAAAATTCGGACATGAAATGAAACCCGATCTTACCGCGCATGAAAGTTCCAATATAAAAGTGAATATGAACATCACCGCTAATCCATTTGCGAAAATAGATGTGATACTTGATGAAACTACCGGAGATGTAATAAAAGCGCAGGGAAGTGGTAAGCTTAATATTACTGCCGGCACTACAGACCCGTTAACGATAAGAGGAAGATATGATATTGAACAAGGACAATACACATTCAATTTTCAAACTTTTTTAAAAACTCCTTTCACCTTGCAACAAGGTTTTATTGAATGGCAGGGCGATCCTTATCTTGCCAACCTCAATATTGACGCTATTTACAGGGCAACCAATGTTGACCTGAGCAATATACCTTCCAGCGCAGGACTTACTACTGTCAAAGGTGATGTGGATATAATTTTTAAACTGCGCGGAACTTTAAAAGAACCGCAGCCAACATTTGAATTTCAATTTCCATTTGATAATCCTTTAAAATCCGATCCTATCGCAACGGAGTATTTAAAAACATTTCAGAACGATCAAAATGAATTGAACAGGCAGGTAACTTCTCTGTTGCTTTTTAATACTTTTATGAGCAGTCAGCAAGGATTGCTGAGCACCAATAACACAGGAAATTTTGTAACAAGAAGTGTTGGACAAATATTATCTTCCACACTTACTTCATCATTAAATACCTGGTTGCAAAAATTATTGAATACAAATTCGGTTAATCTTTATACCAACATTAATACATCTGATTTTAATTTTCAGAAAGGTGTTACACAAAAAGAAATTCAAAACGTAGGAAACTTTGGAGTGAAAACGGCGTTTCTAAAAAACCGCTTGCTGGTTAACTTTGGCGGCAATGTAGATTATAAGCTGGTGCAAAACACCAGTAACTCCAATTCTAATTTTTTATTTACGCCTGATGTTTCATTTGAATATTTAATTTCTCCGGATGGAAGGTTGAGAGTGATTGGCTTTAATCACAGCGATGCAGACATTGGCGATTTTACCGGCATTACGAGACGCAACAGAACAGGAGTGCAGCTTTCTTACCAAAAAGAATTTGATACGTTTACCGAATTTTTTACCAATCAAAAAAAGAAATTTAGAAAGCCTGTTGCCGATACTACGTCGAGGAATTAAGATTAAAATTTTTTTATTACACGAATTATAATTTGGGTAAAATAAATGATTAAATGCATTGTTTTAAATTCGTGTAATTCGTGCGCAAAATACGTGTTATCATCTCTCCAATTGCATTTGCATACGCTTCACTCTATCTTCCAATTTTTCTGAAGTAAGATTTTCTCGCATGCTATCTACTTTTATCGGGAAACAAAAAGGCGTAAGCCTGTTGGGAAATGTAATGATGATTTTGCTTTTTTGAATTCGTTGCAGCATGTTGCGTAAACGTTCTTCTTCCATTTGCTGCTCCATTACTTCGTTGAAGGATTGTCGTAATAATAAATTATTCGGTTCGTATTCTGTAAATACATTAAACAATAATGATGCTGATGCTTGCAGGTGTCTTGCTTTTTTTTGTTCGCCCGGATAGCCCATAAAAATTAATCCGCCAATCACGGCAATATCTCTGAATTTTCTTTTTGCCATTTCCACGCTGTTCAGGCTTCGCTGAATATCATTCAATAAATTTTCCGGTGAAAATAATTCATACGAATTAGTATCATCAAGCGGTATCGGTTGATCGCTTAATAATTCAAATCCATAATCATTCATTGCAAGCGAAAAAGTAATTGGTGTGATGCGACTGATGCGATAAGCTAAAACCGCTGCCATGGCTTCATGCACCAATCTTCCTTCAAAAGGAAAAACAAAAAGATGAAAGCCATCCTTTGTTTCAATATGCTCAATCAGCAATTCATTTTGTTTTGGAATATGTGAAAGATATTCTTGTAATTCAAAAAGTGGTTGTAATATTTTTATTTCTTTTGGTTGCTTATTGCCTGTTGCCTGTTGCATATTGTTTGCAGCTTCATCAAATTTTTTTCTCAGCATAAATCCAAGATTAGCGGAGAGCGGCATCCTGCCTCCCTGCCAGCTGGGTATTCTTGATTTTTTAGAATTTGATTTTCTTACCAATGCTGTCATTTCTTTTATCATTACAAACTCAACCGTTCTTCCTGCAAGTGTAAATGCATCGCCCGGTTGCAGGCTGGCAATAAACCATTCTTCTATAACACCGATAAATCCGCCGCTCATAAATTTTACTTTCATCATCGGCTCGCTTACAATAGTGCCGATGTGCATCCGGTGGCGCATGGCCATTCTCCGGTTATTTATTTTATATAAACCATCAATAATTTCTATTTTTTTATAATCATCATATTGATTTAATGCAACACCGCCAATGGTTATAAATTGTAGAATCTGCAACCATTCAGTTTCAAGAATATCTTTATAACAATAAGTAGTTTTTATTTCTTTAAAAATTTGTTCAGGAAAAAATCCATCAGAGATGGCAAGTGTTGTTAAATATTGTATCAACACATCAAAGCATAAAATTCTTGGTTCACGGCTTTCAATTAATTTTATTTCTGTTGCTTCTTTTAATGCAGCCGCTTCCATTAATTCAAGTGAATGAGTTGGTAAAAAATAAATTTTACTTACTTCTCCGGGCCTGTGTCCGCTTCTTCCGGCTCTCTGTAAAAAACGTGCAACACCTTTTGGAGAGCCCACTTGTATCACTGTTTCTACAGGACGAAAATCAACGCCAAGATCAAGGCTGGCCGTGCAAACCACTGCTTTCAATTTTCCTGAATGTAAATTTTCTTCCACCCAACTTCTTAAATCCTGCTCAATGCTTCCATGATGTAATGCAATGGCGCCGGCCAGTTCCGGACACGCAGTTAATAAAGATTGATACCATAATTCACTCATGCCCCGAGTATTGATAAAAATCAATGTTGTTTTGCTTTCCAAAATAATCGGTATCACTTTATCCACCAGCTTTAAACCTAAATGACCAGCCCAGGGGAATTTTTCTATTTCATCAGGAAATATTGATTTAATTTGAATGGGCTTATCAATGTTTGCAGTTACCGTTACATGGTTTGATCTGACCCCCGGCTCTTCTCCAAAGAAGAGGGGAGAAAGCAATACTTCTTTTGCCTGATCAAGATTCCCGATTGTTGCAGATATACCCCAAACAGAAAGCCCCCTCTCCCCCGAAGGGGGAAATAAGAAAGATTTATTCTCATCAATTGTTTTATCTGAAATACAATTTATAATTCTTGATATTGCGAGTTCCACCTGCACGCCTCTTTTTGATCCGAGCAATTCGTGCCATTCATCAACAGCAATAATTTTTAATGATTTAAAAACATCTGAATAATTTTTTTGCGCTAATAAAAGATGGAGACTTTCCGGAGTAATGATAAGCACTTCCGGCATTTGCCGTTTTTGTTTCTGCCTTTCGTTGATGCTGGTATCTCCATTGCGAATACCTACTTTCCAATTCATTCCTAATTGATCAATTACTTCTTCCATTGCTCTTCCAATATCTGTTGCTAATGCGCGCAATGGCGTTATCCATAAAAGTTGTAAATTATTTTTTGATTTTGATTTATAATTTTCAGGATGTTCATTTATAAAATCAATAACTGCTCCCAGGAATACAGAAAACGTTTTGCCGCAGCCCGTTGGCGCATTTACCAATCCTGATTTTTTATTAATAATGTGTTGCCAGGTTTCTTCCTGAAAAGCAAATGGAATATATTCTTTTGATGTAAGCCATTGCTGAATTATTTTATAACCGGAAGTATTCTTTAATATCACTAAACTAAATTAGGATACAATTTTTTAAATTAGTTTTTTGGTACAATATTTAATTTATGTTTAAACTTTCTAAATGCATTTCAAAATAGGAATGGTGAAAAACAAAAAGCCCAAGCATAAAAAAATGGGAAAATAAAGGTGCATTTATATCTTATAGAAATACAAAATTGGTTGCATTAAGACCCACTCAAATGATAAAAAGTATTTTTTTAATAGTTGTAAATTTGCATCCCGTATGCGTTTTCAACTCAACTCATCATATCAGCCAGCAGGCGACCAGCCGGAAGCTATAGAACAACTTACCAGAGGTATTTTAGAAGGAGAAAAATATCAAACATTATTAGGTGTTACCGGAAGCGGTAAAACTTTTACTATGGCGAATGTAATTCAAAATGTACAACGGCCTACGCTTGTTCTTACGCATAACAAAACGCTGGTAGCCCAGTTGTATGGTGAGTTTCGTCAATTTTTCCCTGATAATTCTGTTGGCTATTTTGTTTCTTATTATGATTACTATCAGCCAGAAGCATATATGCCTGTGAGTGATGTGTACATCGAAAAAGATTTAAGCATTAATGAAGAATTAGATAAATTAAGATTGGCTGCTACATCACAATTATTAACCGGCAGAAGAGATATTATTGTGGTTGCAAGTGTGAGTTGTATTTATGGGATTGGCAATCCAAAAGATTTTGCTGAAGGCGTTGTGTGGATTAAAGAAGGAGAAACTATAAGCCGCCAGGGATTTTTACATTCATTGGTAAATGGATTGTATTCAAGAACGCAAGGCGATTTTGCAAGAGGCACCTTTCGGGTAAAAGGCGATACGGTTGATATCAATCTTCCATACATGGATAATGGTTATCGCATTACTTTTTTCGGAGATGAAATTGAAAGTATTGAAACGCTTGAACTCAGCACTGGCAAAAGGATTCAAAAGGTTGAGGATGCTGCTATTTTTCCTGCAAATTTATACATTGCTCCAAAAGATAAACTGCAACAAATATTGTATGAGATACAGGATGAATGTGCGAGGCAAACAGAATATTTTAAAAGCATCGGGAAATATATTGAAGCGCAAAGAATTTCTGAACGTGTAAATTATGATGTAGAGATGATTCGTGAATTAGGTTATTGCAACGGTGTAGAAAATTATTCAAGATTTTTTGACAGAAGAGAGCCCGGCACAAGGCCTTTTTGTTTATTGGATTATTTCCCTCCCGATTTTCTTTGCATTCTTGATGAAAGCCATCAAACGATTCCACAAGTAAGTGGAATGTATGGAGGTGATAGATCAAGAAAATTAATTTTAGTGGATTATGGATTTCGGTTGCCTTCAGCATTAGATAATCGCCCGCTGAATTTTAATGAGTTTGAAAACATGCTCAATCAAACCATTTATGTAAGCGCAACACCCGGCGATTATGAATTGGAAAAAACGGGAGGCATAGTGGTGGAGCAGGTTGTAAGGCCAACGGGATTATTAGATCCTCCGATTGAAATACGTCCTTCCATAAATCAGATTGATGATTTGCTGGATGAAATTGATAAAAGAGTTACAAAGGGCGATCGCGTTTTGGTTACTACATTAACCAAACGTATGGCAGAAGAAATGGATAAATATTTACACCGGATAAATATAAAATCAAAATATATTCATAGCGAAGTTGATACGTTGGAAAGAGTTGAAATATTGCGCCAGCTTAGGCTTGGTGAAATAGATGTTTTGGTTGGCGTAAATCTTTTGCGCGAGGGACTTGATCTACCAGAAGTGTCGCTGGTAGCCATTTTGGATGCAGATAAAGAAGGTTTTTTACGCAATGAAAGATCGCTTACACAAACCGCAGGCAGGGCTGCGCGTAATGTAGAAGGATTGGTAATTTTTTATGCTGATAAAATTACCGAAAGCATGCAAAAAACAATTGATGAAACCACACGCAGAAGAGAAAAACAAATTCAATATAATGTGGAGCACAATATAACACCCACGACTATACGAAAATCTGTTGAACAAATTATGGGGCAAACGTCTGTGCTGGATATAAAAGGTTATAATGAAAAATCGCATTACGCTGTGGATGAAATTGTAACCGTTGCAGCAGAAGATGAAGTGGAGTATAAAACCATTCCGCAAATGGAAAAAGCAGTTAAAGCTATAAAAAGCAAAATGGAGAAAGCCGCACGAGACCTGGATTTCATGGAAGCCGCACGATTACGCGATGAAATGTTCCGGATGCAAAAAGAGTTGGGAGAAATGAAAAATTAGTATTAAAATAAATCACTTTGTTATGCGGCAGGTTGTTCTTCGGGCAATTCTATAATAAAGGTAGCTCCTTCACCAGGCTTACCCACCGCGGTTATAAAGCCATTGTGTTTTTCTACAATTTTTTTACAAATTGATAAACCAACTCCAGAGCCCTGGTATTCGTGATAGCTGTGCAGTCTTTTAAAAATTACAAATATATCATCTTCATAAGCCGGATCAAAACCAATTCCATTATCTGAAACGGATATTCTGTAATAGCTGAGGTTGCGGAGATTCTTTATTTTTTCCGAAGAAATATTAATAGAAAGTTGGGTATCTTTTTTTCTGAATTTAATAGCATTGTTTATTAAATTATAAAACAGTTGGCGTATTAAAGAAGGTATTACACAAAGCACCGGCAAGTCGTTAATAAGTATGTGCACGTTATTTTTTTCTATTTCAATTTCCAGTTCCAATAAAGCTTCATTCACTAATTCATTCAGGTGAGTGTTTATAAAATCATTTGAATGAACAGTCTTTCTTGAAAACTGCAGCAGGTCGTTAATAAGAGATTGCATCCGGTGAGAAGAGCTTTCAATTTTTTTCAAATATTTTTCTACATCGGAAGGGTTGTTTTGTTTTACTAAAATTTTATCGCTAAAAACCATTATTTTTCTCAGCGGTTCCTGAAGGTCGTGCGAGGCAACATAAGCAAAGCGATCGAGTTCTTCATTGATGGCAAGCAGGCGTTCATTATTATCAATAAGCTGTTTGTTTAGCAACTTTACTTTTTCTTCCGATATTTTTCGTTCTTCAATTTCTTTTTGCAAAGATTTATTGGTTGCTAATAATTTTTTTTCATGAATAATAAGTTGTTGATTTTTTCGATATAATTCTACAAAAACTCCTACTTTGGCTCTCAGCAATTCGGAGTGAATGGGTTTATAAATATAATCAACTCCGCCCATGCGGTATCCTTTAAAGATAGATTCTTCACCCTGGTTGTGAGCGGTTATAAAAATAATGGGAATGTGTTTTAATTTATCTCTCTCGTAAATGATGGTTGCTGTATCAAACCCGTTAAGGTCGGGCATTTGCACATCCATAAGGATGAGGGAAAAGTCGTGTTGTTTTAATAAAATTTTTAGAGCTGCTCTTCCAGAATTGGCTTTTACGATAGTATAATTATCATTTTCTAAAAGTGTTTCAATAGAAAAGAGATTATCTTCCCTGTCGTCAACAATTAAAATTTTAATATCGTTTTTGCTATGTATTTCTTTTATATCTTTTAGGGTAGCCATTGCTGCTATTTTTTATATAACCACACTCTCATTAGCGACATGAGTTGATCAATTTTTAAAGGTTTGGTTATATAATCGGAAGCGCCTGCTTCAATACATTTTTCTCTATCGCCTTTCATTGCTTTTGCTGTTACTGCTATTATGGGCAATGAATTGTTTTTATGTTCTCGTCTTATTTTTTGAATGGTTTCATAGCCATCCATTTCCGGCATCATTATATCCATAAGTACAATATCTGTTTCATTATTTTCGCTAAGAAGGTTCATCGCTTCTTTGCCGCTCTCGGCAGTAATTGTATTTATATTGAACCTTTCAAATGTGGAAGTAAGTGCAAATAAATTACGAACGTCATCATCTACTACTAATACATTTTTGCCGGCTAATACATCTTTTTTGGAACGAAGATCTTCAATCATTTTTCTTTTTTCAGGAAGAAGATCTTTATGGTCAATATGCAAAAGCATAATAGTTTCTTCTAATAAAAGATCGAGCGATTGAACATCTTTTAAAATAATTTTATTGGCATATAGTTTTAATTTGGATCTTTCTCTTGCTGAAAAACTTTTGGCAGAATAAATTATGACAGGCGTCATTTGTAATTTTTTAATGGCGCTTATTTCTGTTACAAATTCCATCCCTGCAATATCGGGAAGCATATAATCTACAATAATACAGTCGTATGAATTTTTCTCAATTAATTCTAAAGCGGCTTTGCCTAAATTGGTAATTTCAATTTCTATCAAATCTCCGTTTTCAAGAATTTTAGCAACCTGTGAAGAATCGAGTTCATTGTCTTCCACAATTAATAACCGCTTCGGCTTTTTATTGCTGAATTCTGCAATGTCGTTAAATAAAATATTTAATGCTTCTGCCTTTAATGGCTTGAGATGGAAGCTGCGTGCGCCGCGTTGCATAGCCAATAAACGATTTTCTTCGCCCGAAATAAGATGAACCGGAATGTGCCTGAAATTTATATCATTTTTAAAAAGGTCCAGAATGCGCCATCCGCTGGCATCGGGCAATTTCACATCCAGGGTTACAGCAATAGGGATGTATTTATTAGCAAGGTCAAATACTTCGCCAAAGTTGGTAGCCACTACTATTTTCAAATCTTTTTCATGCGCTTTTTCAATCATAATTTTTCCAAACCGAAGGTCGTCTTCCACTACAAGAACTACTTTTTCTCCGGCAATAATATTATTCCTGTCGTCGCCAACTTCATTGATCACTTCTTTTAATACATCCATTTCTTTTGTTTCAGAAACTTTTACAGTGGGCACAGATTGAATAACTACATCACCGGTGCCATCTTCAAGTTTGTATTCACTTACTTTAAGATTTGAATGTTTTTCTTTTTTTGCAATTGCCGAATTGTATTCAATCGGAAGGAATAAAGTAAATGTGCTTCCCAACCCGGCTTCGCTTTCGAGTTCAATAGTTCCGCCTAAAAGATCGGCAAGTCCGCGGCTGATTGATAATCCTAATCCGGTGCCGCCATACTTTCTACTGGTAGAGCCTTCGGCCTGTTGAAAGGCTTCAAAAATAATATTTTGTTTATCTTTTGAAATTCCAATGCCGGTGTCTTTAATTTCAAAAGCCACTACCCGCCTTGCAGAATCCAGCGCCGGATGGCCTTGTTTCCAATTATGATTGGCTTCGTATATTTTTAGTTTTACTTCACCTTTTTCAGTAAACTTAAATGAATTGGACAATAAATTTTTTAATATTTGATTGAGCCTTTGCGCATCAGTTTCCAGGCTGCCGGGTAATTTTTCATCCATTTCAATATTAAACCGTAAATTTTTATTTTCAGAAATATGCTTGAAAGTGGTTTCAACAAAAGCGGTGATAGCGCTGAAACGAAGGTTAATAAAATCAGTAGAAATGTACCCGGATTCAATTTTAGAAATATCCAGAATATCATTAATCAATTGAATAAGATCATCGCCGCAACTGTGAATTGTTCTTGCATACCTTACTTGCTTTTCATTCAGGTTACCTTCATGATTTTCGTATAATTGCTGGGCCAATATTAATAAAGAATTCAATGGTGTACGCAGCTCATGCGACATGTTTGCAAGAAATTCCGATTTATATTTGGAAGTAATTTGCAATTGCTCGGCTTTATCTTCGAGCGACCTCCTGGCTTCTTCTACTTCTTTATTTTTTGCTTCTACTTCTTCTTTTTGTTTAATCATCAGTTGCGCCCTGTCTTCAAGTTGTTCATTGGTTCTTCTTAATTCTTCGGTAAGCGATTGAGATTGCTCCAGCAATCCTTCAGTTCTGGAATTGGCTTCTATTGTATTTAATACAATGCCGATGCTTTCTGTAAGCTGGCTTAAAAAATCGAGGTGGGTTTCGCTGAATGCATCAAAAGATGCCAGTTCAATAACTGCTTTTATTTCGGTTTCAAATAAAACCGGAAGAACAATTAAATTTACAGGAGATGCTTTTCCTAATCCTGAATTTATTTTAATATAATTTTTAGGAAGATTGGTTAATAATATTCTTTCTTTTTCCACAGCACATTGTCCTATCAAACCTTCGCCTAATGCAAATTCTTTAGAGGCTTTTATTTCATCGCCATAAGCGTAAGCGGCAAATAATTTTAATTTTTGATTTTGAATATTTTCATCTTGTTGTAAAATATAAAACATTCCTTTTTGTGCATTTACTACTTGAGCAAGCTCAGAAAGGATTCTGCGCGTTACTGTGTTTAAATCTTTTTGTCCTTGCAGCATTTGTGTAAACTTTGCAAGATTCGATTTCAACCAGTCTTGTTCCTGGTTTCGTAAGGTTGTTCGTTTAAGATTTACGATCATCTGGTTAATGGTATCTTTCAACTCTTCCACTTCACCTTTGGCTTCTACCCTGATCATTTGAGTAAGATCGCCTTTCGTTACAGAGGAAGCAACATCAGCAATTGCACGAACCTGTGTTGTTAAATTTTCTGCAAGCTGGTTTACATTTTCGGTAAGATTTTTCCAAATACCAGAAGCGCCGGGAACACTTGCTTGGCCGCCAAGCCTCCCTTCTACGCCCACTTCGCGGGCAACAGTAGTAACCTGGTCCGCAAAAACGGCGAGTGTGTCAATCATTTCATTTATGGTATCCGTTAACTGGGCTACTTCGCCGCGGGAAACGATAGATAATTTTTGTTTCAGGTTTCCCGTTGCAACAGCTGTTACCACTTTTGCAATTCCGCGTACCTGGTTGGTTAAGTTGGATGCCATCATGTTTACTGAATCTGTCAAATCTTTCCAGGTTCCTGCAACGCCTTGCACTTCTGATTGACCTCCCAACTTTCCTTCGGTGCCTACTTCTCTTGCTACACGCGTCACTTCATAAGCAAATGAATTCAATTGATCAACCATTGTATTGATTGTATTTTTTAAATCAAATATTTCTCCTTTCACATCAATGGTTACTTTTTTTGAAAGATCACCTGATGCAACTGCTTTGGTTACTTCAGCAATATTTCTTACTTGTGAAGTAAGGTTACCTGTCATTTGATTTACAGAATCAGTAAGATCTTTCCACGTTCCGGCAACACCTGGTACAAATGCCTGGCCGCCCAGCTTTCCATCGGTTCCTACTTCTCTTGCCACACGGGTTACTTCCGATGCGAATGCGCGCAACTGATCTACCATTGTATTCAATGTTTCTTTCAACTGCAATATTTCTCCACGCACATCCACTGTAATTTTTCTGGACATATCACCATTTGCAACTGCAATGGCCACGTCTGCAATATTTCTTACCTGAGCTGTAAGGTTTCCTGCCATTTGATTTACAGAATCAGTAAGGTCTTTCCATGTTCCAGCCACACCGGGCACATTCGCCTGTCCGCCGAGTTTTCCTTCCGTACCTACTTCTCTTGCCACACGAGTTACTTCCGATGCAAAAGCCCTGAGCTGCTCCACCATTGTATTAATGGTATTTTTTAATTCAAGAATTTCTCCTTTTACATCCACTTCAATTTTGCGTGAAAGATCTCCATTAGCAACGGCGGTAGTTACTTCAGCAATGTTTCTTACCTGTGATGTTAAGTTGGAAGCCATCTTATTTACCGAATCAGTTAAATCTTTCCAAAGTCCTTCTACGCCCGGCACATCTGCCTGACCACCGAGCATTCCTTCGCTTCCCACTTCTCTTGCAACACGAAATACTTCTGAACCAAATGAATTTAACTGGTCAACCATTGTATTGATGGTATTCTTTAATTCAAGGATTTCTCCTTTTACATCCACAGTAATTTTTCTGGATAAATCTCCTTTTGCTACAGCGGTTGTTACTTCGGCAATGTTTCTTACCTGCGCTGTAAGATTAGAGCCCATTTGATTTACTGATTCGGTTAAATCTTTCCATGTTCCGCCTACACCTTTTACTTTTGCCTGTCCGCCCAGCTTCCCTTCTGTACCTACTTCCAATGCAACTCTTGTTACTTCCGATGCGAAAGAGTTGAGTTGATCCACCATGGTGTTGATTGTTTTTTTCAATTCAAGAATTTCACCGGCAACATCCACCGTAATTTTTTTTGATAAATCACCATTGGCAACTGCTGTTGTTACTTCTGCAATGTTTCGCACCTGAGCAGTAAGATTTGATCCCATTTGATTTACGGAATCTGTAAGGTCTTTCCATGTTCCGCCAACGCCCTGCACCTTTGCTTGTCCCCCCAACTTGCCTTCTGTACCTACTTCCAATGCTACACGAGTTACTTCCGATGCAAAAGAGTTGAGCTGATCCACCATTGTATTGATCGTATTTTTTAATTCAAGAATTTCTCCCTGCACATCTACAGTAATTTTTTTAGAAAGGTCGCCGTTTGCAACTGCTGTGGTTACATCAGCAATATTGCGAACTTGGGCCGTAAGATTAGAGCCCATTTGATTTACGGATTCCGTTAAATCTTTCCATACGCCGCCTACGCCTTTTACAGTTGCCTGGCCGCCGAGTTTTCCCTCCGAACCAACTTCTCTTGCCACGCGGGTTACTTCCGCAGAAAAAGAATTCAACTGATCAACCATTGTATTGATGGTGTTTTTTAATTCAAGAATTTCACCTTTTACATCTACTGTAATTTTTCTTGAAAGGTCGCCTCTTGCAACTGCGGTAGTTACTTCCGCAATGTTTCTTACCTGGCCTGTAAGATTGGAAGCCATTTGATTTACAGAATCAGTAAGGTCTTTCCAGGTTCCTGCAACGCCTTTTACTTCGGCTTGTCCGCCCAGTTTTCCATCTGTTCCTACTTCTCTTGCTACACGGGTTACTTCCGATGAAAATGAATTCAACTGATCTACCATTGTATTGATGGTATCTTTTAATTCAAGAATTTCTCCCTGTACATCTACTGTAATTTTTTTGGATAAATCTCCTTTGGCAACTGCTGTGGTTACCTCGGCGATGTTTCGCACTTGTCCTGTAAGGTTTCCTGCCATTTGATTTACAGAATCGGTAAGGTCTTTCCAAACGCCGGCAACTCCCTTTACTTTTGCTTGTCCGCCAAGGATTCCTTCGGAGCCTACTTCCCGTGCAACACGGGTTACTTCCATCGAAAAAAGGTTGAGCTGTTTTACCATATCATTTACTTCTTTGGCAATTCTTCCAAACTCACCCTGTAATAAATGATCACCTATTTTTAAAGGCATTTCCTGCGAAAGATTTCCTTTTGCAACAGAACTTATCACATGAGCTATTTCAATAGTTGGATGCACGAGGTCGGAGATGAGATTATTGATTGAATCAACACCGGTATTCCATGAGCCTCTTGCCGACCTTGGCAACTCAACTCGATGGCCAAGCTTTCCCTGCTTTCCAATGGTGTTGCGTGCGAGCGTTAACTCTTTAAACCAAATTTCATTTAATGAAATAATTTCGTTGAGTGTATCGCAAATTTTTCCATTTATCCCCATTCTGTCTATTGGCATGCGCACAGTAAAATCCCCATTCTTAATATTATTTAATACATGAAGCAATTCAAGATCATTCAACTTATCTTCAAACTGGAAAGAATGCGTATTAATTTTTTCTTTACTCTTTCCGTTTGTTTTTTTTAAAGTTATAGTGCCGGCGGAGGTTTTATCGTTTGTTGATAACCTGGAATGAATAGGCTTTACAAAACCTTTTGTGTTCTTTTTCATAGAAATTTATTAGATAAATTAATGTATATCAAACCTACAACAAAACGCATTTAAAAAGCAATTTTTATTTTGGATGAAATGTTATTTAAGCATGTTTTAGTCTAAATTCATATCTTTAATGGTAATATAACTTATGGAAAAAGACAGCGATTTTTTGCAGCACAAATTACCTGCCAAATTTATATTGCTCGGAGAAGATGATATTGATGACAAGGAATTACTCGAAGAAATTTTCTGCGAGGCCGATGCATCGGTAAGGTTACAATTTTTTAATAATGGAAAAAAAGTGATCACCCATCTTGAAACATGTAGGGAGCCACTTCCGTGTTTAATTATTTTAGATTTTAATATGCCCGAATTAAATGGCGCTGAAATATTAAAAATGTTATCTGCCAACAAACGCCTTGCCCCGATTCCCAAAATAATATGGAGCACTTCCAACGCTCCAGTTTATAAAAGCATTTGTTTAGAATATGGCGCAAGAGATTATCTGGTGAAGCCTTCCACCATTAGCGATCTTCAGAATATGGTAAAATATATGCTAGCTTATTGCCAATAGTGATGTAAAACGTTGCGATAACTAAAGTTGATAATTGCAAAAAAAAATAACATGACGCCACAAAAATTGTTATATGAACAAAGAATTCAACAATTGGAAACGGAATTGCAAAATGCCCGAACTACGATAGAACAATTTAAAAAAGAACAGGATGAATTTATTGCAATTGCCTGTCATGATTTGGAGGCGCCTCTTCGAAAGCTTTCTACTTTTATAGAACGTTTCATTGCAAAATATAAAAAAACGAAACCCGATGATGATACAGTCATTTATATTGATCGCATTCAATCAACCCTGGCAGATATGCGCTCTATGATCAATGATCTTTCCGATTTATTTGAATGCACTCACTCCCATAGCAATTTTAAAGAATGCAACCTGAATGAAATATTACAAATTGTTTTAAAAGAAATGCAACCTGTTATTAAAAAAAGTAATGTAAAAATTATTTATTCAAAACTCCCCACTGTTCAGGCAAATTCGGTTCAATTAAAAAATTTATTTCAAAATCTTATAACGAATGCTATTAAATTCCGTAAAAAAGATTCTTCTTTGCAAATACAAATATCCGCATCACAGATGAATGAAGAAGATCATCAAACTTTTAATTTTATAAAAAATGGTATTTATTTTAAAATTGAAATTATAGATAACGGCATTGGATTTGAGGAGCAATATTCTGAAAAAATTTTTCAGCCATTTATAAAACTGCATGGAAAGTCTGCGTATGAAGGCAATGGATTTGGCCTGGCGAAATGTAAAAAAATTGCTGAAAAACATGAAGGCTTTATAATGGCAAAACCCGTCAAAGATGGCGGCGCCAGGTTTATATTAATTTTACCCGAGACACACAAATAACATATGCTTACGGCAAACAAAATAAAAATATTGGTAGTAGATGATGATGAAGATGACTACTTCATAATCTCCGATTTTATTAATGAAATTGATAAAAATAAATTTGTAATTGATTGGTGTAATAGTTATCAATTGGCTATTGAAAAATTTTCACGCAGCGAATATCATATTTATTTTGTGGATTACAGGCTGGGAAATAAAACCGGTTTGCAATTGCTGAAACAAGCTGCCCGCCTGGAATGTAACGATCCCATTATTTTATTAACAGGAAAGGGCAATAAAGAAATTGATATAGAAGCCATGAAAAATGGCGCTACCGATTATCTTATAAAATCGGAACTGAATGCAGAAAAACTTGAACGATGCGTTCGTTATTCACTCGACAGAGCCGCTTATTTAAAAGCAATTAAAGAAAGTGAAAACCGATTAAAAACTTTTTTCAGAAGCGGGCCCGATGCCATCATTGTTATTAATGAAAAGGAAGAAATTTTGGAATGGAACCCGCAGGCAGAAACTATTTTTGGTTTTACCGCCAAAGAAGCCATTGGTAAAATATTATCACAAACCATTATTCCGAAACAATATCGCAAAGCCCATAAAAAGGGAATGTTTCATTTTTTAGAAACCGGCGAGGGGCCCGTGCTAAACAAAACAACAGAGGTAACTGCGCTGCATAAAGATGGGCATGAATTTTATATTAATCTCAGCATTTCATCTGTAAAAATAAAAGACGAATGGTTATTTATTGCTTTCCTTTCTGATATTACGGAAAGAAAAAAAACCGAAGAAGCTTTAATACACAAAGAAGCAGAATTATTACAGGCACGGATGCTCGAAGAAAAGAAAAATGAATTTCTTTCTATTGCCAGCCACGAATTAAAAACACCTTTAACGACTTTGAAAGCCTATGCCAACATGGTATTTGAGCTGAGTAAAAATAATTCTTCTGAAGCAATACAGCAATATCTTTTAAAAATAGATCAATATTCCAATAAATTAAATTTTCTTATTAATGAACTATTGGATGTATCGAGAATACATGCGGGAAAACTATCGCTTAACCATACCGAAGTGGATACAAAACATTTTTTGCCCAATGTGCTTAATGCCATGCAGCAAATTACTTTAACCCACAAAATAATTTTAAAAGAAAACGAATCTGCAACAGTGCGGATGGACCCGCTTCGGCTTGAGCAGGTAATTACCAACATTATAAGTAATGCAGCAAAGTATTCGCCGGGCAAAGAAAACATTATTGTAAATTCTGTAAAAAAGAATGGTGAAGTAATTGTTTCTTTCAGAGATTATGGTATTGGAATTCCTAAAGAAAAACTTACAAAAATTTTCGATCGTTTCTACCGCGTTCCCGAAGAATCAAATAAATTCAGCGGTTTGGGAATCGGTTTATTTGTATCGTCTGAAATTGTAAAACAACATGGGGGCAAAATATGGGCTACGGCTAATAACGATGAAGGAAGCACTTTTTATTTTAGCTTGCCAACGGTGAAGAAAATTAAAAAATCATTAAGTTCCGCGCAATTGGAGCGATAAGTTTAAAAACAAAAACTGCGTTTATGCCTTACCGTTATACTTTATTGCAATAAATTTCCGAAGCTATAATATTTAGCCATTATCTATCTCTATACATATAACCAGGCTGTTGAAAAAATCATTTCCAACAAATAAAATTCATTCTGCAATCAGCCAATTTCGCAAAATCTAAACACTGTTAATTTATTCTTTGGCATACTATTGGTATTTTTTTAGAAAAAATAAACATTATGAAAAAGATCCTATTAAGTATGCTGATATGCGGAAGCATATTATCTGCATCAGCTCAGGCAACCGATAGTACTACAAATACTACCGTTACCACTACACACAAGTATTATTATTATCCTTCATCAAATATTTATTACGATGAAGCTTCAGGAAATTATTGGTATTGGGATAAAGGCTCTTCGCAGTGGATGATGGCGCAAACGCTCCCATCTACAATAACGCTGCAAAAAAAACCGGAATATCCGATAACTTATAATGGAAATGATCCATGGAAAAATAATACGGCCGATATGAAAAAATATAAAGTAAAGAAAAACGGTACGATAAAAATTAAACCTAAAGACAAAGATTAATGAATTTAAAATTAAAGATAAAAAACCTGCTGATGCAGGTTTTTTTATTTGAAAAGACAAATTCATAAAATGACTTCCGCTATTAGTTCGCCATCAAAACACCGTTCATCATCAAAAAAAACAAAGTCATTTTATGAATTTGTATCTTTATAAAAAAAATAAAATGAAAAAAATATTCATTGCCTGCGCATCGTTGATGCTGGCATCGTTTATTCAACCACCGAAAACTTCTTTTGTAAAAGCATCTATTTATGATTTTAAAGTTCCGGCATTAAGCGGCGGCACTATTGATTTCTCACAATTCAAAGGAAAGAAAATATTAATTGTGAACACAGCATCCAAATGTGGTTATACTCCACAATACGAATACCTCGAAAAATTATATGAAAAGTATAAAGATAAACTGGTGATAGTGGGTTTTCCTGCCAATAATTTTGGAAGCCAGGAGCCGGGAACTAATGATGAAATAAAGGCTTTCTGTACTAAAAATTATGGCGTTACTTTTCCTATGGCTGCAAAAGTTTCTGTAAAAGGCGATGACATTGCTCCTATTTACAAATGGCTTACCGATAAATCAGAAAATGGCGTAATGGATGCAGATATTAAATGGAACTTCACTAAATTTTTATTAGATGAACATGGAAATTTAATTGCAAAGTTCGATAGCCAGGTAGGCCCCATGAGCGATGAAATTTTGAAATATTTAAATTAAGTTTTTCTTTGTTACACGAATTTAAAACACGAATTACGCGAATAAAAAATAAAATTTTATTCGTTCAGGTAATTCTCTTTCTTAATTAAATTATCCTTAGTATTAAAGATTTTATTTTTTAAACTAATGAATTGTTCATGATAAGATATTTCTTTTTAATTCGTACAAAGTTAATTCGTGTAATTCGTGCCATCTAATTCCTGTAATTGATTTTAAAAAATTTGTGTTATCGAAATGCAGTTTGAAAATGTAATTGGCCTGCAGGCTACCAAAAAACATTTGATTGACATGGTACAGCAAAACAGGCTAAGCCATGCATTATTATTTTTGGGAAAAGAAGGCAGTGGCTCACTTGCAATGGCATTGGCATTTTCGCAATATATCGTTTGCACATCATCAAAAAATGAATTCTCATCTCAAGCCGCATTATTTGTAGCAGATATTATTGCTTCAGGTAAAACGGATGCCACAGATTCATGCGGCCATTGTGCTGCGTGTATTAAAGCACAACAATTTATTCATCCCGATATTCATTTTTCATTTCCTGTAATTACAAAAAAATCGGGAACACCTTCCGTAAGTAACGATTTTATAAATGAATGGAGAGAGTTTATTGCCACACAACTTTATGGAAATGTGTATGACTGGCTGCAATTTATAGGCGCAGAAAATAAGCAGGGAAATATAACTGCCGAAGAATGCAACCAGATCATTCATAAATTAAGCTTAAAATCTTTTGAAAGTAAATATAAAGTTCTCATCATGTGGATGCCCGAATTTTTGGGTAAAGAAGGAAACAAGCTTTTAAAACTTATTGAAGAGCCACCACCCGATACACTTTTTATTTTTGTTGCAGAAGATGAAAATGCCATTTTACCAACCATTTTATCAAGAACCCAATTAATAAAAATTCCTTCATTAAATAAAGATGAAATTGAAGAAGCACTCATTCAAAAAGCGAATGCAACTGCTGAACGCGCTGCACAGGTAGCTGCATTAAGTGAAGGAAATTATCGCGAAGCCTTGCAAATATTACAAGCTGCAGAGCAAGACTGGCAGGGGCTTGTAAGAGACTGGCTCAATATCATTTTAAAAAATAATACAGCAGCACAACTAAAATGGATTGATGAGACAGGCCAGCTTGGGCGCGAAAAACAAAAACAATTTATCCGTTATTTTATTCATTTGCTGCGTCAGGCAATAAGGCTACGATTTTTGTATTCTTACAAAAGTGATAATGATTTGCAAATTCCTTCTAATGAAATTGATTTTGCCAACAGGTTCAATAAAATGTGCAGTATAGAAGCAGAAGAAGCCATCATAAATGAACTGGACAAAGCCATTTTTTATATTGAAAGAAATGCGCATGCAAAAATGTTATTTCATGCGCTGTCAATAAGGCTATATCATATTATTAAGGATAATTCGTTAATTTTGGTGAATTGAGGAACATGAATTTTTGCAGATGTCTTTATATTTTTTTTGAATTAATTTTTCAGCAATACGCATTTTCGTTTATACTTGACCGCTAGGAGGCCAATTATAGTTTATAAAAAATAGTAAGATTTATTTTCTAACCACAAACAGAAAATATTTCAAATATTTAATGCTGCTTTGTTTGTAAATATCTGCACATTCATCTTCCTTTATTATTAATTATTTTTTTTAGAATATAAATATGAGTTGTATAAGTTGTAGTACCGGCAAGCCCAATGGTTGCAAGAGCAATGGCGGATGCAGTACCGGAGGTTGTAACCGGATGAATGTGCACGACTGGCTTGCCAATCTTCCTTTCAGCGATCCTGAAAGTAATTGCCGGATTATGGAAGTTTCATTCAACCAGGGAAGCCGGAAAGATTTTTATCGCAACAATTCTTTACGCATTTTTGAAAAAGGCGATGTGATTGCTGTGGAAGGCATCAATGGATTTGATGTAGGAACCGTAAGCATTACAGGCGAATTAGTGCGCCTTCAATTAAAAAAACATGGCATTAAAGAAGATGCAGATTTTAAAAGAGTGCTGCGCATTGCAAGCGACAGCGATATTAATAAATGGAAAGAAACCAAAGCCCACGAGCATGAAGTATTGATGCGAAGCAGGGCCATTGCAAGGCAATTAAAAGTAGATCTGAAAATGGCTGAAGTAGAAATACAGGCCGACAGCCGCAAAGCAACATTTTTTTACATTGCTGATGATCGGGTTGATTTTCGCGAACTTATAAAAGTATATGCATCCGAGTTTAAAGTAAAAGTAGAAATGAAGCAGATAGGCGCAAGGCAGGAAGCCGGAAAAGTAGGCGGCATCGGCAGTTGCGGAAGAGAACTGTGTTGCAGCACCTGGCTTACCGATTTTAAAAGTGTAAATACTAACGCTGCGCGTTATCAAAATCTCAGCATTAATCAAACGAAGCTAAGTGGCCAATGCGGAAGATTAAAATGCTGTCTTAATTATGAGTTGGACACTTACCTCGATGCGTTGCAACATTTTCCTGACGATGCAGAAATGATTGAAGTAGAAAAAGGGCGCGCCTTTTTAATTAAGAAAGATATTTTCCGTAATCTGATGTGGTATTCCATGCAGGATAGCACAAGGCATTATCCCCTTACCATTGAAAGCGTAAAAAAAATTCAGGAACAAAACAGGCAAGGTATAAAACCACAGGCATTGGAAACAGTAGAAGTGATTAATGAGAAATTAAAAGAAGCCGAGCCAGAATTTGTTGATGTGGTTGGTCATATTACTTTGAAATCGCTTGAAAAAAATAGCCGCAAACGCAGAGACAATCGCAATAAAAAAAATACAACCCCTAATAAACAGCAACAACAAAATCAACCAAGAAATAACCAGAATATTCAACGGTCAAATAATACAAATCAACGACCACCGCGAAAGCAAAACTGATAAAATATTTAATGCTGAATTTTATTGGCAATAATATTTTTTTTAAAAAAATATTTTATGCAAAGAAGCGACGAACTAAGTTTTTAAAAGAGAACCTGCAACTCTGCAACTCTGCGAGAAACCTTTTTTGTAAATAATTTTTCTTCTTTATATTGCCGCATGTCAATTACCATTTCAAATCTTACTAAAACTTATGGAACACAAAAAGCGATTGATAACATTTCATTCGATGCATGCAACAATGAAATAGTTGGTTTTTTAGGTCCGAATGGCGCCGGTAAATCAACCACTATGAAAATTGTTACAGGTTATCTTCAGAGTGATTCAGGTAATGTAATGGTAAATGGAATAGATGTAAATGCCCATCCGATAGAAACAAAAAAACAAATTGGCTATTTGCCCGAAGGAAATCCTTTGTATTATGAAATGTATGTGCGTGAATATCTCAGTTTCATTGCACGTGTTCATCAAATAAAAAATATAAAAAAAAGAATTGAAGAAGTAATTGATATAACCGGTTTGCGAAACGAAAGCAATAAAAAAACCGGACAATTGAGCAAAGGCTATAAACAACGCGTGGGACTTGCTGCAGCCCTCATTCATAATCCCGATGTGCTTATTCTTGATGAACCAACCAGCGGACTTGATCCCAACCAGATTATTGAAATAAGAGAAGTGATAAAAGAATTGGGCAAAAATAAAACCGTACTTTTTTCATCACACATTTTGCAGGAAGTAGAAAGTATTTGCGACAGAATTATTATTATCAATAAAGGAAATATTGTAGCCGATGATACACTCGTTAATTTGCAAGCAGCTAATAAAAATTTGAATACAGTGGTAGTGCAGTTTGGCGAAAAAATAAATATTGATTTATTACTTGCATTAAATGATGTTCAAAGTGTAGAAGAAATATCCGGCCAATATTTTATACAAACAACAGATGCAGAAAAAATAAAAAAACAATTATTAGAATTTAGTTTACAAAACAATCTCGATATACTTTCTTTGCAAAGCAAAAGTAAAAGCCTGGAAGAAGTGTTTAGAAATGTAACGAATTAGAAGGTTTGTTTTATAATAAAAAAACTTTAGAAATCGAATTAAAAAAACTTTTTAATAATTAAACCAACAAATAAACAATGAGCTACATCACCAATATTCACGCCCGCCAAATACTCGACAGTCGCGGCAATCCTACAATCGAAGTTGACATTCTTACAGAAAATGAATTTTTAGGAAGAGCAGCCGTTCCATCCGGCGCAAGTACCGGCGTACACGAAGCAGTGGAATTGCGTGATGAAGATAAAAAAGTATATGGCGGCAAAGGCGTTCTTAAGGCCGTAAAAAATGTAAATACTTTGCTTGCAGATAAACTTACCGGCTGGGATGTTGCCGACCAAACTGGAATTGATAACGCCATGCTTGCGCTCGATGGCACTGAAAATAAAAGCAAGCTCGGCGCCAATGCCATTCTTGCTGTAAGCCTTGCTGTGGCTAAAGCTGCGGCGCTCGAAGCAAATCTTCCATTATATAGATACGTCGGAGGAACGAATGCAAAAATTCTTCCCATACCCATGATGAATATTTTAAATGGTGGTGCACATGCGGATAATAAAATAGACTTCCAGGAATTTATGGCAATGCCGGTTGGTGCATCTTCTTTTAGCGAAGCGCTGCAATGGGGCGTAGAAATTTTTCATTCATTAAAATCAGTATTAAAAAAGAAAGGATATAGCACCAATGTGGGCGATGAAGGCGGCTTTGCGCCGAACATTCAAAGTAATGAAGAAGCAATAGAAACCGTGCTTACTGCAATTGAAAAAGCAGGTTATAAAACACGCACACAAGTTGCCATTGCAATGGACCCTGCTGTAAGTGAAATGTACGATGCATCAAAAAAAGTGTATCATTTTCATAAAAGCGATGGCAAAAAATTGAGCAGCGAAAAAATGGTTGATTATTGGGAAAGCTGGGTAAAGCAATATCCGATAATATCCATTGAGGATGGAATGGACGAAGATGATTGGAATGGATGGAAATTAATGACGGAACGATTAGGCAAAAAAATTCAATTGGTAGGCGATGATCTTTTTGTAACCAATGTAAAAAGATTGCAAAAAGGAATTGATGAAAAAATTGCCAATGGATTGTTGGTAAAAGTAAATCAGATAGGCACGCTAACGGAAACTGTAAACGCAGTTTCGCTTGCGCAAAATAATGGATACAACACCATCATGAGCCACCGGAGCGGCGAAACAGAAGATACAACGATTGCCGATCTTGCCGTTGCTTTAAATTGCGGACAAATAAAAACAGGTTCTGCAAGCCGCACCGACCGGATTGCAAAATACAATCAATTGCTAAGAATAGAAGAAATGTTAGGCGAAAGTGCTGTTTTTCCAAAAGGAAAAATTAAATTTGGTAAATAAAGTTATTCACACCGTTTTTAAAATAATAACTTGAAATGAATAATTTAAATATTAAAAATTAAATATGCAAAAACTTCGTAAATTTTTTAGTAATAAATATCTCATAACGGGCATAGCTTTTGCAATATGGATGGGGTTCTTTGACAGAAATGATATTTCGCTGCAATGGAAACGAATAAATGAATTAAAAAAATTACAGCAAAGTGAAAAGGTAATGGACCGGCAAATTACCGATACAAAACATGAGCTTGGTTTATTAAAAAACAGCCCCGCCACTTTAGAAAAATATGCAAGAGAAAAATACCTGATGAAAAAAGATAATGAAGACCTTTTTGTAATTTCTTACGATTCATCTGCGGCTAAATAAAATATAATATTTCTGAAAAAAGAGCGTTTATTGTTTTAGGATTGGATATTATTTATTTTTAAAGCACCTATATTTCATGACTAAATTTACACCAGAAGACCTGGTTCAGTATCTCTATAAAGAGATGTCTGAACAAAAATCTACTGCAATAAAAGCGGCATTAGATACTGATTGGGATTTACGGGAATCTTTTGAACAATTAAAAGAAGCACAAAAAAATCTTGAACCTATTGAGCTTTCTCCAAGGGATGAAGCAATAAATAAAATATTGCAACATACTACAAAAAATGTAGGACAATTACATTCTCATTAAATCATTTAAAAAAACTATTTTAGCTCCCGCCCCGAAAAGCGGGATTTTTTTTATGACAAAAAAAGAAAGGTATCAATTTGTAACAGATTATTTTTTATCCCATGCTCCTAATGCCGAAACAGAATTAATTTATAAAGATCCGTATCAATTGCTCGTTGCAGTTATTCTTTCTGCGCAATGCACCGATAAAAGAGTAAACGCAACAACACCTTCTGTATTTTTAAAATTTCCGGATTTTTTATCTTTAAGTAAAGCCACTTTCGAAAAACTTTTTTCTTTAATAAAAAGTATTTCTTATCCAAATAATAAAACAAAACATCTTATTGCCATGGCAAAAATGGTAATGCAAGATTTTGGGGGAAATATTCCAATGACGGTTGACGAACTTATGAAATTACCGGGCGTTGGCCGCAAAACTGCAAACGTTATTACATCGGTAATAGATGAGCAACCGAATATGGCTGTGGATACTCATGTGTTCAGAGTGGCTGCCCGAATAGGTTTAACAACAAATGCCAGCACTCCGTTTGCAGCCGAAAAACAATTAATCAAAAATTTTCCAACACATTTAATTCATAAAGCGCACCACTGGCTTATATTGCATGGGCGATATATTTGTGTAGCACGCAATCCCAAATGCAATATTTGCGGATTAAAACCTGCTTGTAAATATTATAATAAATCGTCACGAATAAAACCGATTATCACGAGTGATGATTTAAAAATTATTTCTGATAAGGAATGAAAAAAACTACAGGTATTTTTTTATTTCATTTACCAGTTCCAATTTAGTGAAAGGAATTCCCATTATTTTATTATAACCTTTTGCATCTACTAAATATTGATCTCTTATTATTTTTATAAGTTGTCCATTGTTGAGTTCGGGTATTAAAATATGCTCAAAATTTTTCAATATATCGCCAAGATTTTTTGGAAAAGGACGAACATAACGGAGATGAGTATGCGAAACGGAGTAACCTTGCTGAAGCAATTCGGCAACGGCAGATTTTATGGCGCCATAGCTGCTTCCCCAGCCAAGAACCAATACCTTTCCTTTTCCCGGGCCGTTATCAATTTTTTGTTCAGGAATAAAATCAGCAATTTTATCAACTTTTTCCTGGCGTATTTTTATCATGAGCTGATGGTTTTCGGGATCATAACTTACATTGCCTGTTATATTTTGCTTTTCAAGTCCTCCTACGCGATGTTCAAGGCCTGCAAAGCCAGGAATAGCCCATGGTCGCACTAAATTTTCATCTCTTAAATAAGGCTGAAAAACTTCTTCATGATCGCCTAATTCTTTTTTAAATTTTACTTCTATAGGTGGTAAGTCTTTACTCTCAGGATATTTCCACGGCTCGGCGCCATTGGCAATATATCCATCACTTAGAAATATAACGGGCGTCATGTGTTGCACTGCAATTTTTACCGCTTCATATACAGCTTCAAAACAATCGCTGGGCGTGGATGCCGCAATTAATGGTATCGGGCATTCGCCATTTCTGCCATAATATGCCTGCAATAAATCGCTTTGTTCTGTTTTAGTAGGCAAGCCTGTAGATGGGCCGCCTCTTTGAATATCGCAAATGATTAATGGAATTTCCAGCATCACTGCAAGCCCCATTGCTTCTGCCTTTAAAGCCATTCCAGGGCCGCTTGTGGTAGTAACGCCGAGGCTTCCTCCGTATGAAGCTCCAATAGCTGAAGATATAGCTGCAATCTCATCTTCAGCCTGAAAAGTTTTTATGCCAAAAGATTTATGGCGGCTTAGTTCATGCAAAATATCGCTTGCCGGTGTAATGGGATAAGAGCCTAAAAATAATTGTAGTCCGCTTTTTTGCGAAGCTGCAATTAAGCCATAAGCAAGGGCCTGGTTGCCCATGATGCTTCGGTAATTACCGGCAGGCATCTTTGCTTTTTCAACAGAATATCTTGTTGTAAAAGTTTCGGTAGTATCGCCATAATTGTAACCTGCCTGTAATACTTTAATATTACTGTTTAGAATATCTGCTTTCTTCGAAAATTTTTCTTTTAAAAAACGAATCGTATTATCCATATCCCGATTATACATCCAATATAAAAACCCGAGCACAAACATATTTTTGGCGCGGTCTTTTTCTTTGGTTCCCATCTCAAATTCTTTCAATGCTTCCCTGGTAATTTTAGTAACGTCCATTTTTATTACCTCATATCCCTCAAGGCTTCCGTTTTCTAAAGGATTTACGCCATCAGGATAATTAGCAAGTCGCAGATTTTTTACATCGAAGCCATCTACATTTACAATTATTTTTCCACCTTCTTTTAAACCCCTTAAATTGGTTTTTAAAGCGGCTGCATTCATCGCCACCAATACATCGTAAGAATCGCCGGGAGTAAATACTCTGTCGCTTGAAAAGCGCAGCTGGTAGCCGCTTACGCCGGGTAATGTTCCTAATGGCGCCCGTATTTCTGCCGGGAAATCCGGAAAAGTAGAAAGGTCAATACCTAGTAGTGCCGTGTTGTTGGTAAATTGAGTTCCGGTAAGCTGCATTCCATCTCCGCTATCGCCTGCAAATTTTATTACTACGTCTTGTAGTACTTCTTCTTTGATCATATTTTTTTGATGAAATAATTTATTTGTTTACAAATTTAAAAGTTTACCGGCGAAATTGTATCAATTGTTTTTTATTTATGACATTATTTAAAAAAGCTTATTTCTTTCTAAACATTATACTTTTTTTAATTTTCAAAAAAAAGAAAATGATTTAACTATTAAGCTTCGTTTAGGCGACACCGTTAGTGTATGCAAACAATGTAAGAATTTTGTTTCAGAAAAATTAAAAAAGAATGCCAAAGTTGTTATCTAATTTTTTGCTTCTTCGTGAGTGGCCACATCGCTTTTAGGAATAATTTTTTTTTGAATTATTTCATCTCTTTCCGCTCTTTTTTCAAGACTGCCCATTCCCCAGTGAAGTATAACAGGAATAAGCAACAGACTGCAATAAGCTACTATTGGCGATAAAAAAAATAAGAGGAATGAAAGAATAAAGCCCAACGGAATTACCAGGCTTCTGTAAACGCCCAATCGGATTCTTGATTTGGAAATTTGCCGGGTAAGCATGTGTCTTTTGGGGTTGCTTACATAAATCCAAACCCAATAATTCATCATGCCGGTTAAAAACATATTAAATGCATATACGCCATAAGGTATTTTTAAATTAATATCGGCGCTGTATTCGCCAAGCAATGCAGCGCTGAAGGGTAATGTAACTACGGTTAATAAAAATCCAAGGTTAATCCAGATTAATGAAGTTGAATTTTTTACAACGTAACCAAAAATTCGATGATGTACCGACCAGTAATGCCCTACAATTCCAAAGCTGATAACAAAGCCCAGAAATTTCAAACCCATTGCGCTTAATGAATGCCACAACAATTTGTCTGTTGCATTATTTAAAACGGGAATTTTTATTTCAATAATTAATAAAGTAATGGAGATGGCAAATACAGCATCACTGAAATAAGTAAATCTTTCAACCTGGAAATATTGCCTTTCTTTATCGTGTTTTGGCTCTTGCATGGTTCTTTAAAATTGATCACTGAAAATAAACAATTAATGTTTCAGTTATATAAAGTTATTTAATTCCTGCAAAAGATTAATACAATAATCGCAAACAAAAGTTTATTTATACATTAGTTAATCGCAATATTAAAATTCTTACCCCCACCAAACCCAAAGAAACAGCCAGGGCTTTTATAATAATTTTTCCTTTTATTTTTCTTGATAAAAAAGCGCCCATTTGTGCGCCGAATATTACACCGGCTGCCAACAAAAGCGTCATTTTTAAAATAACAGGATCGTTATAATTCCCATTATAAATATGAACTATTACACTTACCGTAGCCATAATAGCCAAAATAAAATGTGAAGTGGCCGTGGCAATATGCACCGGAAACCTAAGCCACTCGCTCATTGCAGGCACATGAATAATGCCACCGCCAATGCCCAGCAACGGAGAAAAGTAACCCACAAATAAACTTAATATGGAACCTTTTTGTATGTCGTAATAATAATCATACACTTCATTCCATTTGTCTGTAATTTTTTGATGAATCCATCTTTTTTTGGCAACAACAGGTTTTGAAATTGTTTGTTTTTTACCGCCTTTTAAAAATAAAAAAACAGACAATGCTAATAAAACAATTCCAAAAACTACATCAAATATTTCACGCGAAATATATTTGGTTGTTAAAACGCCAAGAATAGAACCAGGAATCGTGCATGCGCCAAATATTAATCCAGCTTTAAAATCCACTCTGCCAGATGAAACATAAGCAACTGACCCGGAAATTGCATTGCAGGCAACAATCGCCATTGAAATAGCAGTAATAGTTTCCGAAGAAAAATCAGGGCGCATGAAAATTAATAATGGAACCAGTATAAAGCCGCCACCAGCGCCTATTAGCGTGCCAAGCGTACCAATCATAAATCCCAATATTATTAATAAAATGAAATTATCCATGCAGTTGTATTCGCCGGCAAAAGAAATTTATATCATCAGAATAAAAAAAATAAAGTTACTATAAAAGCTGTATGAATTTAAATGCTACTTATTTCACGCTACTTATTTTTATAAATAATAATCTATAAAATTTTTTTGCAAAATAAAAAAAGGTTTGTCCGAAAACAAACCTTTAAAAAATACTCAATCTTAATCACTATTTTATTTAGCTACCGCTCGATTGCATATTTCTTCTTTGCGGACGGAGCGATGGTTCTATATCTTTATATTTTTTAAACTGATCGTCTGTAAAAATTGCTTTTAATTTATCATCGCGGTCGTTCATCATTTTTTCAAATTCACTTCTGTCGGGCCGGTTACCGCTGGCTCTTGCATCTTCACGCATTTTATCCTGCGCTGTGTAATAATCAGTAAACACCGTTTTGGTTTTATCTTGTTGCGTTTGATCGAGCTTGAGTGTATCAGTAATTTTATCCATAACAGACTGTACGCGCTCTTCAACAGTACGGCGTTGCATTTGAGCGCTTGCGCCCATTGTTACTGCAAACAAAAGTGCAAGCAGCATTGTGATTTTTGTTTTCATAATTGATTTTTGTTTTTGTTTTTTGTTTTTTTTTAAAAATTTTTTATTTATTTTTTTGATCATGATCATGGCCCGGTCTGCCGGTCATGCGAATCAATACTTTTTTTATAGTTGTATCAAATTTTTGTAATTGGTCGGGCGTGCAAATATTTCGCACCATTTTAAAATGATTGAACATGTGCATGTCGAGCGCTTTTTGTTTTTCAGCAATTGCATTTGCACGATTATTTATAATTGAATCAGGAGCCTGCGAAGCATAAAGTAAATTATAAAAATCCATTTTTGATTTTCGCAATTCATCAAATAAAATGTGCACGCTGTCTAATTGTTCTTTTCTTAACGACTGATAATTGTTCAATTGATCTTTTGTAAAACCAACTTCCCTTTGCAATATTTCTGACATACCATTTTGATCTCTGCCATGCTGATTTCTTTGAACGGGTTTATTCAAAACCAGAAAAAAAATAAGCATCACAATATTTGTTATCAAAAGAAAAACAATGATTGAAACGAGCGATCTGTTTTTGGTTACTGCATTCATGGTTTAGAGTTTTCAAATTCATATAAAGTGGCGCTCACCTGGCTGTATTCATCTGCAGTAGCCAGTTCCGGGCCATTTTGTGTAACTGAATTGGTTGTATTGCGGGTGTTGTTTGAAAAAAGAATAACCATTGCATTTATGAATATGACCAGGCAAATACAAGCGAATGCAACAATAGGCCTTGACACAAAAGATGAAATTTTAGTCCACGCATTTTTTTCATTTTGCATTCTTGCTTCAAGCCTTGTAAAAAGAAAAGGGCGCGGCGATGCCTTTTCAATTTTATCAATACTGTGCATGGCTGCATCAATTTTTTTATGTATGAATTCGTCTTTCATTGTTTGTTATTTTTAGACGTTATTTTTAATTAAATCCTTTATAATATTGTATAAATTTTGTTAAGCCTTACCTTTCATTTTCATTAAATGTTGTATAATATTCTTTTAATATTTTTCTCAGATTTTCCTTCGCCCGATGCAATAAGGCATCCACTGCCGATTCGCTTAATTTCATCACTTCACTAATTTCAATATAAGATAATCCTTCTACTTTATTAAGTGCAAAAGCAGTTTTTTGATTGGATGGTAATTGCTGCATCGCTTTAAAAAGAACTGCTGCATTTTCTTTATTTTCCATGCTTGCGCCGGGATGAAAAAAATCCGGCGGATCAATTACTGCTTCATCATTTTTACCATACAGGCTTTGTATAAATGCAAATCGTTTTTTTCTTTTTTTTCTGCGAATGTGATCCATCGCTTTTGAAACCGTAATGCGATACAACCATGTTGAAAATTTTGATTCGCCTTTAAAAGATGAAACCGATTCAAACACTTGTATAAATGTTTCCTGCGTTACATCTTCGGCGTCTTCTTCATTTTGTAAAATTCCCAACGCTGTATTATAAACCATGCTCTGCCAGGTTTCCACAATAGTTTTAAAAGCTGTACGGTCTCTTTGTTTAAGCAGCTCTATCAATTCTGTTTCAGTCAAAACAAATTATTTATATGCTAAAGAGAAGGCCCATTGTGGCCGCCGCCATTAAAGGGTTGGCCGCCAAAACTGCGAAAATTTCCTTCTCTTTCATTATTATTATTGGCAGGGGCTTTACCAAAGTTCTTTAATTTATAGGTAAACGTAAGCATAAAATATTGTTGCAGTACCTGGTTTTGTACATCCTGAATGTATGATTCGGTTACATTGCGTGTAATACTTTTATTTTGTTTCAACAAATCAAACACGGATAATTTTAATTCTCCGGCCTGGTTCTTTAAAAATTTTTGCCCAACAGCAATATTCCACAACCAGTAATTCGTATTATAACCTCCGGATAATCCTTTATAATATTCGTTGGTTAAATCATTATTGAAAAATAAACCTTTTTTGGTAAGGAGGTTAAGCTCAACGCCGGCTGATTGTGTAAAATAATTATTATTCAATGTTGGCTGAATGGTATTTTTTACATTATTAATATTGGCAGAATAAGATAAATTAAAATCAACATACTCGCTGATGTTGCTGGATAATACGGCTCCTAAATTATAATTATACGTATTGGAAATATTGCTCACATTATTCAATAATCCGGGAAGTTTTGTATAACTGAATCCTGCATTCCAGTTAAGATTTGATTTTAAAAATTTTATGGGCATACCAAAAGTAAAAAATGATCTTGCGCTTATGTAACCATTCAGGTTTATAGGTTTTGATATTTGCGAACCCTTGAAAAGCGTGATGGTATTGGATAATGCCGAATCTTTGGAAGCCGTGTATGTTGCATTAGCCACATAATTATTTATTTGTTGTAAAAAAATATTTGCAAAAAAACTTTGACTTTTTAAACTATTGGTATAAGTATATCGTGCAATTAAATTATTAGTGTATTGTTGTTGCAAATCAGGGTTGCCGGTTGTATAAAAAAACTGGTTGGAATTATTAATTACATTTTGCAATTGAGTTACAGATGGCGGGCTTACCGAGCCACGATAAATAATCCGTAAATTACTTTTTGAAGAAAGTTTAAATCGGGAAAAAACATTTCCAAGAATATTGCTGTACGAATTATCAATATGAGACATTTGCGGAAAAACCTGGTCGCTTTTTAGTTCACTGTATTGATAAGAGATTCCTGCGGAAATCATATTATTTCTATCGCCGTGCCGATAAGTGATTCCGGCATTTTGTGTATTGTACGTATTAGTAAATTTATTGCTGAGGCTTGTATCCAGCAAAGAATATTTTGATGAACTATTATCATAATTAAAAGTTTCCTGGTCGGCATTATTATTAGAAAATGAAGGATTATAATTTGCCTGCAACTGTCCTTTTTTTCCAACAGGTTCGGTATAAACCAAATTAAAACCGTATTGATTATTATGATTTGATTGGTTGGATAATTGTTGCAAAGAATCTGTTACGATGGTGGATTTATGATAAATATTTACTGCGGTTAAATAATTATTGCCAAGTTTATCGCTTGAGCTGTTGCTGATGCCAAGTGAAATACTTCTTCCTCTTTTGGCAAATGCATGGCGAAACAAAATTAAGTTGCTTAAATTATTTCCATGAAACTTACTGCTAATATCATTATCCGTTTGGCTGATGATATTTTGTTTTTCAACATCGGCATAGTTAATTCCATTTACAAAATTGATTGAATTATTATCCTGAAAATTTAGATTAGAAGTTACTAAAATAGAATTGTTGGAATCTATTTTATAATTCAGCCTGAAATTTACCCGGTTGTTATAATTCTTATTATCGGAAAGTGTATTTTCATCATAATAATTGCTGCTGTCGGCAGTGATAATGTTTTGTTGGTTGAGCGTTTGATTATTGGAAGTATTGCTGTTATTAAAAAAATAACTTCCGGTTACATCAATTTTTTTGCCCCATGCATCACTATAATTAATGCCAAATGCATTGGTTTTTGCAATACCATTTTGCTGCCCCACTGTGAAGTTACTTTGGTTTCCCCCTCTGAAATTTCCACCACCGCCGCCGCCACGCCTTCCGCCGCCACCGCGGTTTCCGGAGCTTGTTACACCCAACAAGTCCTGTGATGAAAAATTTTGCTGGTTCACATTATTCGTTAAGCCAATGAGCGAAATTCTTCTGTCGTTATTAAAAAAACTTACATTACCTCCGGCGCTGTATCTTCCATCAGTTCCATAACCTGCAAACACACGCCCGAAGTTACCATTGCGCATATCTTTTTTGGTAACAATGTTTATCGCTTTAGTTGTATTGCCATCATCAAAACCAGTAAGCTGCGCCTGATCACTCAATTTATCAAACACTTGAATTTTATCAATCACTTCTGCAGGAAGATTGCGTAAAGTTGCTGTGGCATCATCACCAAAAAAATCCCGGCCATCCACTGTAACTTTTTTTACGGTTTCGCCTTGAGCAGTTACCGTGCCGCTTTTATCAACTGTTATTCCCGGCATTTTTTTAATGAGATCTTCACTCGTCGCATCAGGATTTACTTTGTACTGACTGGCAGCATAATCAAGCGTGTCGCCATTTTGCTTTACCGGCGGCGGCGTACTATTTATAATGACGGTCTGAAGTGTTTTTGCGTCTCTTGAAATTTTAATAACTCCCAAATCATTTGTATTGGCTGCAATAGTAATAGTTGTAGCTGCCGTTTGATATCCGATTGATGTGGCGCTAAGCGTATAATTTCCCGGAACCACATTATCGAAAGTAAAAATTCCTTTATTATTAGTTACTGAAGAAAATTCATGGGAAGATGAATCGAGCGAGTTTAATTTTATGGTTGCATTTGGAACTGCTATGCTATCAGAAACATCCATCAAAACCCCTTTTACAGATTGTGCATTGGCGCCCGAAGAAATTATTATGGTAAATAAAATAGCAAGTATAATCCGATGCATACAATAAAGTTGATTAACCATTTGACGATATAAAAAAATAAAACCTGTGGTTATTACATAAGCGGCAAAAAATCATTTTTAAAAACTTTCATTTTAATACAGCAAATATTATTTTAGTAAGGAATTTCATTTCTTACACAAAAAAAATTTTATGAAAAAGATTGTTTGTATCACTTATTCTTTACTGGCATTAAGCGCTTTTACCAAATTACATTCGCAGGATAATGCGGCCATGAAAGCCTGGCAAGAATATATGACGCCCGGCTCCGTTCACAAAATGCTTGCAGCAAGTAACGGCACATGGAACGAAGATATCACTATGTGGATGACGCCGGATGCGCCGCCTACAAAAAGCACTGCTACTGCAGAAACTAAAATGATAATGGATGGCCGTTACCAGGAATCCGTTTCAACAGGCTCTTTCAACGGAATGCCTTTTGAAGGAAGAAACCTTTTGGGCTATGATAATGCAAAAAAGATTTTTCAAAGTTCGTGGATAGATAATATGGGAACCGGAATTATGGAAATGCATGGCACTTGGGATGAGCCAACTAAAACAATAAATTTTACCGGAACCATGGTAGATCCAACATCTGGTAAAGATATGAATGTAAGAGAAACTTTTACTTTTGTAGATGATAACAATCAATTGATGAATATGTATGCAACACAAGATGGCAAAGAGTATAAAAGCATGGAAATAAAATTTACAAGAAAATAAAAAATAGTTTAATAAAAATTACTTTACTAAAACTAGCCCGGCAAATAACCGGGTTTTTTATTTCATTAACACAACTAAAAATCATTTCAATTATCTTGCAGCTTTAAAAAATAAATTTTGAATATGGATTATAATAAAATTGTTTCGGTTACCGGATTAACAGGTTTGTATGAACTTATTTCATCAAAGTCAGATGGAGCAGTGCTGCGCTCTTTAGAAGATAACAGCACCAAATTTGTAAGCACACGGCTGCATAATTTTTCGCATCTGGAAAGCATTGAGGTGTTTACTACAAAAGATAATACCAATCTTGCCGAAGTGTTTTCTGCAATGAAAAAAAGTAAAGACAAAATGCCCGATGCCAACGGCGATGCAAAAGTTCTCAAAGCCTATTTTGAAAAAGTATATCCTGATCTTGATTTTGATAGAGTATATACCAGCGATATGAAAAAAATGATTAAGTGGTTACATATTTTAGAAAAAAATAAAATAAAAATTGAATCAAAATCTTCTGAAGAGGCCGGCGAAAATGTAAGCGATAATGCCAATGCAAAACCAATACAAAATCCACACGTAAAAGATCTGAAGCCGCAAAATATATCGCCGCGTAAAATAGAAAGTCGGGGAGTGAAGTAATGGTGAGTTATGAAGTGTGAACTAAAATCTTTTCACTTTACCTTTTACCCGATACCCGAAACCTGAAACCTGATACCTGATACCTTCACCATGATACAAGCATCTGCCGATATAAAAAAATCAGAAAGAAAATTTATTCCCAAAGATTTATCTATAACCAACTGGCAATCTATTGAACCTTTTTTTAAAGAATTATCTGAAAGAAAAATTAATTC
>JAICZH010000166.1 GCA_025933775.1 Chitinophagaceae bacterium
TAGCCCCGGCGATTTTGCTGCAAACATTTTTGGTTCGGGAATTTTTTTAGCGCAGGAATTTGCGTGGAACGATCAGAGAATAAAATTTAAATTTTCTTTTCATAAAAAATATTATGGCGAAGCTGATCTCGATAAAAGAGCAGATGCAATTTATGGCAGCACAGAAATTGAAAGATTTATAAAAGATTATAATGCCCAGAGTTATTGGCTGAGCGCAAATATTCATTCATTTTTTCCGGAATCCAAATTGCCCCGATGGTTATCATTATCTGTTGGATATGGCGCTGAAGGCATGTTTGGAGCAAGAAGCAATGTTTGGACTAATGATAATGGGGATATTGTTGATAGAAGTGATATTAAACGTTACCGGCAATGGTATCTTTCGCCTGATGTAGATCTTACAAGAATCAGAACAAATAAAAAAGGATTAAAAGTTTTATTTTTTATTTTAAGCGCTGTTAAGTTTCCTGCTCCCACGCTTGAGTATTCTAACGGAAGTTTTAAAGGGCATTGGATTGTATTTTAGCCCCTAACCCCCAAGGGGAATGTTCTACAATTATTAATTCATCTGCTGCGGTAGAAATGGAAAGCCCAACATAATCGGGCGATACAGGAAATTCTTTATGGCTTCTTTCAACCAAAACCAATGCTTGAATTTTTTTAGGATAAAATTCCATAAAGGGTTTCAGCGCATACAACAATGTTTTTCCGGTATTGGCAACATCATCGGTGATAATAATAACAGCGTCATCAAAAATTTTTTCTTTTGCAACAGAAATATTTTTTGGATTTTTTTTATCTATATCAATTTCTATCACTGAAATATTTCCTTTAAAAATATCCTGCAAAAAAGTTTTAATGATATGAGCAATTATGACACCATTGTCTTTTATACCTGCAAGAATTATTTCTTTCTCATCAATATTTTTTTCAATAATTTCAAAAGCCATTCGCTGTAATTTTTTTCGTATAGCCGCTGCCGTTAGTATAGAATGGGAAGACATGGTTTTTAATTTTGTTGTTAAATGAGTTGATCGGTTAATCAGCTTACAAGTTAATAAGTTTATAAGTTATAAGTTTACAAGTTTATAAGTTTACAAGTTTATAAGGTTGTGCATTAAAATAAAACTTTTAAACAGTAACTTTTCAACTAATCAACTAATCAACTAATCAACCAATAAACTTTTCAGCCCCAAACCATTAACTTAGCATCATAACTTATTTATGCAAATTATTCAACAAATTCTTTTTATAGCTTTAATAATTTTTGCAATCGCTTTGTTTGCAAAAAAAGTAAAAGAAATTTACAGCAATATTAATTTAGGACGCGATGAAGATTTAACTGACAACAAAGCGGAACGATGGAAAAACGTGCTGCTGCTGGCTTTGGGGCAAAAGAAAATGTTTCGTTACCCGCTTGTTGGCATTATGCACTTTGCAATTTATGCAGGTTTTATTATTATAAATATTGAAGTGTTGGAAATTGTTCTCGATGGTATTTTCGGCACACACCGGATGTTCGCTAATCCGCTCGGCGGCTTCTATACTTTTGTAATTGATTTCTTTGAAATACTTGCCATTTGTGTTTTGCTTGCCTGCATTATTTTTTTAGCAAGAAGAAATATTTTAAAAATAAAACGTTTCAGGAAACATGATCTGGATGGATGGCCGCGAACAGATGCTAATTTAATTTTAATTACAGAAATTATTTTGATGAGTTTATTCTTAACTATGAACTCTGCAGACCGTGCTTTGCAATTGCAGGGCAATGCGCATTATCTCGATCATGGTAATTTTATTTTATCTGGTTTTCTTGCTTCATCAATGCAACATTTATCTTCGTCAACATTAGTAGCTACCGAGCGAACCTGTTGGTGGCTGCATATTACAGGCATTTTTGCTTTTTTAAATTATTTGCCTTATAGCAAACATTTTCACATCTTACTTGCTTTCCCCAACGCATATTATAAACCATTGCAGCCGAAAGGTGAAATGGAAAATATGCCAAATGTTGAAAAGGAAGTTCAATATATTTTTAAGCCGGAACTGGCTCCAACTAACCTGCCTACCGGACAGGCAGGCGGTGATGCACACACGCAAAAGTTTGGCGCGAAAGATATTTTTGATTTAAGCTGGAAAAATTTATTAGATGCTTATACCTGTACCGAATGTGGAAGATGCACTGCTGCATGTCCTGCAAACATTACCGGTAAATTATTGAACCCGAGAAAAATTATGATGGATACAAGAGATAGAATGGAAGAAGTGAGAAAGAATATTAAAATCAATGGATCTTTTAAAGATGATAGCAAAACCCTTCTACATAATTACATTACCATTGAAGAACTACGAGCCTGCACTTCGTGTAATGCCTGTGTGGAAGAATGTCCGGTAAGTATTAATCCCCTTGATATAATTTTTGAACTGCGCCGTTCTTTGGTGATGGAAGAAAGTAATGCTCCTGCCGAATGGAACGCTATGTTCAGCAATATTGAAAATAATTTTGCGCCGTGGAAATTTAATCCCGAGGAGAGAGATAAGTGGGCAAGTGAGTTGTAAATATTTAATCTCTTCTTATTTCCGGAATTTGTAAATTTAGTAAGTGTTAATCACCGTGAGTCAAAGCTAAGTTTCTCAAGTTTCGGCCAAGAAATGTTCAGCCTGAAAACTTCCTCATGAATAATAAATTTTTTAAACAATATTTTAAGGCAGTTTTTGTTGCAATATGTATTTTATTTTCAGAAACAGTTTATGCTTATCAATTTTAAATGCTTCTTTTCCCATCAAAATTTTCAAACTCTTTCGCAACTGCATTTAAAAATGTAGAGCCTAACGATCCGTCAATAATTCTATGATCGTAGCTTAAAGAAATATACATCATGTGGCGGATTGCAATACTGTCGCCCTGCTCTGTTTCAATAACGACAGGCCTTTTCTTAATTGTACCTACAGCCATAATAGCAACCTGCGGCTGA
>JAICZH010000052.1 GCA_025933775.1 Chitinophagaceae bacterium
CTGCCGAAAATAAGTACTAAGAGTACAGGTAAAAATTTTTTGCTCATAATAAAATTCATTAAATGATTCATACGTAAAATAACAGAAAAAAAATTTTGTCATTAAAATTAAGATGTTTAATTAACAAAGGTTTTGTATAATGTATGGACGGTTATTTTAAAAAAATATTGCGTGGAATAAATACTTTAAAAAATAATGTACCATTTTCAAAGAAATTTATTTTAGAAATAATAAATGAAACAATGAAAAATGTGAAAGCAAAAAAAATCCTGCATTATCTGCAGGAGTTTTATTCAAGGGTGGTTAATGGGGCTCGAACCCACGACCCTCAGAATCACAATCTGATGCTCTAACCAACTGAGCTATAACCACCGTTTTTGAAACTTCAAAATTAATTAATTTTTTAAAGAAAAATATAATTGATGTTTAAAGGTTGTCAACCTTATTTAAAGTTGGCAACCTTCAACACCTTCCTCTTTTGCCGCTCATCCGAATTATAAATTAGTTCATCACTTTTCTTGTCAACTTTGCGCAGCATTTTAAAAGTAACATCGTCTAAAGTTTCAAATCAAAATCATTATTTTTTTATGAGATATTTTTATGTAACCCTTTTTACACTTTTAGTTTCTCCGGTTGTATTTGCACAATATCCTTCGGGTGGTAATCGTGGCGGCCAAAGTATGAACCTTGGCCATTTTTATGGAAAAGTAGTTGACGAAGTTACGGGCAAACCCATTGAAAGCGCTTCCATTCAACTTTCACAAAATAAAATGGATACCGCTACCAAAAAGCGTAGAGATTTTGTAGTAGCCGTAATGCTTAGCGATAAAAAAGGAGATTTTAGCATTGATAAGCTTCCCATACTTTCATCGTACCAGCTTTTAATTACAGCAGTTGGTTATAATACTTATAATGAAAAAGTTGCTTTCAACCTTAAAATGGGCGGTGGCGATATGAGCCAGATGCTGAATGCTGTTGATAAAGATTTGGGCAATATTAAAATGAAACAAAATGTTCAGGTGTTGCAGGGTGTGGTAGTAAACGCCAGCAAACCTTTGGTTCAAATGAATATTGATCGTAAAGTTTTTAATGTAGATAAAAGCCTTACCAGCGTAGGCGGCACGGCAATAGATGTAATGAAAAATGTTCCTTCGGTAAATGTGGATATTGATGGAAACGTAAGTCTTCGCGGCGCAACACCGCAAATATTTATTGATGGAAGACCTACCACTTTAACGCTCGACCAAATACCTGCAGATGAAATTGAAAGTGTAGAAATCATTACCAATCCTTCTGCAAAGTTTGATGCATCGGGCGGTGGCTCAGGAATATTAAATATTGTTTTAAAGAAAAATCGTAAAGCAGGTTACAATGGAAATGTAAGAGCCAATCTCGATTCAAGATTGCGCTATGGCGTGGGCGCCGATATAAATATAAAAGAAGGTAAAATAAACTTCTTTGCCAATACGATGTATAATCAACGCAAATCATTGAGTACACAGAGTATTGACAGAATTGATCACTTTGATGATATTACGGCAGCATTATCTCAAAACGGCAAACCTGTAAATACCGGCCACTTTGCATTTGCAAGAGCAGGTTTCGATTACCTCGCTGATATAAGAAATACATTTACTTTATCCGGCGTGCTTGTTGGCGGAAAATTCAATAGTGAAGATCTGCTGCATATCAACAGAGACAGCACTTTTCCATCATACATTACTAACGAAACAGGAATAAGCAACACCGATGGAAATTTTACTTTTAATAATTACGGCGGCACATTAAGCTACAAACATAATTTTGCAAAACCTGATAAAAATATAACTGCCGATATAAATTATAATTACAGTAAAAACAGTAACAACAGTATTTTTTCAACTCAATATTTTAATACGGACGGCACTGCAAAAACGCCGCTTTTTCAACAACAAACAATTGGCGGAGGAACTACAAAATATTTCACGGGACAAACAGATTATTCCGATCCAATTTCTGATAAAATAAAATTGGAAGCAGGCTTAAGAGCAGCCGTAAGAAATTACAGCAGTTTTAATGAAAACTTTTTTTATAACACTGCTGAAAGTAAATACATGCCCATCCCCGGCCTCGATAGTAAATATCAATTCACCGACCAGGTGTATGCAGCATACACAACTTTTTCGCAAAAAATAAAAAATTTTACTTACCAGCTTGGCGGCCGAATTGAAAGCTCTCAATATTCAGGGAAGCTCATTGATTCCAACCAGGTATTTAAAAATTCTTATCCGTTTAGTTTTTTCCCAAGTGTTTTTTTAACCCAAAAAATTAATGATAAGCAAGACATACAATTAAATTATTCAAGAAAAATAAACCGGCCTAATTTCTTTCAATTAATTCCTTATTATGATTTCAGCGATTCACTCAACATAAGCCGCGGCAATCCGCGCCTCGTTCCTGAGTTTACCAATTTATTTGAATTGAATTACGATCTGAATTTTAAAAATGGCAACAATATTATTGCTACACTTTATTACAGACATACCAGCAATCTTATTTCGCGCTATCAATACCGTGATAAAAATCCTAATCCCGATAAAGATGATTCTATTTTTATTTCTTCTTATGCCAATGCAAATAGTTCCAGCGCTTATGGTCTTGAAGTTACCAGCACTAATAAAATTGCCGATTGGTGGAGCTTAACCAGCAATGTAAATGTGTATAATTCTACCATAAATGGCAACAACCTCCAAAGCGATTTGAATAATCAAAAGGTGAGTTGGTTTGGAAAAATAAATAACCAATTTAAATTACCTAAAAATTATTCCATTCAACTTACCGGCGATTATACCAGCAAAACCATTACTCCTCCCAACCGCAGTGGTGGCGGCGGCGGAAGGTTTTTCGGCGGCGGAGATTTATCAACAGCCAATGGTTATACCGACCCGGTGTATGGATTTGATATAGCATTAAGAAAAGATTTTTTGAAAGATAAAGCCGCATCACTTACACTCAGCATGAATGATATTTTTCGCACAAGAGTATATCGCACGCATTCTATTTCTAATTTTTCAAACACGGTGTATTCCATACAGGATAATGAACGCAGAAGAGATCCACAAATGGTTCGGTTGAGTTTCAACTGGCGTTTCGGAAAGTTTGATGTTTCATTATTTAAACGTAAAAATTTAAAAGCAGACCAGGAAGGATTGCAAAATGGAATGCAGGGAATAGGTCAATAAATGACTGGTTCCGGATGAAAGCATTATTATAAACAAAACTTTTTTCAATTCGTCTTGGACTGTATCCTCACCGCCTACTTTTTAGGATGAAGCATATTATAAATAAAACTTTTTTCAATTTTTTTTGTTACACAAATAAAACAAACAGTTTTTTTAACTCAAGGTTTATTTTTTAACGTAAAAAAAATTATCATGAAAAAAATTTTTATCCGCAGTTGCTGCTTTTTAGTATCTTTTCTAACGCTACTATTTTTTAATGTCATAGCATTTGCCCAAGATAGCTCGGCAAGCAGCAGTAGCAGCAGCAGCACCACCACCACCAAAATGCAGCCATCTACCATTCAGCCTTGGGTGTGGGTGGTAGGGGCTATAATTGTGCTGTTGATAATAATTGCATTAATAAGAGGAGGCGGCTCAGGCGGGGCGCATACAGATAAAGTAACTTATACAAAAACTACCAGCAGTGAAGAAGAGTAATGGATGTGTATAATTATTTGTACTATGATTGACTCACGTCAATCATTTTTTTTTTGGGGAATATCGGAAATGCAACCAAAAAAAATTCACATTATCTTTGCGCACTTTTTCAACAAATTGTTACCGCAAATTTTATTGCATTAATTACTTTAAAAAATAAAAATAATTATAGATGCCTTTACGTGCCGGAATTGTAGGATTGCCCAATGTAGGAAAATCAACCTTATTTAATGCAGTAAGCAACAGCGCCAAAGCACAGGCAAGCAATTACCGCTTTTGTACTATTGATCCAAATGTAGGATTGGTAAACGTTCCTGACGAAAGGCTTGAAAAGCTCGCCCAGCTTGTAAAGCCGGCAAGGATTGTACCCACGCAAATTGAAATTGTTGACATTGCAGGCCTCGTGAAAGGCGCCAGCAAAGGAGAAGGATTGGGCAATAAATTTTTGGCCAACATTCGCGAAGTGGATGCCATCATTCATGTAGTACGCTGTTTTGATGATGAAAATATTTTAAGAGATGAAGGCGCTATTGATCCGATAAGCGATAAAGAAATTATTGAAACGGAACTGCAGTTAAAAGACCTGGAAACGATTGAAAAAAAATTATCACGCAGCGAAAAAATGTTAAAAACAGGAGACGCCAAAATAAAACACGAGCATGAAGTATTGCTCAAATGCAAAGCGCATTTAGAAAAAGGAAAAAATATTCTTTCATTGAATTTATCAAAAGAAGATAAAGCCGTAATTGTTGATAGTTTTTTATTAACTGAAAAACCCGTGTTGTATGTGGCCAATGTAGATGAAGCCAGTATGCATAACGGTAACGCCTACTCGAAAAAATTGATTGAAGTTGTAACTGCAGAAAATGCACAGGTAATTGTAATGACCAATGCTATAGAAGCGCAAATTGCAGCGTTTGAAGATGAGGAAGATAAGAAAATGTTTATGGATGAATATAAAATGGAAGAGCCTGCTTTAGAGCGTTTAATTCATTCCGCATATCAGCTTTTAAACTTATCAACTTACTTTACTGCCGGACCGCAGGAAGTACGTGCATGGACGATTCATCGCGGATGGAAAGCGCCGCAGGCCGCCTCAGTTATTCATACAGATTTTGAAAAAGGTTTTATAAAAGCAGAAGTAATTTCTTACAATGATTTTATTCATTACGGATCTGAAGGGGCTTGTCGTGAAAATGGAAAATTAAGGATCGAAGGAAAAGAATATGTAGTGAACGATGGCGATGTAATGCACTTTCGGTTTAATGTATAAATTTTTTTATAAAAATTTTTTTTATGAAAAAGAAAATAATTATTTTCTTACACTTACCGATACATGCCGATCTTTTGCTCTGTCTGAATCAGAGGCAGTGGCAGGGAATTTCGCAAATTGAGAAATCAATTATTTTTCTTCCATTTTTTTAACAGGAATAATAAATAAAGGAATGGTTGTTTTATGCAAAACATTTTCTGCTACACTTCCCAGCAACATTTTATCCAGCCCATGCCGGGTATGGCTTCCCATCACTATTATATCGGCGTTTACTTCGGTGGCAGCGCTTAAAATCGCTTCTCCGAAATCGCCCTCTTTTATTAATGTTTGAATATTGGTATCGCCCAAATGCCGTTTGGTTGAGTTTAAATATTCCTGCGCTGCATTTCTCAATTCATCCACATTTGCTTGCTGAAGCATACCAACATCATTAAAGCCTTCAAACCCCATGATGGGAGAGTAGTTCTGAGATGAATAATAGAATGCTTCAGCAACTACATGCAATAGAGTAGTTTCGGCTCCCATAGATGTAGCCAGTTCAAATCCCTTCTCCGCTATTTTTTCTGCGGGTGGATCGTAATCCAATGCAATTAAAATTTTTTTCAAACGGATATATTTTGGTTACGAATACAAATTTATAGGGGTTATTAAATTTTTAATAACACATCAAAGTACATGCCGTAAAAATGAATGAAACTATTGGCCTTGAAAGTTAGCGCTGTGTTGTAATAATAACATATAACGGTTACGCATAAACGCTTTTATAATTTCACCTTGTGGAGAGCCTACTATAAAAATACTTTGTAATAAATTTGGTTTTTATAACTGGTTTGATAAAAAATTATCAAGAACAACCTTCGGTTAAAAATTCGGCAACCAATTTGTTTTGTTTAAAAAGTATAGGGGGAATGGAAATAGCGGGTACTAAAAATCACAATCTCTTTGCTTTTAAAAAGCAAAAGTGTATCGTAAACCATTTATGATGGCAATAAAATTTTTTAAAAAATATCGCTGTAAAAAAAAATGTAGAAAAATGACTAAGCGTTTTCTTGCATCTGCCTTACGCCATTTTTATATTCACCTAATACAACTACTTTTTTATATCTTGAATATTGTTTTGCGGCAAGCTCCATGGCTTCTTCTGTATCGCTTCTTAGTTTCAGCCCTTTGCCTTCTTCGGAATTATAAATTTCAATATAAAATCCATCTCTTAAAGTAATGGCTCTTTCTCTTGGTCTTCCTGTTCTCATTGTATCTGTGTTTTAAGTTAAGTTCTTTGTTATCAAATTTTGTACCCGATTATTTAATTTTTAATCAGGATTAATGATTTATCTGTTTTCGATTTAAACAATATTAGCAATGTTTTCTTTATTTTTTTAATTTTAAATTTAAAGCTTAACAACTAATTCACATTAAGCCGGTTTAATTAAATCAATAACGATAATGCTCGGCTTTATACGGTCCTTCTTTTTTTATGCCGAGATATTTGCTTTGTTCGTTAGTAAGTTCCTCCAGTTCCACGCCAATTTTTTTCAGGTGAAGGCGTGCAACCTTTTCATCCAAATGCTTAGGTAAAACATAAACTTTATTTTCATATTTATTGGAATGCAGCCAGAGTTCTATCTGTGCCAGCACCTGGTTGGTGAATGAATTGCTCATTACAAAACTGGGATGTCCGGTAGCACATCCTAAATTTACCAGGCGACCTTCTGCCAATACAATAATATCTTTTCCGCCTGTGCCATTTGCAGCATCAATTGTATATTTATCCACCTGCGGCTTAATGGTATCTTTTGTATTGCCATAATTTTTATTGAGCCATGCAATATCAATTTCAATATCAAAATGGCCGATGTTGCAAACAATGGCTTTGTCTTTCATGGCAAGAAAATGTTCTTTTGTTATTAAATCTCTGCAACCCGATGCAGTTACAATTATATCTGCCTCATTTACCGCATCAATCATTTTCTTTACTTCAAATCCATCCATAGCAGCCTGCAATGCGCAAATGGGATCAATTTCTGTAACAATTACTCTGGCCCCGGCGCCACGCAGGCTCGCAGCAGAACCTTTTCCTACATCACCATAACCGCCTACCACAGCCACTTTGCCCGCCATCATAATATCGGTTGCCCTTCTTATAGCATCTACCAGGCTTTCTTTGCAACCATATTTATTATCAAATTTTGATTTGGTAACCGAATCATTTACGTTGATCGCAGGAACCGGCAAAGTTCCTTTTTCCATTCTCTCATATAAACGATGAACACCTGTTGTAGTTTCTTCCGACAATCCTTTTACATGCTGAATGAGCTCAGGATATTTATCAAAAACCATATTGGTTAAATCGCCGCCATCATCCAATATCATATTCAATGGCCGATCTGCGCTGCCGAAAAATAAAGTTTGCTCAATGCACCAATCGCTTTCTTCCTGCGTTTGTCCTTTCCATGCAAATACGCCAATTCCTTTTGCAGCAATTGCTGCAGCGGCCTGGTCTTGCGTTGAAAAAATATTGCATGAGCTCCACTTTACTTCTGCGCCCAGCTCAATTAATGTTTCAATAAGCACGGCAGTTTGTATCGTCATGTGAAGACAACCGGCAATCCTTGCACCTTTCAAAGGTTTATCTTTTCCAAATTCTTCCCGGAGCGCCATTAACCCGGGCATTTCTGCTTCTGCTAATTTTATTTCTTTACGGCCCCATTCTGCCAGGCTTATATCTTTCACTTTATTTTTAAGACCAAAGTCAATATTATTTTTTGTAAGAATGGGCATATTATTTTTTTGCTTACAAATGTACAAAAGGTAGAATAAAATCCTACTGAAGTCTATAACTTTAGAATAAAATAGCTAAATTTAAATATTTAAAAGAAAAAAAGGATAAATTATTATGGAAAAAGATAATAAAAAAGAAAAATCAGCAACCCCGCGTATTGCAACAGATAAAAAAGATATGGAGATTTTAAAACTGTTGCAGCAGAATGCGAGAATTACCATTAAAGAAATATCAGGCAAAGTTCATTTAAGCACTACTCCGGTTTATGAACGGATAAAGCGGATGGAAGATAACGGCGTTATTACTCAATATGCCACACTGGTTGATCATTCAAAAGTAAATAAAGGCCTCATGGTTATCTGTTATGTATCGCTGAAACAACACAGTAAAAATGCCGGCGTAAAATTTATAAAAACAATTCACGAATTAAATGAAGTGGTGGAGTGTTTCAGCATTTCGGGCGAATTTGATTTTATGCTGAAAGTTTTGTGTGAAGACATGAATACTTATTATAATTTTCATGTAAACAAGCTAAGCCAAATAGAAAATATGGGTCATGTACAGAGCATTTTTGTAATGGGAATTATAAAGCAAACCCACCAGGTGGTGCATTGAGAAATTGCTAATACCTACTGGTTTCGAAACCTGTTAAGTTTTTAAATAGCAATCTAACAGTCATGCATACACGAAAATTTTCCCGATGCTTTCATTAACTTCCATCCTTCAGGAATATCTTTTTTTTCATCTACATCCCGCAAGGTTTCTAATTTTCTAATTCTGCGCTCTGTAAAAATTCATGCGGTATTTTATGAAAACGTAATTCACCCGGCTGTGCTTTGTAAAGCGGGCATATAAATAAGCGGCTAAAAAAATGAAAAATTGCAAAATTATTTTTAGCCTAATATAAACAGTTTTTTAAATGTGGTCAATAGCGCTTTGGCTAATGATTTTATGAATTTTCATTTAAACGCTTTTTTCAAGTAAGCTACTAACGGTCATGCGTACACGCAATTAAAAAACCGCTTTTTAATAAGCGGTTTTTATTGAATTGCTAACTACAAAAAGTAATTAAAATGGAAGATCATCAGCAGGCTCTTCCATCTCTGCTGATACGGGTGTGTTTACATTAGCGCCTGAGTTTTGACCCGGAAAAGAAGAAACAGAACTTCCTGAATTATTATCTACACGTCCACCTAATAACTGAATATCCCGAACCCGCATTCTTAATGTTGCTGCGGCCTGGTTATCTTTATTCATGTAACCATCTGCTTCGGGCGATCCTTCTGCATATACCATTTGTCCTTTTTTAAGATAAGGCGCAATGGCCGTTCTGTCTGTCCAATAAGCACACTCTACCCACGTTGTGCGTTCTCTTTGTGCGCCGGTAGCATCTTTAAATCTTTCGGTGTGTGCCACACTAAAATTGATAACATTTTTTCCGTTTACTTCTTTTACGATGCAATCTTTACCAAGGTTGCCAACGATTTGTAATTTAATCATGACTTTGTTTTTTTTAAATTGTTATTCGATGTATCTGAACGGCTGCATTCTAATTGTAAGAATGAAGCGAAATCTAAATGTTTGATCACAAACCTGCTTGAAGTTAATTCATTTTCTTTTTTAATGAGCTTACCTGGTCTTGCAGATTACTAACTAAATTTACCAATGAATCAACATCCCAGCGCTGGTGCTGAGTTATTTTATTTATTGCTGCCTGTGCCTGCCACATTTCCAATACATCTGCCGTATGTATCTGATAGGGCTGATAAGCCGGATTGTCGCTCACCAAAGTAAACTTGTTTTTATTTTTATTGCTTTTAATTACTCTTTTATAAACGATGCCTTCGTTTCTGCTGACTACTATATAAGCAGCATTACTTTTTATGTTTTCAATATTATCTACTTTTTCACCCACTATTATACTTCCGCTTGGAGTAGGCATCATACTATCGCCAATTATTTCAAAAGCGCGGAAAGTGCCTCCGGAAAGCATGGGCAAAGTAAAAGTATTCAGCTCATCAATAAATTCCGAATCTGCATAACCTGCCAGATAACCTGCTGCTGCTTTTACAGGAACAAAGTGAATGATGTTGCGGTCTGCGCTCATCATTTTTAACTGACGTCTTTTTGCAAGGTAGCTGCTTCCTTTTGATTCACTGAGATCGTGCAATAATAATTCATCCAGGGTTACCTTGAATATCTCTGAAACAATTTCAAGAACATCTGTTCTTGGTTCGGCTCTTTCCTCTTCATAAGCGCCGACAAGTGAACGTTTAATACCCAGCTTTGATGCAAATTCTTCTTGGGTCCATCCGCGAAGTTTTCGCAAATACTTTAAATTTAATCCTGCTAATGCCATGTGTAAACTAATTTATTTAGACAAATATACTAATTATTTTAGTTTATCCAAATTTGTTTCAATAATTTTTTTAGGAATAATTTTAGGTGCAGTTTTTAATTTTTTCAAATAATAAAGATCATGCTTTTATTAAATAAAGTACTTATAACGGGTTTGATATTTGCTGTTAATAATAATGTACATATTTCAGCATATTTATTTTTAGAAAACAATTTCAAGACTATGAATTCAAAATCTTTACCTGATACCGGAATTGATAAAAATTCAATTTCATCAAATGCTCCTGTTTTAATTTCTAATAAATTTTCTTTTACAGAAGGCCCTGCTGTTGATAAAGACGGAAATATTTTTTTTACTAATCAGCCCAATAATCAAATATGGGAATATGATACTTCCGGAAAGCTTTCTCTTTTTATGGAAGGCGCTGGTCGTTCCAACGGTTTATATTTTGACAAAAAAGGAAATATTATTTCATGTGCAGATGAGCATAACCAATTATGGAGTATCAACAAGGCAAAAAAAATAAAAGTGCTTGCTGATAATTTTAATGGCAAAATATTTAATGGGCCAAATGACGTGTGGGTAAACCCGATTAATGGGGGCATTTATTTTACTGATCCATATTATAAAAGAAATTACTGGAAAAAAAATCATCCGCATATTAAGGAGCAGAATGTTTATTATTTGGCAAAAAATAAAAAAGCCCTGGTATTGGCAGAAGGAGAATTAAAAAAACCTAATGGAATTATCGGCACACCGGATGGAAAATTTTTATACATAACTGATATTGACGATAATAAAATTTACCGATATCAAATAAACAAAGATGGAAGTTTATCCCACAAAAAACTATTTGCAGAACATACTTCAGATGGGATGACAATTGATAATAATGGAAACATTTATGCTACAGGCAAAGGAGTTACTGTTTATAACAAAGACGGGCAAATGGTTCAATATTTTGCGATACCCGAAGATTGGACTGGTAATGTTTGTTTCGGTGGAAAAAATAGGAATGAGCTTTTTATTACCGCATCCAAATCTATTTATATTGTGCATACTAATGTAAAAGGAGTTAAATAATTTTTTATGCTTCCTGTTTTTTATTTAAAATACGGAGGCCATAAAAAAACAAGCCTAAAGAAATAATACAAATAAGGGGTAAAAACAAGGAACCGAAAATGGCAGCACTTGCTAAAAAAATAATAAGCAAAACAATACAACCAATTCCTATAATTGATAAAAGAAAAATCAACAAGTATTTGAGGAACATAATGGCACTTTAAGTTTTAATGAATACGAGATATTGATTAATAAGCCAAAAAATGTGCCAACACTGTAGGATTTAGTTACCCGACCTGGATTCGAACCAAGACAAGCAGAATCAGAATCTGCGGTACTACCGTTATACTATCGGGCAATGAGTGCAAAGATAACCAGGTAATAATAACTTTATTTATCGAAAAAATATTTTTTGGTTTAAATAGTTTAAAATCAACCCATTTAAAGAATCGAAAAGATTACTTTAAAAAAAATTTCATAAAATGCTTGCAAAAATAAAAAATCAATTATACTTTTACATCCACCACAAGAATTATTACTGCCACCAACCTCCTCTGAATTTCCAAATTAAGTTTACCGTTTTAAAACAGATTTAACTATCTCCCTAAGGTTTTAAAATATTCTTTAGCATAAAGCAAAGAAATAAACTGCTGCATAATTCCATTTATCTGTTTTTCCCCAAATCCTTTAAAATACTTTTTGCCCATTTCAATTAGCATTATTCGCAATATTATTTAATCCCCTTCTTAAGATAAAATCAAGACAATTTTTAATCTATCCTGAGTAATTACCGCTTATTTTTTTAAACTCTAAATCACAAAAAAATGAAACGAATTTTACTTAGCTCAAGCTTTCTTATTTTATCTCTTGCAGGTATTTCGCAAGCTATTTGCCCAAGTTTATTTACAAGAAATAATGGCGATAAAGGCACATGCGCCTCTCATATTAAACTGAGCTTTGCAACTTGCCCCACTTCGGTTCCTTCATTGGATTCTATTAAAATTAACGGCGTGCTGCAACCAGAAACTTTTACTGTGTTTGCACAAAAATGTTCCGGCAGCAACATCTATGTAGATTATTGTATAAGCGATAATAATTTACCTCCTGCAGCGCAGATTACTATATTCTTAACTTTTCCCGGTGGCGCCAGCGGTGGTAGCACAAGTATCATTTGTAATGTTCCCGAAGGCGGCCCGGCTCCTGTACTTCTTTCTGTTTTTACTGCACAGCGCAATAAAAGCAATGATGTAGAAATCGCATGGCAAACGCAGCAGGAAATCAACTCAAGCCGTTTTGAAATTGAAAGATCGTATGATAATGTTTCTTTTGAAAAAATAGGAACCGTATCTGCAGCCGGAAATTCAAGTCTCGTGCAATCTTATTCATTTACAGATAATTCAAATAATAATAAAAACACCAGCTTGTACCGTATCAAAATGATTGATCTGGATGGTTCTTTTTCTTATTCAGAAACAAGATCAGTAAAAGGCAATAGCGCCGCAACTACCGACTTTTTAATTTATCCTAACCCAAGTTATGCCAATTCAAAAATCACCATAGGCCAATTGAGCGGGCCGGCAATAGTTAAATTCCTTGATATTACAGGAAGAATAGTGAAGACAGTTTCATTGCAAAATTCAAATAGCATTGAAATTAGCGATTTGCAAAAAGGAACCTACTTTGTTCAGATTACAGAAAAAAATTCGGGTATTGTTCAGATAAAAAAATTATCAGTTATCAACTAATTTTTTTCTTCCTTACTCACCTAAAGCCGTCCCGATAATAGGGACGGTTTTTTTATTTAAAAAAGTTAGAATTAGCATCATAAAAAAATTATAATTAAATTGAAGAAGAAAACAATTACATCTCGAAAATTTTCGTGTATGTGTAACCGTTATAAAATCTTTAGTTATTAAAAAAAATTAATGAAAACATTTTATGAGAAGGACCCCATTACTCCTGTAACTCAGCAATACCTTACCGAACAGCAAGCCAAACAGCAGGAAGGAAAAGAAATAAAAAATAAATACGTTTCATTTCTTTTATTTTTCGGCATTACGATATTTTTTGCAATAGTTGGATTTTTTTTAAATGATAAAACATTGCTGGTAATTGCTGTTTTATTTTTTGTAATACTTGTTGCTGCTTTTATTCAGGCACTTATACAAAGAAGAGTTGCAATGATGATGAATACAAAACCAAATCTTATGTTACCAAAAAAAGATTTGGATAAAAGTGATAATATTTATGAAACAAAAGTAATAGCGCCGCCCTTTCAGCTCGATGTGTATGAACAAAATGAATTACCTGATCATCATTACATTTTAAATCCAAACCTCACGGGAGAAAAAAATATTTTTAATTGCAATCCTTTGCGCATATTTTATTTTTTTAATTTTTATTCGACAGCTTCTTTAATTAATAAAACCAGCGGCGGCTTTCAAAGGCACGGCGCTGTTTTTTTTCTGGGGTCGCCGCAGGATGTAAGTTTCAGCAAATTCAAAAATATGTTTTCCATAAAAAAGATAATGCGAAAATTGTTGATCACTTCGCCGGAAATATTAGATGAGTCAATAAATAATATTTCAAACAAACCGTTGCCGCCAAAAACAAAAGGTTTACTTGCGGAAAACTATTTTACGGGCGCGTATCCTTCTAATATTTTTTATTGCACCGATGCGATATGGCAGCAATGTGTTGCATTATTATTTAATAAAACTGATTTCTCCATTATTGATGCATGTGATTATACTAAAGAACGGGCAGGGCTTCAGTGGGAGATAGGGCAAATTATTAATCACATTGCAACAGAAAATTTTGTGGTGCTTATAAATACTAAAACAGATTTAGCAGCATTAGGCGAATCTTTTAAAAATTCATGGAAGCAAATGGATGCTGCTTCTCCCAACAACCATGCAAACGCGAGCCCCGTGCGGTTTATATTTTATCAATGGCCTGACCGTGAAATGGGAAAAAGAGAACATACCAATATATTATACGAAAATTATCATCAGCAGGCATTGTCCAATGATAAGATTGTTGCCTTGATGTTGCAATCGAAAAAAGAGTAATATCTCGTTTGAAAAAATTATTTCACGCAAAGGCGCGAAGTAGTTAAGTTTATATAAAGAAATCAGCGGCTTTGCCATCTTTGCCTCTTTACGTGAAACGAAAAACTGCGTATAACCATTACCGTTAGTTATTTATTTATCCGCATCGTAGCACAAAGCCGCAGCCCCCAGCACTCCGGAGTTTTGTAATTCCGAAACTTCAATTTTTAAATGTTGCTCCGCTTTCTGAAACACAAATGTTTTGATTTGCTGCCACATGCTTGTTTCAAAAAATGGAAATGCATGACGCACAGAACCGCCCAATACTATTAATTCCACATCCAGTGCATACAAAATTGTTTTTATAGTATTGCCAAGATGAGCGCCCATTTCTTCATACATTTTTAATGCATCTTTATTTCCCTGCTGTGCATTTTCAAAAACTTCTTCACCATTGGTGTGATATACATTTTCAAAAAACTGGCCGCTTGCATAATACTCACAGGTTTTATCTAAATAATCAATGGTGCCAAATTCACCCGCGCCTCCGTTTTTTCCTTCGTATAATTTTTTATTGATGATAATTCCTCCGCCAATGCCAGTGCCAATCGTTAATCCTATCATTGAATTATATCCTTTGCCTTTACCAAAATAAAATTCGCCTAAGGCAAAACAATTAGCATCGTTATTAATAAATACAGGGATTTGATAACGCTCTTCCAACCATTGCTGTAATGGAATTTTTTTCCACGCAGGAATATTTACCACATCATACACCAGATGTTCTTCATTATTCACAAGGCCCGGAACGCCTATTCCTATTGAGTTTACATTACTATTGATCAATTCATCAATCAGTAAAAATAATTGTTGCAAAACTTCGTCTATGCTTCCCCGTGAGTTAAGTCGTTTTGAAATTATTTCATGCAATGCATCATCGTGAACAATTCCGGCACGCACATTTGTGCCGCCCATATCAATTCCAATAATATTTTTTTTATTCATTTTTATTTTCGTGTAATAAGTGAAGCGGCTTCTTTATCAAAATACATGTGAATATTTTTATGCCCGAGTAATAATGCAGCAGGTAATTGTGGAGAGGGATCTTCTTCAAAAATTTTTTTCACAATTTTTGCTTTTTTATTTCCATTTGCGAGCAACATAATCACTTCTGTTTCCTGCAATGAGGCAAGGCCTAAAGTAAGACCTTTAGTTAACTTCTGTTTAGTTTTAAAATATTTTTGTCCTACTTGTTGAGTAGTAACATCAATATCAGCAATGTGAGAATACAATTCAGGCGCAGTGCCGGGCTCATTCATTCCTACATGCCCGTTCATGCCAAGCCCAAGTATTGCTACATCAATGCCACCCATTAAATGTATGTAATCATCAATGCCATCACATTGCCCCTGCAGATTTTTTGCGCACCCATCAAAAAAAATAATTTTATTTTCTGCAACATGCAATGGATAAAATAAATCATTATTCAAATGATACCGGCAGCTTCCTTCATCATTGCCATTCATGCCTGCCCATTCATCAAGCCCGATGAAACGCCAGTGAGAAATATCAATTTTTTTTTCATGAATTTGTTTTATTAATTCTTTGTACATGCCTTTGGGCGTATCGCCGGAAGCCGTGCAGATTAAGGGCTCATGAAGCGGTTGAATAAATTCAAAAAAATCATTCACGCATTTTTGCGACATCATTTCATAAGATTCACTAACTGTTATTTGCATGAACTATTTTTTATTTAGCCTACATGAGATGAAGTTATTTTATCACCACTTCTTTAATTACTTTTTCTCCGATAGCTTCATTTACACGGTCTTTAATTTTTTCTTTCTGGTATAATAATTCATTTTTTAATGGGGCTACATTGGTGGTAATAAATAAAGTAGAATTGACGATTTCAATTTTATCAGTATATCGTGCAATAGTTTTTCCCATTATTTTTTCCCAGGCATCTTCAATTTGCAAAGCCTGAACGCCGCTTTTCAGCTTACTGTTTTTTAAAAATTGTTGAATTGCTTCACCCATTGATAATTCTGCCATAAAATAAATTTAGTATTTAGCTTTTGGAAAGTTAAAAACTTTACAAAAGTTTCGGTTAAACTAATTCAATTATCTGTACTTCATCGTAAAATTGCGATAAAGCATTTTCCAATCTTTCTTTATGCGTATCGGTAATAAAAACCTGTCCTGCATTTTTTTTACATACATATTGAAGTAAATTTTTCATTCGTAATTCATCCAGCTTTTCAAACACATCATCCAGCAAAAGCAGTGGGGGAGAGCCTTTCATTGAACTTAATATTTCAAACTCGGCCAATTTGCATGCAAACAAAAGACTTTTGCGCTGTCCTTGCGAAGCGATGTTTTTAAAAATATTTTTATCAAGATAAAAAATGAGATCATCTTTATGTATGCCAACATTGGTCCGTTGTGTAATAATATCTTTTTGCCGGGCTTCTTTTAATAATTTTAAAAAATCATTATCATTTAAATTCGAGTTATATTCCAGAGAAATCATTTCATGGTCGCCGGAAATATTTTTATAGAATTGCTGCACCAGTGGAATTATTTTTTTGCAAAATTGTTTTCTTACTTCAAAAATGTATTCACCCGGTTGTATCATTTGTGCATCCAGTGCATCTAACAATTGCGCATCAAATTTTTTTTGAAAGGATTCATTTTTTAAAAAACTATTTCTTTGTTGTAAGATTTTATTATAATTAATCAGTTGCTGCAAATATTCTGCATCGGCCTGACTTATCAATGTATCCAAAAATTTTCTTCGTGTATCACTGCCGTTGGTTATCATTTCAATATCATCGGGCGCAATCATTACACAGGGAAATTTTCCTATGTGATGCGAAAATTTTTCATACGCCACATCATCTAAATAAAATTCTTTTTTTAAAGAACGGTAAATGCAGGCAACCTTCGTTTGTTTGTTATTTGTTTTTCCGTTCAGCAATTCCGCTTCAAGCCGGAAGCCTTCTGCGCCAAAAAAAATATTTAATGCATCATTTTTTGAAAAATAACTTTTGGTAAAACATAAATAATTTATCGCATCGAGCAGGTTGGTTTTTCCTTTACCATTCAATCCGCATATACCTACAATCCGTTGATTGAAATAAAAAATTTCAGATTGATAATTTTTGTATCCTGTTAATGCAATTTTTGTAAAAGACATACGTTTTGCAAGGTACTAAAGGTTTTGAAGTAGTTGAATTATTCAAAAGGCAATAGGCAATGAGCAATAATTATTCTACTGCTAATCCCATAAATCCTAAAAAATTATGGTTCAGATATTCTTCTCAAATAATTAATTTGCCCGAGATGATAATTAAAATGAGCCAGCAGATAAATCAATATAACAGATGTAGAAGAAGTAAAATTGCCGATAGCAACAGGAAAATCTTTTAAAAGATCATCGGATGATAAACGGGGCAAAGTATCTTTTATAACTTTTTGGGTATTTTTTATATCGTCAATTAATTTTACGCGGGAAATATTTTTTAAAGAAAATTCTTTATCTCTTTCCCTCGCATAGCCCGTATTTCCTAATGTTGCGCCGATGAAGTGATTAAGATTGCCTATCAGATGCAGGGTTAAATTTCCGGCAGAGTTGGTGATGCCGTCTTTTATTTTCCAAATATCATTTTCATTTTTAAACAAATTAATTTCTTCCATTAATTTATTAAGGTCTCTTTCAAAGAGTGATGTTATGTCTTGTATCATGTGATAAAATTAATAAAGATGCAGAGCAAAAAAAATAAATGTTTACCATAAAAATAATTTTTTGTAACATCATTAATCTAACTTTTATTTAAAAATTCATTTCCCTAATCATTATTATATTTGCGCCCTATGACACAGGAACAATTAAAAGATTTAAGAGACCGTTTAGTGGTTTTGAGGAGGTTTCTTTGACGTGGATAACCGCGTTCAAAAAATAAATAACGATAAGCAACTTTCACTTTCTCCCGGCTTTTGGAACGATAACCAACGGGCCACTTCCATTTTAAAAGATATAAAATTAAATGAGTATTGGGTGAATTTGTATCATGATGTGCATTCGAAAGTGGATGACTTTAATGTGCTGTTCGATTTTTGGAAAGAAGGCGAAGCAACAGAAGAAGAAGTAAAAGAAGCTTTTCAAAATTCTCTATCAGCAATTGAAGAAGCCGAGTTTAAAAGCACACTCAACAAGCCCGAAGATGAGATGGTGGCGATATTACAAATCAACAGTGGTGCCGGCGGAACAGAAAGTCAGGATTGGGCAGAAATGCTTTTGCGCATGTATCGAATGTATGGTGAAAAGCAGGGCTGGAGCGTAACAGAGCTTGATTACCAGGCCGGCGACGGCGCTGGAATTAAGAGTGCTACGCTTCAATTTGATGGCCCGTTTGCTTATGGATTTTTAAAAGCAGAAAGCGGCGTGCACCGGCTGGTGCGCATTTCACCTTTCGATAGCAATGCGAGAAGGCACACCAGTTTCGCCAGCGTATATGCATACCCGTTAGTTGATGATACCGTTGATATAAAAGTAAATCCTGCAGATGTGGAATGGGCTTTTTTCAGAAGCGGGGGCGCTGGCGGACAAAATGTAAACAAGGTAGAAACCGCAGTGCGCCTCACTCACAAGCCAAGTGGAATAATTGTGGAATGCCAGCAGGCACGCACACAAGGTGAAAATCGTGAGAAAGCAATGACGATGCTGAAGAGCCGGTTGTATGAAGAAGAGATGCGCAAGCGACAGGAAAAATTAAATATAAATAATGCATCCAAGAAAAAAATAGAGTGGGGGAGCCAGATAAGAAGTTATGTTTTTCATCCTTATAAAATGATAAAAGATCACCGCACTGATTATGAAGTAGGGAATGTACAACCCGTGATGGACGGCGAGTTAGACGGATTTATAAAAGCATATCTGATGATGGAATAGGCAGCCCCCTATCCCCCGAGGGGGAAATAGCCCCTAACCCCGAAGGGGCAAAAGAAGATTAAGTTTAAAATAATTATTTTACTTTACAACCCTGTCAACTAATAAACCAGTTCACAAATAAACAAATAAACATTTTCAAATTAAAAAACACATGCCTTCTATTCTTATTATTGATGATGAAAAAAGTATTCGTAAAACGCTTAATGAAATATTAAGTTTTGAAGGATATAAAATTGAAGAAGCAGCTGATGGTGAAGAAGGACTAAAAAAATTTAAAGAAAAAAATTTTGATATTGTTCTTTGCGATATTAAAATGCCAAAGCTCGATGGCATTGAGTTTCTTGAAAAAGCAAAAGAAATAAATGATGAAGTTCCTATTATAATTATCAGCGGGCACGGAAACATAGAAACCGCTGTGGAAGCCGTAAAGAAAGGCGCTTACGATTATATTTCAAAACCTCCTGATTTAAATAGAATGTTGATTACACTTCGCAATGCAATGGAAAAAAATTCGTTGGTTGCTGAAACAAAAGTATTAAAACGAAAAGTAAGCAAGGTGCAGGAAATTGTGGGCGAATCTGCTCCCGTAAAAAAAATAAAAGATACCATTGATAAAATTGCGCCTACCGAAGCGAGAGTTTTAATAACCGGTGAAAACGGTGTGGGCAAAGAATTAGTGGCGCGTTGGATACATGAAAAAAGTAATCGTTCGCAAGGCGCAATGGTGGAAGTAAATTGTGCAGCGATACCGGGCGAGTTGATCGAAAGTGAATTATTCGGCCATGAAAAAGGAAGTTTTACTTCTGCAGTAAAACAAAGAATAGGAAAATTTGAACAAGCCAATGGAGGCACTTTGTTTCTTGATGAAATTGGCGATATGAGCCTGAATGCGCAGGCAAAAGTTTTGCGCGCATTGCAGGAAGCAAAGATAACAAGAGTGGGTGCTGACAGAGATATTAATGTAGATGTGCGAGTGATTGCTGCAACCAATAAAGATTTGCTCAAAGAAGTGGAACATAAAAATTTCAGACTCGATTTGTATCATCGTTTGGGCGTTATTATTTTGCACGTTCCTTCATTAAATGATCGTTTGATGGATATTCCATTGTTGGTAGATCGTTTTCTTTCAGACATTGGAACAGAATATGGGCAACCAAAAAAAACGATTGACAAAAGAGCGCTTGACTTACTTCAAAAACATAACTGGACGGGCAACATTCGCGAATTGCGAAATGTAGTAGAACGCCTCATTATTCTATCCGGTAAAACAATTACTGCTGATGATATTGAAAATTATGTGTTGCCTAAAAAATAATTGTGAGTTGTGAGTTGTGAATTAAGAATTGAAATTGTGCTTGCTTATTGCTTTGTTGCTTATTGCTTATTGCCTTTTACCTAAACCTAAAACCTGAAACCTGAAACCCGAAACCTGATACAAACCCAATGAACCACATTTATTGCATTAGCGGTTTCGGAGCAGATGAACGGGTTTTTTCCAAACTTGATTTTAAAGATTATGATGTTCATTTTATTGAATGGTTGTTTCCTTTGAAAAATGAATCAATTGAATGGTATGCCAAAAGAATGAGTGAAAAAATTTTGCATGAAAATCCAGTACTTATTGGTTTATCTTTTGGCGGAATAATGTGTATTGAAATTGCAAAGATCATCACCACAAAAAAAATAATTATCATTTCAAGCGTAAAAACATTTCGTGAAATGCCTTTGTGGATGCGTGTTTCAGGAAAATTAAAACTGGATAGAATATTTCCATTGAAATCATTTTCATTTATTGAGCCAATCGAAAATTATAATCTCGGTATTGAAAATAAAGATGAATTAAAATTAGTAAAAGAATATCGAAAAAATATTCAACAACAATATACCGATTGGGCAACACATCAAATTATTAACTGGAAAAATGAATGGGTTCCTGAAAACTTATATCATATTCATGGCGCAAAAGATCATATTTTTCCCATAAAAAATATTAAAGCAGATTATGTAATTAAAGACGGAGGACATTTTATGATAATGAATCGTGCTGAAAAAATTAATAAGATAATCAATGATATTTTGAAATAAAAAAAATTTAAAAATTATTTCAATAAATAATCCAGTTGCAAATAAGTTTTGCTCCCTCTCCTTCGGAGATCCCGATAATTGTTGGGGAGGGGTGAGGTCATTTTGTTAAACTAATGATAACAATTTTTCTCGTTTTTTTTAAGTAGAATTATAAAACGGTACATTTGTCCGCATTAATAAAATTTTTCAAATGAGTATAGGTTTACTTTTATTTATTATCACTTTTATTGCAGCGCTTATTGGCTTGTATGGCATGTTCAGGAAAGCGGGCATCACTCCCTGGAAAGCCCTTATACCACTGTATAATACATGGTTTATGGTTGAAAAAATGCAGTTGAAAAAGATTTGGTTTTTTCTTCAGCTCATACCCATCGTAGGCCAGTTTATTACAATTTGGATTTGCATAAAATTTGTTGAACATTTTGGAAGATTTGGACTACTGGAACATGCTGCAACTGTATTGATTCCCTTTATTTATTTTCCTTATCTCGGCTTTTCTGATAAGGAAAGGTATGCCGGTGTTCCTGTTGTAAAAAATTATAAAAAGGGAGCCGTGCGTGAATGGATAGACGCAGCCGTTTTTGCAATAGTTGCCGCAACAATCATTCGCACATTTGTATTTGAAGCTTATACCATTCCCACTCCATCCATGGAAAAAACATTGCTGGTAAATGATTTTCTTTTTGTAAGCAAGTTTAGTTACGGGCCGCGAATTCCTAATACACCTTTAGCGATGCCTTTTGTTCATCATACAATTCCCGGGCTTAATACCAAATCGTATGTTGAGTGGATTCACATTCCATATACGCGTTGGTTCGCAAGTCCTGTTCACAGAGAAGATGTTGTTGTTTTTAATTTTCCGGTTAATGATACGCTTATAAATGATGAAGAAAATTTTGGTTCCAAAGTTACCTATTACCAGGAAATACGACGGCGGATGATGGAAGAACATATCTCTGAAGATGAAGCCCGGCGCAGGGTTTGGGATCAATATGGCGATGAAATTATTACACGCCCTGTTGATAAAAGAGAAAATTTTATAAAACGATGCGTTGCAATAGGAGGAGATACTTTGCAAATAAAAAACAGGATTGTTTATATAAATAATGTTGCACAGCCTTTGCCCGAGCATCATGAATTTAAATATGATGTTACTACAACTGCGCCTCTCGATCCCGATCAATTGAACAGCATCGGCATTCAATATAATATGGATGATCAAAATAAAAACCAGGTGTATGAACTTCAAAATAATGTATATGAAATAAGCATGAGTGATGCTGAAAAAGCTTCGCTGAAAATGTTGCCAATGGTAAAAGATATTGAACCTGCCGTACTGGGGCCTTATGATAAAAGTCCTTATTTATTTCCGTTTTCAGGTGTAGGAACTGAAACCTGGACGGTGGATAATTATGGCCCGATGTGGATACCAAAAAAAGGAGCAACGATACAACTTACTCCCGACAATGTGATTCGTTATAAACGTTGTATTGAAGTGTATGAAGCAAATAAATTTGAAGAAAAAAACGGACAATATTTTATTAATGATAAACCTGCAACAACCTATACTTTTAAAATGAATTATTATTGGATGATGGGAGACAATCGCCACAACTCGCTCGACAGCCGCTTCTGGGGCTTTGTTCCCGAAGATCACATTGTAGGCAAAGCTTCATTAATTTGGTTCAGCTATAATAATGGCCCAAGATGGAATAGAATATTTATGAAGATAAAATAGCAGCCTCACCCCAACCCCTCGCCGAAGGAGAGGGACAAAATTTGTTATAAATATTTATGAATTGGTAAATATGAGTATTAACTAACGGTAATGGATAGACGCAATTAAGGCGTTGTAAGTTTTTTTGGATTTGTTATCGTTACTTTGCTTTCTATTTCCTCAGGAATATATTTTTTCTTCAAAAGATAATTGTATGTTTCAATTTGCGAGCGGATTTTTTTTCCATGTTCATTTTCCACATAATTATTAGAAAGTTCGTTATCCAGAATTCTTGCTTTTACATTATCTGATAATTGAATGGCAAGAATATCTTTTAGCTCCCGCTGAATTTCTTTATCATAAATCGGACACGCTGCTTCCACACGATGATCAATATTCCGCACCATCCAGTCTGCCGAAGAAATAAAAACTTTTTCTTTTCCATTGTGATGAAAAATCATTATCCGCGCATGTTCCAGGTATTCATCCACAATGCTTATCGCTTTTACTTTTTTCTTAAATTTTTTATTTTCGGTAAACATGCAGCAGATGCCTCTTACAATCATTTTTATTTTTACACCGACTCTCGCCGCTTCGTATAATTTTATAATAAGTTCTTCATCACTCAGCGAATTTAATTTTAAAATA